>BPGU01000004.1:0-300000 GCA_026003195.1 Armatimonadota bacterium
ATCATCTGCCATCTCAGCGGTAACGTTGGTCAGCTCCCAGCGGGTACCGCACCGTGGGCACTCGCCGTCGTAGGTGTTCTGATACTGACCACCTACCAGCTCCAGCTGAACCTGAGAACCGCAGGGGCAGGTAATGATGATGTACTGGGGATTGGTGTTGTACATGGCTTCTTAACTCCTTCTTGTTCCCATCCTGCTTGTTCCCATCCTGCTTGTTTCTATCCTGCTCCGGTATGTTGCTAACGTGTGTTCTCGTCAATGTTAGCTTCCTGCCTCTGGATGGTCTCCCTGACACGCTCCCACGCTTCGTCCAGCTCGTCTCTGGTTAACTGCAGTCGCCACTGCTCCATATCGATAAGGTGCTGGTAAGCGAACAGGAGCATGTCCTCCAGATCCAGGGATTGCTCTTGCTGTTTCATGAACAGCACATCCTGTAACATGAACTCAACTGCTTCCTGTACCCGTTCGTCCATGTCGTATACCTCCAGATAATGTATTTGTGCACGCCAGGTCTAACATGATAGCACTTCCAAGAGTGCCTCAACACCTTTGTCACCACGTACGCTATACTCCAGCACAAGCGCTTGCATGTCCTGACCGGTCTCCACCTTCTGCCAGGTAACCTCATGCACAATGGGCTGGGTGTTCAGTATGCGGTCTATTAATGTAGCCAGATAGGGCAGACTGCCCTTGCAAAGCCTCTCCAGAGCGTCGTCCAATCTGAAGGTTCTAATAAGCCTGCGTGCTTCCGCTTCCAGATTGGCATCTGGAGCCAGAACCCTGTACGAGCTTGCAGAGACGTCGTAATATGCATGGATCAGTAAGTTGTCTATGATGACCAGATTCCTGGCGTCCTTCAGATCCATGCCTCTGCGTAGATACTGCTCCATGGATGCAAGCGATATCAGATCTGCAGCCAAACGACGACCATACAGGAGCAGATCGTCGTACCTATCGTATAGCGTATTCCTGAACTCACTTTTGGCTATCCGGGATTGATAGTCCAGCGCATCTCTCAGAGTCTCGATAACGTGTCTGGAGTAATATGTATCCCTCATGCCGTACATGAGCTCTGCCCTTACTACAGCGTTGGTGAACCGATCCTTGATAGACAGGGAGCTGATGAACTTGATGAAAGGAGCCGTGTATCTCGTAGCGTCCTCCCAAAGAGCCTGTTCACAGGCATCTTTCCATTCCCGACGGAACCGCCTGAAGAACGTGCAGGCAT
This sequence comes from Armatimonadota bacterium, assembly GCA_026003195.1. Taxonomy (NCBI): domain Bacteria; kingdom Bacillati; phylum Armatimonadota; species Armatimonadota bacterium. Next base: position 1,229 of record BPGU01000004.1, read on the forward strand.
CCCTGTGAGCCCGTTCCACTTCGTTACCGTACAGGTAGTGGTACATTCGAGAGCCGTCCGGGTTACTCAGAATGGACTCCCTGAGCATCCCTTCTCCTGCGCGGATGAAGGAATCGCTGAAGGCTGCCCCATCATCGTATTCAGATACAGCAACTTCCATATCGCCTGCGCGTACAACAAACGTACCCTGCTCATCGATATGCCTGCCCGGTTTGTACAGGAGAGTGGTGCCAGGAGTGAGTTCTACCTCTCTCGGTTTCATAAGGTGCACTACTCTGTCGGGCCATCTGGTGCAGGACGGGAATTCGTATGGGGCGTCGAACAGCTCAACGGCACGGCGTGAGATGTAACGCAGAAGGAATCTGTAGTTCTTGGCCATGTTTGACCTCCTGCTAGCGGGAAGTGTTATGAAATAACGCGGACAGTTCAACCGGATACTCGAGCCTGTATTCATACCTTGGGATAGCTATCTGCGCTTGCATGTTGCCGGCTCTGTTGCACTCTATCATCAGGAAGGCATCCCACAGGTATCGCTCGCCTATCAGATCGACGACTTCCCTCCATTGTCTGTCGTTGATCAGGATGGGCGATTCCTGTTCCAGTGCCTTATCAAGATGCGGCAGGTCCAGTACAGGGATAACTTCACGGTCGATGACAACTACAGGCATTCTCCACAGGATGGACTGGTGCTCATCGAGCTGCTGAGCCATAGCCTGCATCCTGTCCAGCCTGGTTGATACCTCGTCACGGCTGTATCGCCGAACGATAATCCAGAGATCGCCTTCCTCAGTGATAAGCGGAATCACCAGATGCATGGTTAGCCTCCTCATTGCCCAATTAACACCTTGTCCTGCCATTCCTCAGCCTCATGTAGCAGGTTGTGGAGTTCCAGCCTGGCACTGAAGTCGCCATCGTCTGCGTTATGAACGAGCTCCACGAATCGGCTTATCGGCAGGTGGTGGTATAGCACTTTGCTATCTACCAGGATAGCTGTGACCTCTGTACCGTCTCCATCTGATATCACCGCATAGCGGAACCGATAGACGGTGTTCCCTGTCTGATACCGGGCTTTGTCCACAAGGGCTACGTTGAGTGTTGACATGTTTGACTACCTCTGATTCCTCACGAACTGGATGCAATGTTCGATGATGCTTGCGAACTGTTCGTCGGAGATGACCTCTGAGCATTTGGCGGACCTCAACGGGTACTTGTACCACCATAGCGCCCAGTCTGTCGGCTTATACAGGAAGTTCGGTCTGATAACGGCGCATCCACGCCGGTGTCCGGCATGACCTTCTTGCCGGATGATCTCCAGCAGCTTCTCCTCTATCCGCCGGTGGTAGTCGCAGGAGCACTTGATGGCAACTCCATGCCACCAGTCGTCTCCTTCAGTGGGCCAGCCTAACTGCTGGTATACCGGTTTGATGATCTCTTCCAGCTTCTGCTCGTATTGCTTCCTGAAACTGCCTCCCATATAGGCCAGACGACCGTACTGGTCCTCAAACCGCTTCCATACCTGCTGGAAGCAATCCTCCCGGTGCTGAAGCTGGTCTCGCCATTTCCAGAAGGGATGGTAGTCCCAGCCGCAGTCACACTCCTGGTCGTAGTCTGGGAGCAACTCGAACAAGCCGCACCGGAATTCGTCGTAGACCGAGATGTCCAGCACATGGTAGAGTGGCAGGAATATCTGCTCCCAGCGTTTCCTGTCCGGGATAGGATGGCGTTCGTAGTACTGGTCGCCTTCTTCAATGCGAGCAATGTCCAGCATTTGAGCCTCCTGTGGTGGAATATCTGTCGTTGCGTGGTGGAATATCCGCCGGCAGATGGATTGGATTCCACCTGCCGGCTTGTTTGCCGTGCCTCGCCTTGGCTAGCCTAGCCAGGACTCGCCCCGCCCAGACAAGACTCGCCTTGACTGCCACGACGCGCCCAGCCGCACCATGTCGCGCCGTGTCGTGCCTTGCCAGGCCTGCCCAGCCTCGCCTTGCCACGCCTGGCCTCACCATGCCGTGCCTGCCATGCCAAGCCAAGTCTTGCCATGCCACGACGTGCGATGCGGTTCCTAGCCCAGCCAAGCCAAGCCTATTTGCCGGATAGAGAATCTATTATCAGGTCCGGCAAACCTTCCAAACTGCTCAGCACGGGAACACTCGGATCTATCTCTACCTGCTGTGTAGCCTGCCAATCGCCACGGTCTATCAATATACCTCTCGCACCACATTGCAGTGCAGGTAGAATGTCAAACTGATAACTGTTTCCCACCATGACCACTCGCTGTGGATTGTGCTGAGCATCAAGCATCTCCAGCAATCGCAGGAAGCTATCTCTGTCCTTCGTGGCTGTGACCACCACATGGTGGAAATAGCCCCGAATCCCAGACAGGTCTATCCTGCGGTTCTGGTGTTCCATATCACCGGCTGCGGAGTAGAGCACCAGCAGATGACCTCGTTTGCGGAGCTCCTCCAGCACAGGTATCGTCTCCGGATAGAGTTCCGGCGGAGCGTCCAACAGATGACGGAATGAGTAAATCGCTGCCTCTACTCCTGGATTGAACGGGATACCGTGTCTGGTTGCCAGAATGGTGTAGGTAATCACCAGACTCTCAATGAACCGTTCCGGTCTCAGACCACGATACGGTACACGGGCACGATCCAGATCGTCCAGCTGCTGTATGATGTCCTCACCATAGATACCTATTTGCCCTAGCATCTGTTTGAACTCAGTCTTGATCCTCTCGTACACCGACTGTGTTCGCCAGAGCGTATCGTCTGCATCAAGCACTACGGTCACGTCTACCTCCATAGAGTAATTCCCACCCGCCACAACCCAGATGCCTCGCCAGGACTCGCCGTGCCGTGTCGGGCCTCGCCTCGCCTGCCTTGCCTCGCCAGGACTCGCCGTGCCGTGTCGGGCCTCGCCTCGCCTGCCTTGCCTCGCCACGTCCTGCCGAGTCGCGCCTTGCCAAGCCCAGTCACGTCATGCCTAGCCGAGCCCTGCCTGCCTTGCCAGGACGTGCCGCGCCGGGCCTTGCCCAGCCTCGCCTTGCCTGCCGTGCCACGCCATGCCGAGCCAAGCCTAGCCGTGCCACGCCCGCCGAGACTAGCTCTCTACAGGTTGCTTACGTTTGCGGGCAGTCTTGAACTGGCTCAGGAAAGCACCGAGAGCTTTGTACAGGAGCCGCATCTCCCGGATGAGCTCACCGTTGCCAGTCGGTACCAGCCCGTTCTCCAGAGCAGACCTTAGCTGCTTCACCTGGAAGGTGATGGAACTGCCGAGCACCTTGCTGTGAGCGGATGCCTGATCCTCTGTCATCTCGGTGCCGGAGAGGTGACGAACGGCGAACTTGACCGGAATGGGCTTTGGTTCATCGCCTCCGTTCTGTACACGAGCCTCACGCACCAGCAGACGCTGCGTGTACTCCAGAGGACGACCGAACAGACGAGCCAGATGGGGAACGTCTACCCCATACGGTCTCAGCAGTTGAGCTGCATGTACCAGGTCCTGAGAAGTGAGAGCCTTGCCGTGCTTGATGTTGGCACGCACGGCCTCCTCAACCATCGACCTCTCGTCCTCGTAGTGCTTGATGACAGCCGGAATCTCTGCTTCCGGACCGAACTCGGCGATGAACGCCTCCCTGCGGTGAGCACCGTCTACCAGGATGCCCGTGTCGGATACAAGGATAGGTGGCAGATTCTCACCGGCACGGATGGCGAGCTGCAGATGGTAGACGTGTACCCGGTCTATCCCTCCGGCACGGGGATAGATGCGTTCGTCCAGGATTAGCTGGTTTGCTCGAATCCTGGTAGTTGCAACGGTATCGTCAGTCATATCTACCTCCTTACGTGATGTGTTATCCCACCCTCCACAACCCTGATGCCTTGCCTCGTCGTGCCGGGCCCTGCGTTGACGTGCCACGCCCCGCCTCGCCTGCCTTGCCTCGTCTTGCCGAGTCGCGCCGTGCCAAGCCCAGTCACGTCATGCCTAGCCGAGCCTTGCCTGCCTTGCCAGGACGTGCCGCGCCGGGCCTTGTCCCAGCCTCGCCCTAGCCTGCCTTGCCTGGCCGGGCCCTGCCTTGCCGATCCATGCCCAGCCGAGGCGTGCCACGCCGTGCCTGCCTTGCCCAGCCAAGCCAAGCCGCGCCTCGCCCGGCCACGCCTTGCCTCGCCTTGCCTGCCGTGCCAAGCCCGGTCGCGCCATGCCCCGCCTCGCCATGCCTGCCAGGACTACTGGTTATCGTTCTCGGTGGGCGGGACGAACGTCGGTTTGGGATCTGCCAGGGCTACCGCCGCGATCTCAAACAAACCCCAGCCGAGACCGTGACTCTCACGACTGTCCGGTCTGCCTTCACCGATACCGACCTGCAAGCCTACACGAGCCAGCAGGTTGGTCACATCGGCCAGGCTGAACTGAGACTCGTCCCATGAGATGACTACGTTCGCCGCCCACTGTCGCCACATAGGACGGGCACGCAGGTCCAGCACGCCGGTAGCGTTACGCACGGGCATCACCGACATCTCGGGCTCGCCCTCAATCTTGACAAGCGGCGTACCATCCACTGCGTCCAGCCCGTCGGGGGCGACGAACAGCGACAGCTTCGCCAGAGTCATGCGGTATCCGACCAGTCGACAGGCGGAGATGAGCGCGTTGCGGAAAGCACTTGCGGGGATGCCGACCCAGCCCTCGGAGCTGACATGCATCGCCTGCTTGTAATCTTCCTCAAAGTTGCGAGGCTCACGAGATTTGCCCTTGCGGGCTCGCTGACCTGCCTCGTGCTGCTCCCGTATCGCCTGCATCGCCTTCTGCGAGAACCGTGCCTGGCAATACGGAGTGATGCCGACGATGCGGAACTGGGCTGAGGCGAACCGTGGCGGCTGGATGACAACCTCCTGACCAGCCGAAGCGGAAAGCTCCAGCGTCGGATCGGAGCCGTTGCTCCTGGATTTGGATTTGGTTGCAACTGGCATTGTACTTACCTCCTTGTTGGTTGTTTATGGGATATCTACACCTACCGCACCGGCCAGGTTCGGTCTGGGAGCTCTCACCGGGAACTGCTCATCGGTGAGGTCCACACCTTCACCTGCACCGGACGCCAGCGGGTATTTCCGTTCCAGGTCTTTGAGCACATCCGTCAGCGTCTCCTGATACTGCTCTGGGAACGATGACGCCACCTCCCGGATACGGTCTATCCCGCAACCGGACTTGAGCAGATCTTCACATCTGTCGTAGAGCTCCTCGTCCAGCGAGACACCGAACGTGTCCGCTATGGCGAACGCCTCTTGCAGAGTGCTCTTTATCGTCGTCATCACGATGTCCAGCTCGCTCATAGATGTGCTCCTGTCAACTTCATGGTTTCAATCGCTATCCTGACGTGACTCCCGAACTGGAGATGGGTCAGTGTCCGTTCGTCGGACTTAAAGACCGCATAAACGTCGCCGGAGGAATGGGAGAGCAGAGCACGACGTGGCGATGTCTCTACCACCAGCATCGTCCCGCTCTCATTACGCTGCTTCAACTGCGCACCGAGCTCGCCGAGCAACAGGTCGTCCATGTTGCCGTAGAAGCCCGTGCCGAGCCTTATCGTCAACTCGCCCGGATAGTCCAGCTGCGGTAACTGCCCCGTATCCAGAACGGTGGCTGCACGGACGACGGACAACGGGATGAAGTACACCATGTGGGTGTATGGCGACTTCTGGGAATATATCAGACAGGGCTCTGTGCGCTCCTCAACGGGCTCCGTCTCTATGACAGGGAGCTGCAAATCCTCCGGAAGCTCCAGACAGTGCATAGCCCCCTTATGCTCTACACAGAGCGCCATCCAGCTCTTATCATCAGTCTTGACCAGCTTCAACTGTAGTTGCGCCGTCTGCTGGTTACAGACCTGACGAGCGATATCATCACTGCACCAGATGACCTTACCGTGCTCGTTGTAGTGCAATGCACGTCGGAGCTCCGGACTGGTGATATCCTGAGCGGTGGCGACAGTTACCGTGCCGATGTTCAGCGAAGCCTCTACCGGCATTGAACAGTTGAGTAACCGGGCTGCGGTCTCCAGAACCGGTTGCAGGTCGTCTGTGAACGCAACCAGCGGCGAACGGTAACTGTCTTCAAGTATCAGGGCGTACATAGTCGTACACCTCCCCTTAAGAGAACTCACTGGAAAGAGATATGAGGAACGGGCGGAGAAGGTACCGCATGTGCAAAATAAGGCGCCGGTATTTATCCGGCGCCTTGAACCGCAGAGAAGGAGGATGGAAGGATGTGACGCACTAAACCCAGCAAGGAGGATCTGCACGCAGAATCTCTAAAGCCCTCTGGATATGCTGATGCACTCGCTGCCTGGACATGTTCAATAACCTGCCTATCTCGTCCATAGTGCATTCTCTCGTGCCGATACCAAAGTAACAGACGATGCATTGATACTGCAACGTGTTCAGTCGTTCCCTGAGATACCTCTGCCAGGAGAGGACGCTGAGTATGCTGTCATAAGAAGGTTCCTCATAACTCAGGGCGTTCAATACCTCATAATAGGCTGGATGTTCCTCATTCTCTAACACGCTCTCTATGGGCAACCAGGACGGACCGGTGCATCGGTTCCTGAAGTCGCATTGAGACACGACGCAGAGATACCTGTTGTTCCTTATCCATTCCAGCATGGCATGCACCAGTCTGGTATACAACAGCGTGCTGAACTTCGTGCCTCGTGATGGATCGTAGTCCAGAATGGTCTGCCAGAGCACTATCCTGGACTCCTGCAATAACTCCTCACGCTCGTAACTGTTTCTGGCATACCGACGCACGAGTCTGTATATCATGCGCTCGTAAGCGCTCCAGAACTGGTTGAACCTGGTCTCGTCCTGCTGCTGCATACTTTCCCTCACCACTGGAGATAGATAGCGGAACAGGGGGCATTAAGTGCCGGCATTGGGCATAAAAATTGGGGAGGCGGTAGATGCCTCCCCAGACAAACAGAACACGGCAACGATAGAGTTGGAGACGAGGAGGGAAGCCTGTGGGCGGGCTGGTTTTGATATACAATTGCCTTACCAGAGGAGATAGATAGGAATGCTCGCATCAAATGGTGCCAGGCTCAGGTCAATTTCAGTTTCCTACTTGCACAACGCCCAGATATGTGATACAATAGCAACTGCATGTTCAAAACAGAGGTGCAGACGGGGCATAAACCTGTGGTATAAGAATGCACAAGGAGTGACAACACAAGGGCAACCTTGCTGAGTAATGTCATCAGGAAGAGCCTACCCTGCCCCCGTAGCTCAGCAGGATAGAGCAACTGCCTTCTAAGCAGTGGGTCGGAGGTTCGAGTCCTCTCGGGGGCGCCAACCTGCTGCTTTTTCGGTGGCGGCTGTAGCTCAGCTGGTCCAGAGCGCCTGACTGTGGCTCAGGAGGTCGTGGGTTCGAATCCCATCAGCCGCCCCATTTCTACTCGAGAAGCCCCAGAAATCGCTCGTATGCCGCATTCCATGCCTCTGGGTCACGAGGCGCGTATTCGACGATCTCCGTGGAGCGACGGATGAGCTCGCGCCCCTCGCTCACGCCTCGCAGCTCGCCCAGCGCAATCATCTGCAGCATCACGTTGCCCGCCGCCGTTGCCTCTACGGGACCTGCCAGCACGGTGCGATGGCAGGCGTCGGCGGTGAACTGGCAGAGCAGGCGGTTCTGGGTGCCTCCACCGACGACGTGGATGACCTCCAGCCGCTTCCCCAGCAGGCTCTCCAGCTGTTCCAGCACCCAGCGGTAACGCAGGGCAAGGCTCTCTAAACAACACCGCACAAACTGCCCGGGTGTCTCCGGCGCGGGCTGTCCGGTGCTTTCGCAGTACTCGCGAATAGCTTGCAACATGTTGGATGGGTTCAGGAACCGACGGTCGTCGGGGTCTATCACTGCACGGAAAGGTTCTGCCTCCGATGCCAGCTGGGTGAGCTGTTCGTAGGTGTATTCCTGTCCCTCGCGAGCGTAGGCGCGACGGCATTCCTGCACCAGCCACAGCCCCATGATGTTGCGCAAGAACCGTATCGTGTGGTGTACGCCGCCTTCGTTGGTGAAGTTCAGCGTGCGTGTATGAGCGTTAATCAACGGTTCGGGCAACTCCACACCCATCAGTGACCAGGTGCCGCTGCTGATATAAGCAAAATCGCTGCCAGTTGTCGCGGGCACAGCAGCTACCGCGGAAGCAGTATCGTGACTGCCCGGTGCGATTACCTCCACGTTCTGTGCGCCTGTTTCCTCCACCACTGCTTTGCGTAGTTTGCCCAATCGCGTGCCCGGCGGCACAATCTCCGGCAGGAAGTGCACAGGAAGCCCCACATGCCTGAGCAAATCCAGCGCCCACTGGCCGGTGCGCGCGTCCATCATCTGCGAAGTGCTGGCAATGGTGCGCTCGCTCACCTTGGCCCCGCTCAGCCAGTAGTGGAACAGGTCGGGCATCATCAGCATCTTGTCCGCCAGGTCCAGTAGCCCAGGATGTTGTTGTTGCACTGCTACCAGCTGGTACAGGGTGTTGATAGGCATGAACTGGATACCTGTGTAGTCGTAGATAGTATCTGCACCGACCATTGCCTGTACATTCTCCATGATACCGTCGGTGCGGTGGTCGCGGTAGTGCACGGGATTGGTCAACAAAGTGCCTCGCGCGTCCAGTAGACCAAAGTCCACGCCCCAGGTGTCCACCCCTACGGAACGCACCGCCTCGCCGTACTCGCGCACGGTCAGGGCGATCCCCTGCAGAATCTCCGCATACTGTCGCAACACGTTCCAGGTAAGCGCATCGGGCAGGCGCAGCGGCGTGTTGGGGAAACGGTGCAGGGTTTTCAGCTCCAGGCGATGTCCATCGTAGATTCCCGCCACCGCGCGTCCGCTCTCAGCACCCAGATCGAAGGCGATGTACACTTGCGGGGACACGGTTCTCACGACCTCCTTGCCAATATGGGTTCTAAAAAATCGGTTCGCCAGGCACAAAGGAACTCCTGCCGCAGCAAAAGGAACCTCTGCACACAGGTTGTGCGTAAGCGTTATAAAAGCAGGGAGTTACGCAGCGGAAGTTGAACTGGGGATAAGGCAATGGGGCATCCTGAGCGACGGCGAAGCATCTCACGGTATCCTTGTCCTGCCGAACGCAGTGAAGCCCTCGAGATTCTTCGCTCGTGATCAGAACGATGGAAGTGTGCAACCACCTTATCATCATCAAAAATTCTACCGGATAGAACACTAAACGAAGGAACATAGAGAGGACAGAAGATGCGTGTGACAGGAAGACTACTCTGCCCTGCCTGCCAGGAACTGCTGGTTCCTGTAGATAGAGACGGAGTGGAGATAGACTACTGCCCTCACTGTCGCGGCGTCTGGCTGGACAGGGGCGAACTGGATAAGATTCTGGAACGCGCCTCACTGGGAGCACCGCGTCCCCCAACCAGACAACAACCGCGCCATGAGGAATGGCATGAGGAAGAGTATGAGCGCAAACATCCTCGCAAGCGCAAGAGGATCAAGTCGTTCTTAGAAGACCTCTTCGACTTCGACTGAGGCTATTGATTCCAGGCACCATTTCCCGTAAAATGTATGGTGCAATGGATGAATGGCAAAAGTTGAACGATGCTCAGCGAGAAGCGGTAACGTACGGCGAGGGACCGCTTCTCATTTTTGCTGGCGCAGGCAGTGGCAAAACGCGCGTGCTCACCATGCGCATTGCCCACCTCATCTCCGCACGAGGCGTGTCGCCGCGACGTATCCTCGCGGTCACCTTTACCAATAAAGCCGCCAACGAGATGCGCGAACGCATCGAGCAGCTGGTCGGCTCGACGCAGGTGAAGCAGATGTGGGTGGGCACGTTTCACGCCATCTGCGCCCGTATCCTGCGTGAAAGCGGACGCCCGCTTGGCATAGACCCCGAGTTTGTGGTGTTTGACGAAGACGATCAGCTCAGCGTGGTCAAAGAGGTGCTGAGGCTGCTGGATATCGACGAGAAGCGCTTTGCCCCGCGTTCGATCCTCAATTTCATCAGCCGTGCGAAGGAAAAGCTGATACCACCGCACCTGTACACGCCGGTAGACTACTTCACCCAGATCGTGGGCAGGGTATACCCACGCTATCAAGAGCGGCTGGAAGCGTGCCACGCGCTGGACTTCGACGACCTGCTGATGAAAACGGTGCAGCTGTTCGACCAACACCCCGATGTGCTGGAACGCTACCAGAAGCGTTTCCTGCATGTGCTGGTGGATGAGTTTCAGGATGTGAATCAGGCGCAGTATCGCATCGTGAAGCATCTCAGCGCGATACACCGCAACCTGTGCGTGGTGGGCGACGACGACCAGTCCATCTACTCCTGGCGCGGGGCGGATGTGAGCATCATCCTTTCGTTCGAGCGTGACTTCCCGGATGCGCACGTGGTGAAGCTGGAGCAGAACTATCGTTCCACCCAGCCTATTCTGGACGCGGCTTTCCACGTGGTGGAGAAGAATGTGCGCCGTGCCCCCAAACGACTGTGGTCTGAAAAGCGCGACGGCTTGCCTATCACTGTGACCGAAGTGCAGCACGAGCGCGAGGAGGCGATGGTGGTTGCGCAGCATATCGCGCTCAGCGTGCAGCAACTGGGGCGCAGGTACGGCGATTTCGTGGTGCTCTATCGTACCAACGCGCAGTCGCGCACCTTTGAAGAGGTCTTCCTGAACTACCGCATCCCGTACCAGATTGTGGGCGGCGTGCGCTTCTACCAGCGCAAAGAGGTCAAAGATGTGCTGGCTTACCTGCGCGTGGTCCAGTCGCCCAGCGACGACGTGAGTCTGCTGCGTATCATCAATGTGCCCACGCGCGGCATCGGGTTGCAGACGATAGATGTCATCCGCCAGCTGGCTACAGAACAGGGTGTCAGCCTGTGGGAGGCGATACAACATCCCAGCTTGTCCAACTGCCTGACCCAGCGTGCTTACCATGCGGTCGCCCAGTTTCGTGAACTGATCGAGCAGCTACGCGCCCTGCGCGAGACGAGCTCCGTCACCCAGCTGCTGAACGCGGTGCTCCAGCGCACCGATTACCTGCAACGGTTGGGCGATACGCGCGACCCTGAGGTACAATCTCGGGTGGAGAACGTTCGCGAACTGCTCACCGCCACCCAGCAGTTTGATGCCAGCCCCGACGCGGAACGTGGTCTGGCGGGATTTCTGGAAAGTGTGGCGCTGGTAGCGGATGTGGACTCGTTGGAAGAGGGCAGCGACCGCGTGACGCTGATGACGGTGCACGCGGCGAAGGGGTTGGAGTTCCCTGTCGTCTTCCTGGTGGGCATGGAGGAGGGTCTGTTCCCGCATATCCGCGCCATCAACGAAGACCCCAACGTGGAGGAGGAGAGGCGGCTGTGCTACGTCGCCATCACTCGTGCCAAGGAACGGGTGCATATCACCCATGCGCGCCTGCGCAGCGTCTTCGGCACAACCAGCGGCATGTTCGCCTCGCGCTTTCTGCACGACATCCCTGAGGGGTTGAAACTGTACTGGAGCCCTGCCGAGCTGGCGCATCCGTTGCCCGCGGCTCCGCCTGCACGCCAGCCCGCTCCCAAAACGCAGGACGCCTACCGTGTAGGGCAAAGGGTGCGCCACCATAAGTTCGGCGAGGGTGTTATCATGAAGTGTGAGCCTCAGACCGACGACCATCTGCTGACGGTGGTGTTCCCGAACGCGGGTATCAAGCAACTGCTGGCATCCATCGCTAAATTGGAGAAGCTCTCGTAGGGGGATACACGGTCTATGCCTTTGGGAATATTCAAGGGACTTTTGCAGAAGGTAGACACGCTGCTCACAGGACGTGGGCGCGTGGACGAGGAGCTGTTCGAGGAGCTGGAAGAAGTGTTGCTCACCGCCGACATCAACGTACATACCACGATGCAGGTGCTGGAAGACCTGCGTCGGGCGGTGCGCGAGCAGAGGCTGAAGGAACCCTCTGAGGTAAAGGCAGTACTGAAAGAAAGCCTGCTCGCTTCGCTGCGGGCGGGGGGAGATGCACAGCTCAAGGTCTCTCCGGAGCCGCCGACGGTGTACCTGTTCGTGGGTGTCAACGGTGTGGGCAAGACCACCTCCATCGCCAAGCTGGCGTACCGACTGCGCCAGCAGGGTAAAAGTGTCATTCTGGCTGCGGGTGACACCTTCCGCGCCGCCGCCATTGACCAGCTGGAGATATGGGCACAGCGCGTGGGGGCAACCCTCATCAAGCATCGTGAGGGAGCAGACCCTTCGGCGGTCATCTATGATGCTATCGCCGCCGCACGCAATCGGGGCGTGGATTACGTGCTGGCAGATACCGCCGGCAGATTGCATACACGCTCCAACCTGATGGAAGAGCTCAAAAAAGTATGCCGCGTCACTGAACGGGCATTGGGGCGTCCACCCGACGAGGTGTTGCTGGTGCTGGACGCGACCACCGGACAGAACGCCATCCGCCAGGCGGAAGAGTTCGTGCAGGCAGTGAATGTCACGGGTATCGTGCTGGCAAAGCTGGACGGCACCGCGCGAGGAGGAGCGGTCATCACTATTCACGACGAGCTCAAAGTGCCCATCAAGCTGGTAGGGGTAGGAGAAAAGCCGGAAGACCTCGAAGATTTTGACGCAGAGGAGTATGTTGCCGCGCTTTTGGAAAAGGAGTGACAATTCATTTACTATCTTGATGAAAAATCAAAACTGGTAGATTTAACGTTCCCTCTTTGCGACGACAGGTTTTATAATGGGCGTAGAACATCCCCAAAAGTACGCGCGGTTATGAGAAAACTGAGAGAACTCATTCATGCGCCGCCGGTGTGGGTGAACCCGCAACATCCGGTGAAGGTGGCTATAGCGCTGATGCAGGGGCTTCAGGTGGATGTGCTGCCTGTGCGAGATGGCGACCAGGTGGTTGGCATGGTCGCGGCAAGGCAGCTGCTTGGTGTCGCCGAGGACACTGCCGTGTCTGAGGTGATGAGCACCGAAGTCCTGTTGCTCAGCGCCGAAATGCCCATCCGTGAGGCGGCAGCCAAAATGGCGGAAAAAGGCGCGGACGTCGCCTTCGTGCTCGATGATACTCTGTCAGGTGTGGTGCGAGCAACCGATCTGCTCCCGGAGGTCTCCCGCTCGTACGACCCGCTGACCAAACTGCCCTGGCAGGACGCTCTGCGCGAGTGGAGCATCGAGAAACTGCGCAGTGGACATGAAATCTCCATCCTCTTCTTCGATATCGATCGCTTTGGGCAATTTAACAAACAGTACGACCATGTGACTGGTGACCGTGTGCTGGAGGTGGTCGCGCGCACGATAGAGCGCGAGCTGGACCCGGACTTGACCATCCTCTGTCGCTACGGTGGTGACGAGTTTGCCGTCGCTACCATGTACATGATTGACGAAGCAAGACAGCTCGCCGCTCGTATCGCCCAGCGAGTGGAAGATTTGCAGCCGCCTCAGGTACGCGAGACCATTTCGGTATCCTACGGCGTCTTCGGTGGACGTCGCACCCGCGAGCGTGAAGACGTGCACTATGCGGCGACAGTGGACGACCTCATCATACGCGCCAGCCGACTGTGTTTGCAGATGAAACAGCGTAAAGGCACCCTGGCGATGCTGCAATTGCCTCTCCCCGGGGTGGAGATGGAGGAACGTTCCGAACCACGCGTGCAGGTGACCGGAATCAGCTTCATCACCCGGGGCAAGGAGGCGGAAGCCAGCGTGGAGCTGGCGATAGGGGGTGTGCGTGCTCTGCGCCAGGTGACCGGCGACGCGAAGCAGCCTCCAGAGGAATTGATGGTGCAGGCGGCGCGCGATGCGCTGCTCGCACTGGTGCCCGGCATAGGTGCTGTGCAGGTGCACCATGTCTCCAAAGTCACGGTGGAACTACACGAGAAGAACGAGAAGATGGATGGTGTGATGGTGGTGGTGGAGTTGCAAACTGCTTCGGGTAGTCAGCTGTTGTCCGGGTTCGCTCCTGTTCGCGAAAACGTACAGCGTGCGGCGGTGAATGCTCTGCTCCACGCGCTCAATCGCCCTCTGGCGAAGTGGCTCTCTGGATCGCGGCTAAGCTCCGCCACGTGACCAGAGCTATCGCGGTCAACGCCGCCCCGAAGCAGAGAACCAGCATCCCTGCGCTGAAACTGATTGCCCAGGTTGCCCCTGCGACCCCTCCCAAAAACGCGCCAGCCGATAGCCATCCTTCTTGCGACCACGCAGGCGTTGTGCGCCTGATACTGACCAACGCGCTGAGCAACGCTAACGGCAGCATCAGCCATAACGACAGCCAGAGCGCACCGTGCGGCGCGATCCCCGCAAATACCAGCGCGGGCACCAGCACATATCCCCCACCGAGACCGGTCGTCCCGCCAAGCACACCCGCCAGTAGCCCGGCGATGACCACCGTTCGCCACTCCCTCTGTGATAACAGTGCGATGTGTGTATCCGCCGCACGAAACACGCCCTCGGAAAGCGTCGGGTAAGCTTGCCAAACCATGCCCGCTCCTACCACCGTCAACAGCAGGAGAAGGTACATCTGCAATGTTATCCTCCAGCGACGGGGAAACACCGCATTGCCCACCAGACCTGCAATGATGTACGCTCCCCACAAGAAGAGCACCAGAAATCGGAGGGGGAAATACTGCGCAAATACCGTTAGCCCACCGATGCAGGCGCACAGGGTCGCCAGCCATCCCGCTGCCGTTGCACGAGCCACCGAAAAGCCGAGCAACGCAGTGCTCACCGGCAGAAAAACCGCCAGTGCGCCCAGGCTGGTGAGCCCGTACAGCGTACCGAACGTCCAGCCTAACACCAGCAGTACCAGCCCGCGCAGTATCAAAAACAACCAGTCGGAACGTGGCTGAGACAAAAGGCTCCTCCGTGATGAAATGCTGGCACTCAGCATATCATATCGTAATCAGATTGCTCAAGATTTTGTAAGCCCCTGCTCCCGCAGGCAACTGCACTCATCTCTGCCTCTCCCACACCTCAATGCGCGGGAAAGGATACAACATATCGTGAGGCACGTTGCGCTTGCCGAAGCGGATGCCGCCCAGACGAAACGTTGTGTCAAATCGCGCCGCCCGATGGAAGGAGCGGTTCAGCTCCTCCAGAAACGCCTGTGCGGGCGCGTGGCGTACCCGTACCGCGTCATCCAGCTCGAACTGACTCAGCACCACCACCTGCGCCTGCCGAAGCACGTTCACATCCCACTCCGCACCCGGCACCAGCAGGCGATACTCCTTGACTTCGAGAGCGCGCTCTGCCCTGCGCGATGGTTGCAGCTCGCCCCAGTAGGGGCTGAGAGGAGGCGTGTAGAACCAGGGAATAGTGGCAAAGCCGATGCGTGTACCTTGTGGCACGTGCTGGCGTATCCACTCCAGCGCTTGCAGACGCGGGTCTGTTCTGGTCAGAGCAAGTAGGACTGCCATGCCCCACAGGACGGTGTACAGGGTGACGGCTCCTGCTGCTACTGCCACGATGACCCTGCCCGCCTGCTGCGTGTTGCGCCAGCCTTCCGCTATCAGCCACGCGGTCAATACCGTCAGCGGAGGCAGGATGGGCAGCAGATACCGCGCGAACCGCACGGCAAACGAGCCGAGAAACAGGTAGTACACCACCACGAAAGCCCACAGGATGAGCACCCGCGGTCGGCGCGACAGGGGAGCAATCAGCACGCTGAGCGTTGCTAGCAGCAACAGCGGCAGTCCCAATCCGAAGCGCAGATTCGTCCAGTAATGATATACCCACCCCAAGCCGGTATTTACAAAAACCAGACCATGCCCCTCGCGCACATGTTTTGCCTCATACCCGAAGTCGCGCCAGAACTCTTGCGGGTTCATCCACACGCCCGGGCAAAAGAGCAGAAAAGCCACTCCGCTTATCGCTACCAGAAGCACAGCCTTGCTTAACCACGCTTCGCGGTGCTCCATACCTCGTAGCCATAAAGCCAGCAGGGGAGCGATAAGCACCAGCGCAGTGTTGTAGCGAGTAGCGGACGCCAGCCCTACCAGCACCCCTGCCGTTATCAGGATACGCTTTGCACCGGTCTCATGCAGTTTCAGTGCGGCGAGTAACACGCTGGTAGTGAATAATGTAGCGGTAGCGTCGGTAGTGAGGAAGTGGCAGTGCAGGGTATGCAAGGGCACTATCGCCAGCAGGAAAGCGGCTATCATCGCACACCGATACCCGCAGAGCCGTTTGCCCATCTCCCACACCAGCCAGCAGGTGAGCACTCCTGCCAGCGCAGACAGCCACCGACCGGTCAGATAGAGCCCTGCAAAAGCGTCGTACTGCGCGATGTCACCGGGCGGAGTAAGCCACCCGTAAGTGGAACCGGCAAGAATAGCCAGGTGCAGCAGATACAGATATACTGTGCCGTAGTTGTAGAAGTGCGGGTCTATCTGCCCATGCGGGATGTCCAGCCCCAGCGTATACCCCAGTATCACCCACTCGTCAGGATGAAAGGAGAAGTAATGCGAGGAGTCAGGTATTCCCCAGCGAATACCCGTCGCGCGAAACAGAAAGGCTATCACCAGTATCGCCAGCAGCGCCAGTTTGGCAGGGCGTTCAGGCATATCGTTCATGACGGGAGAAGCTCATTTGCCGGCGCGTCTCCGCACGGACTACCGCCAGAAAGGCATCCAGCACTTTCGGGTCGTATTCGTTTCCCTTGCCTGCCTCCAGTTGCTCTGCGACCCGCAGGCGGGTGTCAGCATCATCGATATCCTTGCCGCGCAGCGCGTCCGCATAATCACCAACGACATGCAGGATTCGCGACGCCAGAGGAATCTCCTCTCCCTGCAACCCGTCGGGATAACCACTGCCGTCCCAGTTTTCGTGGTGATGCCGGATCAAGACGCCCAGCCTCGCCAGGGAGGAAACTTGTTCTACCATCCTCTGGCTGAGTACGCTGTGCAGCTTGAGCATCTCCGCTTCATCGTCGGTGAGGGGCTCCTGCTTGTTCAGAATTGCGTAGGGAATGCTGACCTTACCGATTTCTTGCAGCAGCGCAGCAAACTCGACATCCTGTACCGTCCGCGAGGGTAACCCAAGTCGCCTGGCGATTTCGGCGGCATAGTGCGCTCGCAACCGTGCGCTCCCTGTCGTATCGCGCTCCCGAATCTCCACCGTTCGCGCCAGCGCCTGTAAGACCTGGCGATAGTCGCGCCGAATCTGCCGGGGCAACCACAGCAGCGCGTAGTAGCACAGGAAGGTAACACTCCCCAGTACCACGATATATACAAAGGTCGTGAAACTCATGCTACCGCCTGTCTTGCCACTACCGATACGGCGTGTCGGGCATGTTCGACGCCGAACTCGCCTGCTGCCATTGCCTCAACAAAAGCTTTCACCACCTCGGGATGGAACTGCGTGCCTGCGCCCTTCTGCAACTCCTCAATCGCTTCTTCAACGCTCATGGGCTTTCGGTAGGGGCGCTGTTCGCCTTTTTCGTTATCCCCCACCATCGCGTCGAAAGCGTCTACGACAGCAATGATGTGCGCTTCGATGGGGATTTCTCCCAGCTTCAATCCGAACGGATAGCCTTTCCCGTCAGGACGCTCATGATGCAACGCAATCCACAGTGGGACCGGCCCGCGGTGCTTGATTCCGCTCACGACCTCCGAGCCTTTGAGGGGATGTGCACGAATCATCTGCCAGTCGGCGTCCGTCAGCGGGGTCAGTTTGTTCAGCACCGCCTCGTCAACACCAACTTTGCCGAGGTCATGCAGAGCAACTGCTTCGGGGAGCAGGTCGATATGGCGTGCCGGCACACCGAGTCGAGTAGCTACACTCATCGCCATCTGGCTGGCGCGTTGCAGATGCCCCGACGTATACGGGTGGGTGTGTTGCACCAGAAGACCCAGCGCACGGATGGTCTCGCGATAGTTGCGTATCTGCTGGATGCGCTGGCGGAAGCACTCACGAGCGGCCAGGAAGGGTACCGCAACCAGCAGAAAGCCAGCCACATGATACGCTTGGAGCAACAGGATTAGCAAAATGGAAAGAGGCATCAATAGCACGTATGTGGGCACCACAATGCGAAGCAGATACTGCCAGATATTCGAGAACGGCTCCTGATTGTAGAGTGCACTCGATACCGATACCAGCAAGGCATTGACCAGCAGATAAACGACAGCAGCTGCCGTCAGCGCCAGCAAAGAGCGACCCGTGAGAAAATCTGTAGAACCAGCATAGAGCCTGTGGTAAGCCAGCGCCGCCAAGCCTGCGCTCAGAGCAGACTGGGCAGCATTAAACAGACCCCATCGCAGGCGGTGTTGGAGGGGATGTGTACGATGGAGCAGTACACCCGCCAGCAGGGTGGGCAGGCTATCCACTGCCATCGCAGGGACAGTGCCGTACAGTGCGATCACAGTGCAGACGATGGGAAAGCCCATAGTGACCTGCGCACCGCCCCGCAGCAGCGAAACCGGCAGCATTTCGGTAGCGACCGAGAACAGCAAAATGGCGATTGCTCCTACGGGCAGCCACTGCGCAGGAGGGGTACGCCATAGTGCCACCGCTACTGCCCCTGCCGCTATCAGGACGATACTCTCATGATAATAGCGTATGAGAAAACCGCTCCACTTTGGCGGGATGTCCCGCATAACCTTTCTCCTTGTCTATATCTATCAGAGCCTGTTGTAGCCAGCAGCGGTCGAGGCAGTGGCACCTAGATTTTAGTAGGTAGCCGATGGTGGCGGTGGTGGTTTGGGTGGCGGGTATATCTCTAACTTCGCGCCGTAGGTAGTAGCCCATACCACCAGGAGCAACAACATGGTAAGCCAGTATTTCACTGCGAGCGACCTCCACAAGTGTTCCGTTCGCGCCGCTAAGCGAACAGACACTCACTCCGCTTCAGTGCCACCCCAGCCTGTACGACGCTGCTGGCTACAACAGGCTCTATGCGATTGTCTGGAGGCTACTCGTCCTGGAGTGCTGCGGTCCGACGATTCAATGCATCCAAAACGGCGTTTACCACTGCGCGATTCAAATCGTTACGTACCAGTGCTGAGCCGGTAAGGATGTCTTCACCGTATTGCGAAAGCATATTCACTACAGCGACCACTATTTGCCTGCCTGCTACCATCACGTTGGGGCTGATGTCCTCAATGGCAATCTGGTCTGTCATATTGCAGGCTTGCTCCACCGCACGCACCGTGGCGCTGGCAATCAAGCGCAACTGGTTGGAGAGACTTCCCTGCCCAGCAGCCTGTCCGGTGAAGGTTTCAGAGCCACGTTGCAAATGCACAGTGGCTTCCGCCTTCGTCCCGTTGATGGTGAGTTCTACGTCAGCAACGCGGAGACGGTTTCGCATGGAGCGCAACAGGGCGCCCTGCATCTGGGCGACGCTAATTTTGCGGTGGTCCACTACAATCCCATGAGATGTCAGTAGAGCCGATTCGATATCCCGTACCACCTGCTTGGGCGAACGACTGGAGGAGACCAGCACGTGAATCTCCTGGATCGCTCCGTTCTTGTCCACGACGACACGAGCTGACAGAACATCACGCAGCTGGCGAATGACCTTCTCGACCTGCTCAGCAGGCACCTGAGCTGTAGTGCCTTTGGCGGTTGCCATTTCACCTGTTGGCTGGTGGGACAACCCAACCCCTCCTTAAGCAGGTGTTGCCAAGTCCACAATCCCCTTGGGACACCACTACCGCAATATTGCCGGAGTTGTGTTTTATTGTAGCACTACCGTGTTGATTATTCAAGATACCTGTTACCTTTTCCTGCACATTTTTTCCGACACCTGCCCAGATTCCTTTTTAAGGAACCATGAAGATTGTTTCCTCCGCGCAGGAAGCCTTCGCTCGATGAGCAAAATGTACACTGCAACCTTACGGAGAGGAAGGGAGGCGTGTCCCATGCGCTGGTTCATGCTCGGACTCATTCTGGCTGTTGTGCTGGTGGGGTGTTCCCGCAAGGAGAGCACTTCGCCAACTTCGACCACACAAACCGGCACATCCCAGCGAACTTTCCGATTCGCTATCATTCCCAAGCAGCTGGACAATCCGGTGTTCAATTATGCGAAGATGGGCGCTCTGGGCGCAGCGGCTAAACTGGGCAATGTGGAAATCTACTGGAACGCCCCGGAAACCAACGACGAAGCCAAGCAAGCGCAAATCTTCGAAACCTACGTGCGCCAGAAGGTGGATGGCATTGCCGTTTCCTGTGTCAACGCCGAGATGATGCGCCGGGTAATCGACAAGGCGGTGGAACAGGGCATCCCGGTGGTGACGTGGGACAGCGACTCGCCGAAGAGCAAGCGTCAGGCGTTCTTTGGAATGGACGACTACGAGGCGGGGAAGACCATCGGCGAGGAACTGGCAAAGCTCATCGATGGCAAGGGCAAGGTGGCTATCCTTTCCGGAGTGCAGGGCGCACAGAACCTGACCACGCGCATTCAAGGCGTGCAGGACGCTCTGAAAGATTACCCGGACATCCGCATTGTGACCACAGTCTACTGTAACGACGACGCTACCCGCGCCGAATCGCTTATTAACAGCGTGATGCAGCAACATCCCGACCTCGCCGGCTGGGCGATGGTGGGTGGCTGGCCCCTGTTTACCAAAACCGGTCTGAACGGCATCAAGCCGGGCGTGACCAAAGTGGTGGCGGTAGACCCGCTGGAGGGCAATCCCTGGACATGGATTGAGAAAGGCTATGTGCAGGTGTGCATCGGGCAGAAGGTGTTCGACTGGGGCGCCAAGAGCGTGGAGATGCTGTACAACCTGGCGCAAGGTAAAGGCATCCCGCAGGCGGATGAGAAAGGCTTCGTGAACTCGGGGCTGGACATCGTCGTGCTGGACAGAACAAAGTTCAAAGACCCCTCGCGCTATATCTCGCTGGACGATTACAAGAAGATGTTCGAACAACGCAAACAGGAGGCGCAGGACATCGAGGCGAAGCAGTAAACCATTCTCAGGAGGAGGAAAACAGTGGCGAAAATCGGTGTGATTCACTATAACTGGCCCGGCTTCTCGTTCGAGGAGTTTCTGAAGTTCGCCGCGGAGACGGGCTACCAGTACGTGGAACTGCAAATTGGTGACGTCTGGACACCTGACATCGACAACCCGGAAGCCAACGCCGAGCGCGTGCGCAAACTGGTGGAATCCTATGGGCTGAAGGTATCCGCGCTGGCTGCAGGCAACGACTTCCTGCAAACCGACGAGGAAGCCATCCGCTACCAGGTAGAGCGCATGAAGCGAATCTGCGGACTCACCCGCATTTTGCACGAGGAGGCGGTGGTGCGTAGCGAGGGCGGTGCCCCCAAAGAGAGCGTTCCCCGCCAGAAGTGGCTGGACGCACTGACCGAGTGCTTCCAGCGATGCCTCGATTTCGTGGATGAGATGGGTGTTGCGCTGGCAATCGATAATCACGGCTACATTACCAACGACTACACCATCTTGTATATGCTGCTGCAGAGGCTGAACCATCCACTCGTCGGCACCAATCTGGACACCATGAACTACCGCTGGTATGGGCACGACTTGCAGGTGTGCAACCGCATCTACGAGCTGATGGCTCCATACGTCAAGCACACACACTTTAAGGACGGCTTCGGCAGTCTGGCGGAGTATCGTGGTACTGCGCTGGGCGACGGTGAGATAGACCTGCTCCATGCCCTCCACTGCCTGAGGCAGGCTGGTTATCAGGGCGTATATTGCGCGGAGTACGAGGGTCCTGAGGCGGCAGGCGGCATCGGCTACGCGAAGTGCTTTCGCTGGCTGAAGCAGCACGTGGGCTAGAGGAGACACTCCCGCCGGAGGGCGAAGCTCCTGCCGAGCTGTTGGTGTCCTTTGCGAGAGAGGGCGCTCCTTGCGCCTTCTCTTAATCGTTTCAGTGAAGGATTTCGGCAAGAGAAAGCAGAATACTGCAACTGCTATCCTTTTGTGGAGCGTGAACGATCATGCGCTTTCCATACGGACCTGCAGCGCTAAGCATGCTGATTCTATCGATCATTTCGGGGGTATGGCTGGCTTTCAACCCGGTTCCGCCCAAGAAAGCCACGCTGGTGATGTGGACTTTCGCCAAAACGCATTACGATGCCTACAAACAGGCGATCCCTTCCTTCGAAGCCAGGCACCCCGGCGTGAAGGTAGACCTGCAGCTGGTTTCCTGGCAGGCAGTGACCTCACGCCTGCAGGCGGCTTTCCTGTCCGACCTGGATGTGCCCGACCTGGTGGAAGTGGAAATCAGCGCGGCGGGCAGCTTCTTCCGCGGACCGCTCAAGGATGTTGGCTTTCTCGACCTGACCGACCGCATCAAGCAATCGGGATTGTATGACCGGATGGTGCAGGCACGCTTTGCCCCTTACACCAGCCGCGGACGTATCTTCGGACTGCCTCATGATGTGCACCCGGTGATGATTGCCTATCGCCGCGACATCTTCGACCAGCTGGGCATTGACCCCAACGAGATACAAACATGGGATGACTTCATCCGCATCGGGCGCAAAGTGACCATCCCGGGCAAACGCTACATGCTGGAACTGCCCGATAGCGAGTCCAGCCGATTCGAACCCCTGCTCTACCAGCGCGGGGGTGGGCTGTTTGACCCGCAGGGCAACTGCACGATGGACAACGAAATCGCAGTGCAGACGATGCTCTTCTACGTGCCGCTGGTGGCAGGTCCCAATCGCATCGCCAGCGACCTGGGCGGAGGACAAATCTTCACGCGGGCGGTGGAAGATGGCTACTTCCTGTGCATGATCGCCCCCGACTGGCGTTCCAAAACAATTGAAGTAGACGTCCCCAAAATGCGCGGCAAGATGGCGCTGATGCCCCTGCCTGCCGTGTACCCGGGCGGCAGACGGACCAGCACCTGGGGAGGCACGATGATAGGCATTACCAAAAGCTGTAAATACCCCGACCTGGCGTGGGAGCTGGCACTGCACCTGTATCTGAATAAAGATGACCTTGCTCAGCGCTTCCGTGATACCAACATCTTGCCCGCGCTGAAAGAGGCGTGGGATCACCCTGCTTATGACGAGCCTCGTCCCTACTGGAGCAACCAGCCTCTGGGTAGGTTGTATGCCCAACTTGCCCCCGACGTGCCGTTCCAGTACACCAGCCCCTTCGTGGGCACGGCGAAAGGCAAGCTGAGCGAGGCGCTGGTGGCATGCGTGCAGTACTACAAGCAGAACGGGGACAAAGGCTTTGAAGAGTTCGTGCGCAAACGCCTGAAACAGAGCGCCGATGAAGTGCGAAGACTGATGCGGAGGAACCCGTACTGATGGCCACCCGACCGACTGATATCTCCCTGACACCCACGCGAGCCGCGCGCACCTCGCGCTGGTTCGTGCTGCAGTACAGGATGGCGCCCTACCTGTTTGTCTCGCCTTTCCTGATACTGTTCTTTACCTTTGGCGCATATCCGATTGTTAAAAGCCTGATACTCGCCTTCTACGCCACGAACGGTCCCAAAAGCGCGGTGTTCGTGGGCTTGCAGAACTTCATCTTCCTCTTCTCCGACCGCGATTTCCACAAGGCAGTGTGGAATACCGCCGTGTTTGCCTTCTGGTCGGTGTTCCTGCAACTGCCGTTGAGCCTGGGGCTGGCACTGCTATTGAACAGCCGCTGGGTGCGCGGGCGGGAGCTGCTGAGACTGGCGTTCTTCTCGCCCAACCTGCTGGGACAGGTGTTCGTGGGCGTGCTGTTCAGCGTGCTGTTCATCCCGCAGTATGGACTGGTCAACCGTTTCCTGCACTTCATCGCGGGCGTGCCACTGGACACCAAGTGGCTGGCGAACCCCAATCTGGTGATGCCTGCTCTGGTGCTGACCTCGCTATGGATGTACGTGGGGTTCAACATGATTTACTTCCTCGCCGCGCTGCAGGCGGTGGATAAAGACCTCTACGAGGCGGCAACGGTAGATGGCGCGAACGCCTGGCATCAGTTCTGGGCGGTCACCCTGCCCGGCATCAAGCCGGTGGCGGTGTTCGTGCTGGTGATGAGCACCATCGGCTCGTTCCAGCTCTTCGAGCTGCCCTGGATTATGCTCAACAACTCCGCCGGTCCCGATCAGGCGGGGCTGACCATCGTGATGTATCTCTATCAGACGGGCTTCGTGACAGGCGACCTGGGCTATGCGTCCACCGTTGGCTGGACGCTGGCGCTGGGAGTATTGCTTATTAGCCTGTTCCAGATGCGAGTCACGGGCGCGTGGAAGGGGGGAGACTGATGAAGACCTTTCACCGAATCGTCCGCTTTGTGGTCAACCTGTTTCTGCTGGCATTTGCCGCGCTCACGCTCACGCCGATGGTGTGGCTACTGGCAGCGACGCTGAAATCGCCCGACGACCTGTTCAGCTACACCTTCTTCGCGCCGCGAATCAGCACCTTCAACTTCCGCGACCTGTTCAGCACCGTGCCCTTCCATCGTTACATGATCAACAGCATCTTCGTCGCCAGTACGATGGTCATCGTACAGCTCTTCTTCTCTTCGCTGGCGGGGTTCGCCCTGGCGAAGTACGATTTTAAGGGCAAAAAGCCCATTATGATCCTGATGCTTTCCACCATGATGCTCCCCAGCCAGGTGCTGATGGCGCCGCTGTACGAGCTCATCTACCGCATGGGGCTGGTGGATAGCTACGCGGGACTGGTAGTACCTGGCGCGGTCAGCGTGTTCGGCATCTTCCTGTTCCGGCAGTCCATCCTCCAGGTTCCCGACGAGTTGTTACACGCGGCGCGTATCGACGGCTGTTCGGAGTTCCGCATCTACTGGGACATCGTGATGCCCGTCTCCCGCCCGATGATTGGCGCGTTCTGCCTGATTTCCTTCATGGGCACGTGGAACAGTTTCCTCTGGCCCCAGATTATCCTGCACAAGGCGGAGCGGTTCACGTTGCCTATCGCGCTCAACCAGCTGGTGGGATTATACCAGCAGCAGTATGGTACGCTCATGGCGGGCACGTTCCTGAGCGTACTGCCGGTGATTATCCTGTTCCTGTTGCTGCAGAAGGAGTTCATCGCGGGGTTGACCGCAGGTGCAGTGAAAGGGTAACCTGGGGCGCGTTCCGCGCCCCCGTGGTACTTACACCTTAAACTGCTCGTATGCGCGACGCAGGGCAGCGAAGGTATCATTGCCTTTGGGGATGAACTCGTGCCCCACCCAGCGGTCGTATCCCGTATCCCGAATCGCACGGGCAATGGCGGGGTAGTACAGCTCCTGCGTCTCGTCCATGTCGTTGCGACCCGGGTTGCCTGCGGTGTGGAAGTGTCCAATCCACTGGATGTTCTCGCGAATGGTGCGGATGATGTCGCCTTCCATAATCTGCATGTGGTAGATATCGTATAGCAGCTTCACCGCTGGCGAGCCTACCATCTGGCATACCTTCACGCCCCAGGCGGTGCGGTCGCACTGATAGTCCTTGTGGTCCACTTTGGAGTTGAGCAGCTCCACCACCAGCAGCACCCCCGCTTCCTCCGCCGCTTTGGCTACCAGTTTCAATCCCTCGGCGGTGATTTCCGCGCCACGCTCGTCGTCTAACCCGCCGCGGTTTCCTGAAAAGCAGACAAGATTGGGAATGCCGTACTTTTTCGCCAGTTCGATATTGCGATGCAGTTCGTCGGTAATGCGCTGGTGGTTCTCCCGTCGGTTCAACCCATCGGTGAGTGAAGCGTGCCCTACGTAGCTGGCTATCTCCAGACCGTGCTCCTGGACCAGGTCCAGGATGTCTCCGGGCACCAGGTCCACCCCATCGTATCCGATGGCTTTCGCCCCCTTGAGCAGTTTGACAGCATCTCCTCCGATATCCGGGCGTCCGGCAAAGCACCACCACGAGAAAGACTGTTTGAACGCCATGCTGTTCCTCCTGCGGTCGGTTTGTGCCTCTCTGTTCCGTACGCGGAGAGGGGATTCCTGCATTCTGGACAGAATCCCACAGAGAGCAGAGAAATCCCGCTACTTATCCGGCATCCATTTCAACGATGGGTCTTGCTCGAGGTATTCGTGGAAGTCAATCATCTCGTCGACGGTAATCGGTCCCAGTTTCTCCACGCGCTCCTTTTCAGAGGGGGTCAGTTCGTTCGCCTCGCCGCGCAGCAGGCGTTCATCCCAGCGCTCCTGCCGGATAAATTGCTCACCCAGCCGCTTACATCGGGGACACCGGTAGCGGATGTAGACGAAGTTGGAGCCGACTCGGCGCAGATAGTAACTCCGATGCACCACATCCTTCTCGTAGATACGCTGTCCGCAGGAGCAGAAGATACCGGTTCGCATGTTCTGAGAGTCTTCCATCGTCGTATCTCCTCATCAGGAGGTAATATGCCACATGCGCGGCACGAAATACCGGCTATATGTGTTCATGGCGAAGCGGTCGGTCATCCCCGCCAGATAGTCGCACACCGCCTGCGCCAGAGATTCCACACTGGTATTATCGGTCAATCGTCGCCCGCTCTGCGGTAGCAGGTCGGGATGCTCCATATAGAAACGGAACAACGCCTTCAAGATGCCTTTCGCCTTCTGCAACTCCTTCAAACCGATAGCCTCTTCCTGATACACCCTTTCAAACAAGAACTCTTTCAGGCTGTCTGTCGCCTGTTGTATCGGTTCGCTCATACGCACCTGAGCACGATCCAGGCTGTTCTCGATGACATCCAGTACCATAGACTCGATGCGCTCGGAAGATGTTTCACCAAGCACTTCCACACATTCTGACGGCAAATCGCTTGGCTGAATGACTTTCGCCCGAATGGCGTCATCGATATCATGATTCACATACGCAATTCGATCGGCAATACGCACCACCTGTGCCTCCAGTGTGCACTCATCGGGCAACAGGTCGGCGTCCAGGTCGGCTCGCCCTTTACTATGATACAGGATTCCTTCGCGCGTCTCGCAGGTCAGGTTCAACCCTCTGCCGTCTCGCTCCAGCACGTCCACCACACGCAGGCTCTGCTCCCAGTGACGAAAGCGCTTGCCGGGAAGGTACTCCTGCAACACCTCATCCAGTGCCTGCTCCCCTGCGTGTCCAAACGGCGGATGCCCCAGGTCATGCGCCAGCGCGATCGCCTCGGTCAGGTCCTCGTTCAACCGCAGGGCACGGCTGATAGTGCGGGCAATCTGCGCCACTTCTAACGTGTGCGTGAGGCGCGTGCGATAGTGGTCCTCCTCCGGGTCCAGAAACACCTGTGTTTTATGCTTCAGACGGCGAAACGCTTTGGAGTGCAGCACCCTGTCGCGGTCTCGCTGGAAACACGTTCTCACTGGACAAGGCGGCTCAGGGCGCAGTCTACCGCGCGACTGCACACTTTTCGCCGCGTAGGGCGAGAGAGACTGCAACTCCCACTGTTCCATCCGCTGGCGGATGAAACCGTCCCGAAGTGAAACGCTGGTCATAAAAAACACTCAGCCACTGGGTTCGGTAACACCCATAGTATACACCATCTAGGAGAAGGGCGCAATGTTACTGGATGTGTCCTATTTGACAAATCGCTCCTTAATCCGATAAAATGTTAGTGTGTTCAAACTCTATCTACTGGCATCAGTGAAAATGTTTTATTGAATGTAATCACCTGTTGCGAGATTGAG
This sequence comes from Armatimonadota bacterium, assembly GCA_026003195.1. Classification (NCBI taxonomy): domain Bacteria; kingdom Bacillati; phylum Armatimonadota; species Armatimonadota bacterium. The sequence continues at coordinate 28,737 of BPGU01000004.1, forward strand.
CGGGAAGGTTTCTGTCAAAGACGTGGCGAACAACAGTTTGAGGCGCATCCAGCATCGAGGAGTGAGGACACGTTTAGCATGGAACAGAAGGTGACACGTCGGGAATGGCTGGCTACGCTAGTGAAAGCGTTAGCAACTCTTTTGGCAGTCGTATACAGTATACCCACACTTGTCATGCTGGTCGTACCTGCCTTTCGCAGACAAAAGCCTCCGTGGGTGAAAGTGGGTAACGTGAACGAATTCCCTGCTGGTGAGCCCAAAGCGGTCACTTTGAGCTATCAACGCCGCGATGGATGGGTAGTTCGCACAGTGCGCAGTACGGTGTACGTGGTCGCTAAGCCCGATGGTTCGCTGAAAGTGCTTTCGAATATCTGTACACACGCCAGCTGTGCCGTCCGCTGGGAACGAACAAAAAACTCCTTTTTCTGCCCCTGTCACGCGGGATATTTTGACGCCGATGGCAAAGTGGTGCAGGGGCCACCTCCCCGTCCGTTATCCGAGTACCCGCACAAAGTGGAAGGCGGTTTACTGTACGTACGCATGGAGAACGTGTAGCGCGCAGCGAGAAGGGAGGAGCGGCATTGCGAAAACTGCTGGACTGGCTTGAACGCGAAACAGGACTGATTAGCGCATGGGGGCGTTTCTGGACACAACCTCTGCCTGCTGGAGTGGGATGGGGACACATCTTCGGCGCATTGACCCTGCTGACTCTAGTGGTGCTTTTCCTTACCGGCGGCGCGTTGATGTTCTACTATAGCCCTACTCCAGACCAGGCGTACGCTTCGGTGCAGTACATTGAGCACTATCTGCCTGCCGGGCAGTTTATCCGCGCGCTACACTACTGGGCGGCACGGCTTATTGTGCCTCTGATCATCATTCACATCCTGCGCGTGTTCTTCTGGGGTGCATATAAACGACCGCGCCAGATGATATGGGTCACCGGCGTGCTGCTTCTGCTGGTGGTCATTGGTTACGGCTTGACCGGTTACGCGCTGCCGTGGGACCAGAAGGCGTACTGGGGTACGGTAGTACGCCTGAAAATTGCCGAGGGAGTGCCTTTGGTTGGGGAGGCGGTAGCCACCTTCCTGCGCGGAGGCGATACAGTGGGTGCGGTCACGTTGATGCGTTTCTTTGTGCTGCACGTATTTGTGCTCTCGGTGCTGGTGTTCCTGCTGGTGGCGTGGCATGTTTTGCAGGTGCGGCGAATGGGGGTCACTCCTCCGGGCGTGCGCGTCAACGAAGAAGCAAACGTAGAAAAAACGCAACGCCTGTATCCTGAACATACCGCTCGCATCGCGGTAGGGGCGGTGGTTCTCTCTATACTACTGATATGGCTCTCCCTGAGGTTCCCTGCCCCACTGGAGCCTCGCGCCAACCCGATGGACACCGCCTACAAACCGCATCCTGACTTCTATGTGCTGTGGATGCATGAACTGGTAGACTTCTTCCCGCCCAAACTGGAGTTCTTTGGCTCGTTTGTATTGCCCACCTTGCTGGTTCTCCTGCTGTTGATCGTGCCGTTTATCGAGCGCAATCCCGAACGTCAGCCGCGCAAACGTCTGCTGGCGCTCAGCACCGGCACACTGATTCTGCTCGCTATCGTGGCGCTGAACGTCAAGGGGATGGAAGCCCTGCCCGAACCTGAACGGTTATCGCCGCTGGAAAAGCGGGGGCAACAGGTGTTCGTGGAACTGAAGTGCTACTCCTGCCACGGCATTAACGGCGGAGGTGGACCCGTCGGTCCTGACTTAGGACTGGGTGGCAAGCGCGACCCGGAAACGGTGCGGAACCTCCTGCGTAACCCAAGGGCGCACAACCCGCACACTATCATGCCCGCCTATCAGCTCTCGCCAGAGAAAGAAACCGCGCTGGTGGCGTATATCGTGAGCATCGGACCGAACTCCAAGATGCCACCCATCCCTCCTACCGAGCCGGAGAAACCCGCCTCGCACTTCGAGGAGAACTGGTTCGTGAACCACAAGTTCGAGGTGCGTAAGGACCCGGGCAGCTGTAGTGACTGCCACAAGCCGTTCTTCTGCCAGGCATGCCACCAAAACCGCCGCCCCAGCTCGCACGACGCGCAATGGCTGAAGTTCCACTTCGGCAACGCGGCGGAACGACCGGAGATGTGCGCTGCCTGCCACTCGCCGGATTACTGTGAGAGTTGCCACCAGGTGATGCGCCATGACACACGGTGGATACAGCAACACGGTTCCAAACTGGCGCAGTTCGGTGAGAAGCTCAAGTGGGCAGGGCAAACCATGCACCAGATGTGCTATCAGTGCCATACACCGCAGTCTTGCCAGGGCTGCCATAGCGGAGCATTGCCAGCCAGTCACAAAGTGGCAAACTTCCTGCGTGACCCACAGGTCGGACACGGCAAACTGGCACTGAAGCAGGGAGCGACAGCGTGCTCCTCCTGCCACCAGCCCCAGTTTTGCCAGAGCTGTCACGGTCTGCCCATGCCGCACCCCGAAGGGTGGGACTCGAATCACCCGCAGGTCGGGCACAAGAACCCCGCGCTGTGCCAGCGTTGTCATAACTTCCAGGAGGAGACTTGCCAGACATGTCATCAAGCACCCCCCTCATCGCACACGGAGGACTTCCGTAAGGAGCATCCGCGACGTATTACGGACAGCGGAGCCAGCTGCCAGGTGTGTCATGGGCGCAACGCCTGCATGAACTGCCATAAGACGCCAATGCCACATCCCAAGGACTGGGGCGAGACCCACGGCAAGCTGGGTCTGCAACGCGGCTGGAAAGGCTATCAGGGGGTCAAAAACCTGCAGAAAGCACAGTGCGCTACTTGCCATGATATCCAATACTGTAACCAGTGCCATCAGCCGTAGTGCAAAGGTGGAACACAATGAACACTCGCCTCACGCGGATACTGGCAAGCACCCTGACGGTGCTGGGGGTGATCGCTGTCGTATGGGCACAACAACCTGCCCGACATGCGATGACCGCTCAGCAAGAGGTACAAGTCTGCCAGCAGTGCCATGGCAAAACCGACCTGTATGGCTTTGATGTGCACGGGCGGCGCAAGAGTGTGTTTGTGGACCTGGCGGTGTTCAACCGCTCGGTGCACAGGAACCTGCGCTGCACACAGTGCCACACGGACATCGACCCCGCTCAATTGCCGCACGCCAAGCATGCGCAGAAGGTAGAGTGTGGCAGCTGTCACCTGGAGAAGCGCGTGGCACAGGCGCCCACCTTTGCGCAGGCGGTATTTAAGACCTACGCCGATAGCGTACATGGCGAAGCAGTAGCACGGGGCAACCCTGATGCTCCACGTTGCGCGGATTGCCATGGACATCACGACATCCTGCCTGCCAGCAACCCAAGTTCGCATGTGTACCACGCGAACATTCCGCAAACCTGCGCCCGTTGCCATAGCGATGCCCAGCTGGTAGAGTGGAACCGTATCCCCAAGGGAGAGGTGCTGCTCTATTACGAGCGCAGCGTGCATGGTCAGCTGCTCCGGCAGGGCAGAAACGGCTCCTCCTCCGCACCGGGGAAGCCACCAGCAGTATGCACCGACTGCCACGGCGTGCACGGTATCCGTCGTGCTGCCGACCCCAACTCTACCGTCGCACGCGCCAACTTGCCCGAAACCTGCGGCAAGTGCCATGAGAGCATCTTCCGAGAATGGCAGCAGAGTATCCATGGACAGGCAGTCGCGAAGGGCGTGAAGCAAGCCCCTATCTGCACCGATTGCCACGGTGAGCACACCATCCGCAGCCCCCAAGACCCCGAATCTTCGGTGTACCCACAGCATATTGTGGCTACCTGCAGCAAGTGCCATGAGAACCAGCAACTGCAACGCGCTATTGGCTTGCCTACCCTGCGCCTGTCCACGTACCGCCAGAGCTATCACGGTATCCTGAACCGCTACGGACAAAGCACGGTGGCACATTGCGCCAGCTGTCATGGAGCGCACAACATCCTGCCCTCTACCGACCCACGCTCCACCATCTACCCGGCAAACCTGCAGAAGACCTGCGGTTCCTGTCATCCGGGTATCGGCAAAGGGGTTGTGATGGGTAAAGTACATTTCGTGGGCACGCGCACCGCCAGCCCGCTCTACTGGTACATCAAGGTAGCATACCAGATTGCTATCTTTACCACCATCGGCTTCTTCACCCTTTACCTGATACTGGATCTCCTCAGCTATCGGCGGGGACGACCGAGCCATGCAGTCTCGCCCCATCGCCCGGATGACCCATTGTCGCACCAGTTCGTGGAACGCCTCAGTCTGAACGAACGGCTGCAGCACCTAGTGCTGGTAGTGGCGTTCACCCTGCTGGTGATTTCAGGAATGCCCGTGAGCTACTCCGAAGCAGGCTGGGCAAGAGTGTTTTACAGCTTTCCGGGTAGTGTGGAACTGCGCGGCATCATCCATCGCGTCGGTGCGGTGATGCTCATCGCGCTGGCGATATGGCATCCTCTGTGGTTACTGACCCCTCGTGGGCGCGAGCAACTGAAACACCTGCGCTGGACACGCAAGGACTTTACCGACATCTGGCAGATGATTCGCTGCTATCTGGGGCTGTCGCAGGAGAAACCACGCTTCGGACGGTTCAACTGGATTGAAAAGTTCGAGTACCTTGCCGTCGTGTGGGGCACTGTGGTGATGATATTGACCGGCTTCATCATGTGGGCGGAGGAACTGGTTCTCCGCTACCTGCCGTTGTGGTTATGGTACATCGCCCGCCTGATACACGGCTATGAGGCGTTGCTGGCGTTCCTGACCATCATCATCTGGCACATGTATCACGTGCATTTCAAGCCAGGCATGTTCCCCATGAGCCGCGTGTGGCTGGATGGGCGCATCTCCCTGCGCCACCTACAGGAGGAACACCCGCTGGAGTACGAGCAGATGCAGAAAGGGTAAACTCCGTTCGCAGCAGGCATCCTGTTTCCAGTCAAGCACTGGTAATGGCAGAGGTAGCCGTCTGAACCGGTTTTGTGGTATCCTCTTTAACGGTGTCCACTATGGAAAAGACCTCGGTACAAACCATCGGTGAATCCCAGCAGTTGCGGCTGCCCACCGTGGCGATTGTGGGGCGACCGAACGTCGGCAAGTCCACCCTGTTCAACCGGCTGGTGGGCAGGCGCGTGGCGATTGTGGAAGATACGCCCGGCATCACCCGCGACCGCCTGTACGGAGAAGCCGAGTGGCGGGGGCGCGTTTTTCAGGTGGTGGATACCGGCGGCGTGCTGCTGGAAGATGAAGACCCTCTCATCACGCAAGTGCGCGTGCAGGCTTTAGCGGCGATTGAGGAGGCGGACGTGATCCTGTTTCTGGTAGATGCGGTAGAGGGCATTACTCCTGCCGATGAGGAACTGGCGGACGTGCTGCGCACCACCACCAAACCCGTGCTGCTGGTAGCGAACAAAGTGGACAATACCCGTCGGGAAGCAGACGCCACCGAGTTCTACGCGCTGGGCTGGGAAGAGGTGTTCACCATCTCGGCGATACACGGGCATGGTGTGGCGGAGGTGCTGGACCGGCTGATCGAACTGCTTCCCCCTGCACGCCCCACGGAAGAGGAAGACACCGCCATCAAGCTCGCCATCGTGGGCAGACCCAACGTGGGCAAATCGTCGCTGGTGAACGCCATCCTCGGTGCACCGCGCGTGATTGTGAGCGAAATACCGGGCACCACCCGCGACGCAATAGACACTCCTTTCGAGCGTGACGGGCAGAAGATGGTGCTGATTGACACCGCAGGCATCCGCCGACCGGGCAAGGTGCAGGGTTCCATAGAGTACTACAGCGTGCTGCGGGCGCAGAAAGCCATCCAGCGATGCGACGTGGCGTTGCTGGTGCTGGATGGTCCGCAGGGCGTCACCGACGGCGACAAGCGCGTGGGCGGTTACACGGTGGAAGAGGGACGTGCCTGTGTGGTCGTGGTGAACAAGTGGGACCTGATGAAGAACCCCACCAGCAAGACGCTGATGATGGACTTCACACGCATTTTCCGCAAGGAGTGTCCGTTCCTGCACTTTGCACCGCTGGTGTTCACCAGTGCACTCACAGGCATGGGCGTTTCGGCTGTGGTGGACACCGCGCTGGAGGCAGCGGAAGCGCACGCACACCGCATCCCCACCGGCGTACTGAACCGCCTCATCCATGACGCAGTAGACGCACGTCCCTACAGCCGCAAGGGCAAGATGCTGAAGGTGTATTATGCCACCATGCCCTCCACCAAGCCGCCGACAGTGGTGCTTTTTGTGAACGACCCGGAGATTGTGCATTTTTCATACTTACGCTATCTGGAAAACGCCATCCGCCAGCAGTTTCCGCTGGAGGGTACGCCCATCCGTATCGAGGTCAGGGAAGCAAAAGGCAAACATCGCGACGATGCATGAGGGATTGGGCGTTGTGTTGGACCTCTCCCACGGGGAGAGGGAGGCAGGGAGGTAGGTGAGCCAGAAAAACCTCACCCCCGTCCCCTCTCCTACAAGGAGAGGGGAGTTTCCCCCTTCCCTCGCAGGGAAGGGGGGGACAGGGGGTTAGGTTCCTCCATCCTACAAGCAGATGATTCGTCATCATCGTTCCTATCGGGGGGCGCCAGTGGAACAACTACCGAACCCGTTAGAATCGCTGACCGATGCGCAACTGCAGGAGCTGGGCATCCGCGACCTGCAGCGGGCACGCACCATCTTGGAAATCCTGCGCGGCTGGGGTCCGCACGCCGAAGCCTTCGACCAGATGCTACCCCATCTGCTGCAGGCGATGAAACTCTCTCCCGACCCCGACATGGCGCTGAACAACTTCGAACGCTGGCAGGCGAACCTGGCGAACCGACTGCCTTACTACCGCTTCCTCGCCCAAAACCCAGCGGTGCTGGAGATTTTCTTCACCGTGTGCGCGACCAGCCAGTTCTTCTCCGAAATCCTGATACAGAACCCCGAGTACTTCGAGTTCTTCTCCGACCCCAGCTTGCGCCGGCACCCCAAAACAGCTCCCCAGCACTACCGCGACCTGCAGAACCTGCTGCGTACCTGCTCCAGCTACGGCATGAAGATAGACGCCCTGCGCCGCTATAAACAACGTGAGGTGCTGCGTATCGGCGTCATGGACATCCTGGGTGTGCTGGACCTGCCCGAGGTCGCACAGGCATTTAGCGACTTTGCCGACGCCTGCGTGCAGGTAGCCTACGAGATGGCGCATGAGGAACTCGCTCGACGCTACGTGATGACAGGCACGCCCGCTTTCGCGGTGATAGGCATGGGCAAGCTGGGCGGCAGGGAGCTGAATTACTCCTCCGATATCGACCTCATCTTTGTACACGATGATGACGTGGGCGTCACCGGAAAACTGAGCGGCTCCCAGTACGCCGAACGGCTGGCGCAGGAGATAGTGAACGTGCTGGCGCGTAACACTGAGCGCGGCTTCGTTTTTCGCGTAGACCTGCGCCTGCGTCCCGAAGGCAGGTATGGACCGCCCAGCCGATCGCTCAGCAGTTATCGCCACTACTATGAGAGCTGGGCGGAAACGTGGGAACGACAGGCGTTGATCAAGGCACGCTTCGTAGCGGGTGACCCGCGAGTGGGCGAAGATTTCACCCGTATCGCGGAAGAGTACACCTACCAGATCTATGTGCCCGCCGAATGGGTGGAAGACATCCGCCACAATAAACGCCGCCTGGAGCAGAAAGCGGCACTTGCCGACGAAACGCACACCAACGTGAAAATCGGTGAAGGAGGCATTCGCGACATCGAGTTCACCGTGCAGCTGTTGCAGCTGCTGGTAGGAGGACAGCACCCCTCCGTGCGCACGGGCAATACCATCGAGGCACTGCACCGTCTGCGCCGCGAGGGGTTCCTCACCCCAGAAGAAGCTATCATCCTGCGCGAAGGTTATTGCTTCCTGCGTACAGTGGAGCACCGCCTGCAGATACTGTACGAGCAACAGACGCAGAAGCTGCCCACCGACCCACGACAACTGGAGCTGCTGGCAAGACGCATGGGCTTCGAAAACGCCACGTACTTCCGCGAGACCTACGACCGCGTGCGTGCGCAGGTGCGAGAGATATTCCTGCGCGTTTTCTACGGCGAGGCGGGCGACCGCGTGATGCGACAACAGGAGAGCCCCCTGCGCGACCTGCTGCACGCCATCGATGAACCCAGAGCGCAGGAGCGGATACGCCAGCATCTGGAGCAGAACGGTTTTTGCGACCCACAACGCGCTCTGCACCTGCTGCAAATTCCGTTAATGGGCACAGACGTGGGCGTGGAGGAAGCGGAAGGCACGCAGAGTGCCTCTGTGGCTCGCGGTGCAGCCAGCCCTGCCATGCGCCAGAGCTTCCTGCGCATCGCCCCCGCGCTCATCACCTACGCCTCGCGTAGCCCATCCCCCGACGACGCCTTGCTGGGCATCGAAACGCTTGCACTGGCAGTGCCTAACCGCGCACAGTTGTACGCCGCCTTCGCCGACAGCCCGGAGGTGCTGCGCCGACTGGTAGAGCTGGCTGGTGCCAGCCCCCCCACCATGCGCCTGTTGAGCAGCCATCAGGAGCTGCTGGACCTGCTCTTCAGTGAGGAGATTATCGCCAGCGAAACCAAAACGCGCGAGCAAATGATTCGGGAGCTGCGCCAGCGTCTGGGATTGCCGGAGGAGCTACGTCCCGGCACCCCGCGCGGCTTCCCCCAGCGACAGGTGCAGGCGATAGCCTCTTTTATCCGGCGCGAGCGGTTGCGCATCGTTGCCCGAGATGTATGGGGCGAGGCACGTGGCGTAGATACCGCCAGAGACCTGACCAGCCTGACCGAAGCGGTGCTGGAATGCGTGCTGCAGATGGTTCAGGCGCAGGCAATAGAGGCGCATCCTGAGTGGGAAGAGGTGTTACGTTCGGTAGCCATCTTAGGTATGGGCAAGCTGGGTGGATGGGAGATGGGCTATGCCTCCGATGCGGACATCCTGTTTGTCTTCGAGCACCCCGCCTCCGTGTCCCACAGCGAGGCGTATGCTGTTACTGCGAAGATGTGCGAGCAGTTCCTGCAGTTCTGCCGCCTGGTGCACGCACAGGATGTGCCCCTGGAGGTGGATGCTCGTCTGCGCCCAGAGGGGCGGTTCGGAGCCATCGTGCGCACAGTGGATGATTATCGCCAGTACTATCGGACGCGAGGCGAGACATGGGAACGACAGGCGCTGATTAAAGCACGCCCGGTGGCGGGCAACGCGGTGGTCGGTGAAGCCTGGCGCCAGATGGTGGAAGAAGAGGTGGTGTACGCGCGCGGTCTGAGCGAGGAGGAGCTGCACTCCATCCGCCACATCAAGCGTCGGGTGGAGAACGAGCGATTGAAGCCGGAACACCGCTGGCGTGATGTGAAGCTGGGATATGGAGGGATGGTAGACATCGAGTTCGCGGTGCAAACGTGGCAGCTGCGCGTGGGCAAACAACACCGCAGCATACGCCATACCAGCACCCTCTCCGCCCTGCACGCCCTGCGCATGATCGCTCTGGTCTCGCCGGCGGATAGCCGCAATGCCGCCGAGGCATATTCCCTGTGGAGCATTGTCCGCAATGCACTCACCCTGCGGCACGGTATGCCACGCGACGTGATACCCGACGACGAGGTGGAACGGAAGGTGCTGGCGCGCATACTGGGCAAGGAAGACCCGATCCAGATGTTGCAGGAGTTTGAACATCTGATGCGCGAAGTAAGAGGGTGGGTAGAGCGCGACTTGTTCGGGGAATGACATCATGTCCACTCTGGATTTGCTCATCTGGTTTGCCAAGGATTACGGGCTGGCGCTGCTGGTCGGCTATCTGATTGGGGGCATCCCCTTCGGCTGGTTGATTGCCAAACTGTGGAAAGGGGTAGACCTGCGCGAGGTGGGTAGCGGCAACATCGGCGCGACCAACGCCTATCGGGTGCTGGGACCGACGGCGGGAATTCTCGTCTTTGTGCTGGACACTGCCAAAGGCAGTATGCCCATCTTGCTGGGCAACCTTTTGGATTGGGACGGCATCTGCGCAGGTATCGGCGCGATTATCGGACACAGCTTCTCGCCCTACCTGCATGGAAAGGGAGGCAGGGCAGTCGCCACCAGTCTGGGCGTGTTCCTCGCGCTGTCGCCATGGGCTTCGCTGAGTGCGTTTGCCACGTGGGGCGTTCTGGTACTGCTCACCCGCTACGTGTCGGTCGCGTCGGTGCTGGGCTCGCTGTCCCTGCCGCTGGTGTGGATGTGGGTGTTTCCGACCAACGGCATCGTGCACGGAGCCGCTTTGCTTGCTGCGCTGTGGATTACCTGGAAGCATCGTCCGAACTTTCAACGACTGAGAGTGGGCACGGAGCCACGAGTGAATCTCTGGGGGAGACGCTGATGGGAAAAACGCATCATCCGTACGTTCAGCTGGCGCGCGAAGCCGTGGAGCATTTCCTGAGAGACAGGGAGATCATTGAACCACCTGCTGACCTGCCTCCTCCCCCTACGCAGAATTGGCAGGGCGTTTTCGTCTCCATACACACTTCGAAGGGACAACTGCGGGGATGCATCGGCACCCTGCGCCCACTACACCCCGACATTGGCAGGGAGATTATCGCCGTTGCGCTGGATGCCGCGCTCAGGGACCCGCGCTTCCCACCGGTAGACGTGTCGGAACTGCATGACCTCGAATATGCCGTCTACGTGTTGCATCCTCCCGAGCCGGTGCAGTCGATGGAGGAGCTGGATCCGCGCGTGTACGGGGTGATCGTGCATACGGAAGATGGCAGGCGTGGGCTGTTGCTGCCCGACTTGTCGGAGGTGAACAGCGTAGAACAGCAGCTGCACATCGCCTGCATGAAGGCAGGCATCGCCCCCGGCGAGTCCTTCACGGTGGAGCGTTTCAAGGCGGATAAGCTGGAATAGGGTCTTCACCCTCTGCTTATACCCGTGCCGGATGCACCAGCTTGCCGTCGCGCAGGGAGTATACTCTGTCGGCATCGGCAAGCATCTCCGGGTCGTGCGTGACCACCACTACTGCCCCCTTCTCACGATAACTTGCCAGCAGACGGATAACCGCGTGTCCGTTGATATGGTCCAGCGAGGCAGTGGGTTCATCGGCAAAGATAATCTGCGGTTGATGCACCATCGCCCGCACCACACACACCCGTTGCCGCTCTCCGCCGGATAGCTTGTGCGGATAGCGGTGAGCCAGATGGGATAGCCCCAGCTGCTCGAACAGTTCCAGAGCGCGTTCATACGCCTCGCGGTCGCCCGGCACCGCCACCAGCACGTTTTCCAGCGCGGTGAGATACGGCAGCAGGTAGGGTTGCTGGAAGACGAAACCGAACTCACGCCGACGCAGGCGCATCCTTTCGCGCTCGCTCAGCAAGTGAATGACCTGATTGCGGTAGCGCACCTCGCCACTGGTAGGCAGCTTGAGCCCGCTCATCAGATAGAGCAAGCTGCTCTTGCCCGAGCCTGAGGGTCCCATAATGCCCACGAACTCGCCCTGCCGTACCTCCACCGAGACGCGGTCTACCGCCAGCACCACACGCTCCGCTTCCCGATAAGCCAGAGTGACCTCGTCTGTCCACAGCATCTTCCTACACCTTCCGCTCTATCACCAGCACGGGGTCCATCGCCAGCAGGCGCGGTCCCACCGACATCGCCGCGAATGCCAGCACCGCAATCGGCACCGGAATGGTGTACTGGTATGCTTGCCAGTCCATCGGCTGCAACAGCATCCCGCGCGGCTCGAAAACCCACCCGTACAGCCCCCACAGGATACCCATGCTCAACAACACGCCCACCGTCCAGCCGATAGCCACCAGCAACGCGGTTTCCCGCACCACACGCCACAGCAACATACCGCGCGTATAGCCCATCGCTGCCAGCAGGGCGAACTCCGGTAGCCTCTGCATGAAGAAGATGTTGGAGAGCATGCCCATCATGATGGCAATCACCAGCACCACGATCATAATCACGATATTCATGATCAGATACAGGTTCCTGAGCGAGGAGCGCAGCTCCCGCACCAGTTGCCCATACGTGAACAGGCGCACCTGTCTTTTGTCCAGAGCCTTGTCCAGACGCCTGTCCAGTTCCGGCTGCTGCTCAGGCGTAGGCGCGGCGACCACAATCTCTTCCAACGGTGGAAAGTAGTTCTTCTGCACGAACTCTTTCGAGATAACAGCGAACCAGTTCTCGCCGTCCAGCAGCCCCACCAGCTTCACCGGTACAGGGGCGAAGCTGTCTTCGATGTGGGGCGCAAGCACCACGTCGCCGATTTTCAGGTTACGGTTGCGCGCGATGCCCACCGAAAGCGCACACGCTGCTTCACCTTCACGGGGCAACCTGCCTTCCACCAGCCTCATGCGCGTCAGACGCAGCATCTGCGGCATCTCTTCCTGCGTCAAGCCGAACAGCACAAACGGGAATTTGCCAAAGATGGTGTGGATATTGGTAAAGCACACGCTGATACGGTAAATCTGGCTCGCCAGTGGCTCGGCGCGGAGGATTGCCTCTGCACGGGGGTCTACTTGATTCCCATTGCGGGGCACCGCCACCAGAAAGTAGCGATTATAGCCGTACACGGTGAGCACCGTGAGGTCGATGCTGCGGATGATGGTCACCACCGTGCCGATGAGCACCACCGACAGCACGATGACCAGCGCTACCGGCGCGGTGCGCGACAGGTTGCGCCGAAAAAAGAGCCATGCGGAAAGCGGATTGGTAGCTGCGTGAACAGCGGGAATGCTTTCCCTCTTCTCTGCTGTGTGCATATCTCCAGTATACTTGAGCCAAGGGGAGCAAAATCAAGGGCTACCAGTCGCTCTTGCGGTACTCGTTCCACACCTGTCGATACTGCTCAATGGTCTGCCGGGCGATGCGCTTCCAGTTGTAGATGGTCTTCACCCTTCGGTATGCCTCTTGGACCATCTCTTGCGCGCGATTGGGGTTTTGCAGCACTTCCAAAATACCCCACGCGAGGCTATCGGAGTTGTTGAGCCAGGTGACGATGCCCGTCACGTTGTGCTCTACCACCTCTCTCAAGCCTCCCGCATCGGAGACCACTACGGGGATGCGCGCCGCCATCGCCTCTAACGCCACAATGCCGAACGGCTCGTACAGACTGGGGAACACCGCCACGTCGGCGATGCGATAGATGCGCAACAGCACATCGTCGGGCACAAAGCCAGTGAAATACACGTGTGGAGCGATGCCCAGCCAGTTCGCCAGTTGCACCAGGTGGTCGCGATAACCCCCTCCCACAATCAACAGCTTCACCTTCGGATACACCACCCGCACCTTGGGCAACGCCTCCAGCAGGATATGTGCTCCTTTCTCGCGTACCATCCTGCCTACAAAGAAGAGAATCTTCTCATCGGGTGCGGCGTAGTTATTGCGAAAGGCTTGTCTCTCTGCCTCGTCAAACTGGAATTCAAACTTGGTGGCATCCACGCCGTTGGGTATGACCACAATCTTATCCGAAGGGGTCTGCAGGGCAAACTCCACCTCGCCTTTCATATACCAGGAGCAACAGATCACCCGCCACGCCTCGTAACTGAGCTGCCACTCCACGCTGGCGATGTAACGCTGCAGGTCGTTGTGCAGACCGTTATTGCGCCCGTACTCGGTGGCGTGGATGGTGGCGATGAGCGGTAGATGATAGGCGTGTTTGAGGGAAGCGCCGCTGTAGTGCGCCAGCCAGTCGTGCGCGTGCAACAGCACACCGTCGGCAAAGGGGCGCGACTTAAAGGGTTTGCCCTCCTGCAGCCAGCTGTTCAGCAGCTCCTCTGCTTTCGCCTGCATGGAGCGGTTGAGCAGCTGCACCCAGTGCACGAAGTCGTTGGCTTGCTCGGTCACCGGCACCCGGTGCACGTGTAGCAGGTCCTGTTGCCTTTCATACGCGGGCGCACCGGGGAACTCGGCGGTGATGACATGCACCTCCACATCCTCTTCCGCCAGCGCGTGCCCCAGTTCGTACACGTGCCGCGCGATGCCCCCCACAATCTTCGGAGGGTACTCCCACGAAAGCATGACAATACGCATTCGCCCAGTTGAACCTCCTGTTGTCCATCGGCGGGTCGCCAGAATGTTCAGAACCTTCCGTCTCTCACCTCGTAGTGTGTGGGCTTGTTCAGCACGGGAAGCCCTTGCATCACCCAGTACGCCACCCACTGGATGACCGTATCTACCGCCACCGTCGGATAGCCGAACAGGCGTTGCGCTTTACTCGCGTTGCTGAGCAGAGCTGTCTCCGCTTCCGCTCCCTCAAAGCGCGGTGGTTTGCCCATCAGCTCACCCAATCGGTGCGCCAGATAACGGATGGAGAGCGTCTCGGGACCGGTAGCGTTCAGCACCAGCGGCGGCGACTGCGCCAGCGACAAACAGCGCAACGCCCACGCACAGGCATCGCCCTGCCAGATGACGTTCACACAGCCCATCGCCAGCGGAACCGGCTCGCCCGCCCATACCTTCTGCGCCACATCCAGCAGGATACCGTAGCGCAGATCCACCGCATAGTTCAGGCGATAGATGACCGCCGGGGTGCCATAGCGCAGAGAGAAGTACTGGAACACACGCTCCCTGCCCAGGGCGGACTGCGCGTACTCGCCGATGGGTGCAGGAGGGGTCTCTTCGGTCGCGCCACCACTGGTCACTGGCACCAGCGGATACACATTGCCGGTGGAAAACACAATGATTCGCGACTGGCGGAACCGGTTTGCCACGTGAGCCGGGGCGACGGTGTTCATGGCCCAGGTGAGTGGTTCTGCGCCGGTAGTACCAAACTTCATACCCGCCATGAACACCACGTTGGGAGCATCGGGCAGGCGTTGCACCGCTTCCGGGTCCAGCAGGTCACAGGCGATGGTCTGCACCCCTATCTGCTCCAGTTGCTCGCGCACCTCCGGTTGTGAAAAGCGGGCAACACCGATGACCTTTGCCCGGTTGCCCGCCTCGTCCATCGCACGACGCGCCATCCGCGCCAGCGTGGGACCCATCTTTCCTGCCACGCCCAGCACCAGCAGGTCGCCCTGCATCTCGCGAAAGAGCTGCACCACATCCGGCGTGGGGCGAGCAAGGCGCTCTTCCAGTTCGTCTATGCTCGTGATGGGCGGTTGTGTCATCCTCATGTCGCCTGTTCCGCTCAAGATTACAGATTGTTTCGCGATACGGTTATCCCTCTCCTGCCAAACCTGTTCCCCCGTTTCGCCCAGTACTCTGTCAAGGCTCCATCTTCTGGAGGGCGAGGCTCCTGCCGAGCCGATGTTGTTGGCATTCACGGCTAAAGCCGTTCCCTTGCAAACAAAGCCAGCCCGCGCTGGCTGCTAAACCTTCTGGAAGGCGAGGCTCCTGCCGAGTCTTCTCCTCCCCGCTTGCGGGGAGGTAGGGTGGGGCTGTATGTTTCGGTTCACCGAGAGGTTCACCCTCCAGAGCAACAAGCGAAGATTCACGTTTGACAAAGTACTCAGCGTGCACCAGGGCTGTATGTGTGATGGTGAGAGGATACGTCAACCTAACCCCCCAATCCCCTTCCCTGAGAGGGAAGGGGGAATACGCGCCTGCGCCCCTCTCCCCGTGGGAGAGGGGACGGGGGTGAGGTTGACCAGCCAGGCACAGTAGGGGTAATCACTAATGGCAGCACACAGGTGATAAGCAACAACCTGTATGACCTGTTCGGGCCGTGCGCTACCAGCAGGGCAGTGCGCAGATGCTGCGGAGGTGGGATATAGAACGTCATCGGCTCGGCAGGAGCTCCAGAGAGTTGATAGCCAGCGCAGGCTGGCTCTGTGTGAAAGGGAACGGCTTTAGCCGTGAACGCCTCCGGTACACAGACCGTACGCTTCACCGCTAAAGCCGCATACTCGCATCAGCAAACCCTCTATGACCTTGCCTCAATCAGCCTCCACTCCGCTTCGGTCAGGCTGGTCTTGCCCCGTGGGGCAACCTGTACCGCCACACGCTCCAGCTGCACTACCACATCCTCACCCAGCGACAGGTATTGCCTCAGCTCCGGTCGCTTGCGCAGCAGGGCAAAGTGCGCCTCACTGAACGCCTGAATGGTGATGACCTGCTGACCGCTCTGGTATCGGCTATCCACCCACTGCCTGCCCTGCTGATAGAAGGTGCGTACGCCGATATTACGCACTACCTGCTGGGCGCGCTGCGCCACCAACGAGGGCACGTATGCCAGTCCGAGGCTTTCCTGGCTCTGTTGCGCTCTGCCCGGCTGAGCAGGATGCGGAGCTGCTGCCGCGCCGCCGAAGCCTTGCCGTTGCAAGCTTTGCGCCTGCACGCTGCTGTCCATTGCTCTTGCACCAGACGGTGACTGGGTTATGCCAGCCACCAAACCCTGAGCACGAAAGAGCACCCTGCGATCGTCCGCTTGCGCCATAATCATATCTTCGTCTATCAGGAAGGAGGTGAACTCGGTCACCACACCGTACTCCTTTGCGAGGCGCACGATCTCCTCTATCACCTCCTGGTTGCGGTGTAAGCGCACCTCGTCCAGCAGGTAGCCGATTTTGCGCACCGCCCACAGGCGCGGGATGAAGTCCGTGCTCTCGGCGCGTTCGGGGAAGTCCACTACATGGCGGACCTGCTCGCGTTGCTGGCGTGACATCGCCTCCAGCACCACTGCTCCCCGCCCGCTGCCTTTGTAGCGACCGGTGACCACTATCTGGTCGCCGGCGAACAGGTCGGGGAGGTCGCGCGGATAGACATCATACGCCTCCACCCCCTCGCAGAGCAGTTTGAGGTCTGCCAGGATGGGCACGTTAATGGCGTTGTAGAAGGCGGACACACGCGCCTCGATGTTCTCCTCCGGGCGTACGTAGCTGGAGATGCCCCGATTCTGCTGGCACAGTCTGTCCAGCAGGTGCACGTTCACATCATACCCCACTCCGAAGGAGAAGATACGGATGCGGCGGTTCGGATTCAGCTCGCTCACCGCGTTCAGGATGCGGTTGGGGTCGGTCTCGCCTACGGTGGGCAAGCCGTCGGTGAGAAACACCACCGCCTGCAGGCTGTTCGTCTCCTCTTGGGGGAACAGGCGCAATGCCTCGCGCAGCGCGTCGGCGATGTTGGTTCCGCCCTGCGCGGTGAGAGCCTCCACCTCGCGCACCGCCTTGTCCACGTTCTCGCGGGTGACGGGCACGAGCCCTTCGAATAGCGTTCGAGGCTGCTCGTTGAACAGGATGACGTTGAAGCGGTCTTCGGGTTGCAGGCTGCGCACGCAGTAAGCCAGCGCCTCTTTCGCCTGCTGGATTTTATCGCCCGCCATACTGCCCGTGCGGTCCAACACGAACACTATCTGTTTGGGCAGCCTGGGCGGTTTCTGTCCGCCGTTGGGTGCGAGTAGCATCACGAAATAGCCGTCCCCTGAGGCACGATAGGTGAGCACGCGCAGGTCGTACTTCTCAGAAGAGGTGCTATACACCACCTGCAGGTCGCGCTCAGGAAGGATGCTCTCCGCGCTCCACTCGATGGTGGCGCGGTTGGCGGCTTCGCGTTTCACTATCGCCTCGGGATGGGAAGGGCAGTAGACGTTTGTAAGGGGTGTGCTAGTCGCTAACTCTACCCGCACGCGCACGTAGCCTGTCGGCTTGGAAACCGCTCGCGTTGCCCGCAGGGACAGGAGATAGCGTTGCACCTCTCCCTCGCGCCGCAGGGTTTCGGCGTAACGCAGCTGGATGCGTCGCTCGCCTTTCGGCGGGATGGGAAACACGCGAGCGCGCAGCAGATTGCGCTCGGCAAACTCCAGCAGGGCAGGGTCGCGCCGTCGGCGCACGATGTTCTCGTAGATGCGTCGTGCCTCCTCTTTGGGCAAAAGGCGCGCCTCTACCGCGCGGTCGCCGACGGTGAGCGTGAAGCGAGTGACCGCCGCACCCTCCGGCACGGGGAACCAGTACTCTGCCTCTTGAGCCACCTGGGAGGTGTTGACGAAGGTCTGCTCAACGGTGGTCTCCGCCACGCCGTCGCGGATGGAGACATTCACCAGATGTTGCTTCACCTGAAACGGCTGTGCCCGTTCGTCCTCAGGCGCAATCAACACACCCTGTGCCGCTGCCATCGCCGCAAAGCACATCAGCAGAACACCGACAATCACGGGAGTGCGCATGGTTTGTTCCCTCCTTGAGGAAAGTAGTGCGCTCTTTAGACGATTCGACAGGAAGAAGGGTTATGGGCAAAGAGCGCACTGTGAAGGGCGAATGATTTGGGGGCAAAGACGTGATGGCGCTCAGAGGGTTTTCGAGCCTCCTTCATATGGGAGCCGTGATCACCTGAGATGGTTGACAAACGCAGCACCAACCACTATAATTTATCCATGCTAAATTTGCCATACAAGGGAGAGTATCTGATGGCCCTTCAACCGTTCACAGACTCCCGTGCTGTGGTAGACGAACCAGACGCCTTGCGAGAAAGGATGCAGGAGGAAGGCTATCTCTTTCTCTCCGGGCTGATTCCCGAAGCAGAAGCGAACGCAGTGTACGAAGCCATCATGCACATCTGCCGTGAGCAAGGATGGGTGGACGAACACAACCTGGCCCTAGGTGAACCCCGCCTGGAAGGACATGAAGGCTGGTGGGAAGTATACGACCGCGTGCAGTGTCTGGAGCAGTTTCACGCTCTGGCACACCATCCCCACATCCTGCGCGTGATAGAGGCGATTGTTCAGGAACCGGTGCTGGTACATCCACGCAACATCGCCCGCATCACCTTCCCTGCTACTGCACATTACACCACCCCACCTCATCAGGATTATCCGCTGATTCAGGGCACACCCGATACTTACACGGTGTGGATACCGTTGTGTGATTGCCCGATAGAACTGGGTGGGCTGGCGGTGCTACCGGGTTCTCACAAGGTGGGGCTATTGCCGGTGCATCGCGCCAGCGGACCTGGTGGTTTGAGCGTGGATACTGATCGCTGGGGCGACACCTGGCTGGCGCAGGACATGCGTGCTGGTGATGCGCTGGTATTCCATAGCTATACCGTACACCGCGCTCTGGTGAACGTGAGCCAGCGCAGGCTGCGCGTGTCGGTAGACTACCGTTATCAGGGGGTCTCGCAGCCTATCGTGGAAGACTCGCTGCGCCCACATTACGAGCGACTCCGCTGGGAACAGGTGTATCGTGGCTGGAGGAGGAAGGACATCCAGTACTACTGGCAAAAGTTCGCGTTGAACGTGGTGGCTCGCGATTTCAGCATCATGCAACCGGAAGAGGAGTACCGGTAGAAGCGAGGCACCTCACATCAGTCTGGGAGATGCAAGATGGATATCTGGATCACACCCGCTACAACAGGACGCCAGCTGGTGCGCCAATCGCTACCGCTGCCTGTGGGCTTCCTGCAGGAAGGACAATCCTTGCTGGTATCGGATGGAAAACACAGCCTCCCCGCCAGTGTGCGCGTGCTCACGCGACATCCGCGAGACCGCTCGGTGCGCCGGGCGATGGTGACGTTCGTCTATACTTTTGAAAGCATCGCGCCAGTGCGCTTCCAGTTGACCGCCGCGCCAGAGGAGAGCAGCTCCTCGCTCGCCTTTCCCGTTACCGTGCGCATAAGCGGAGAGAGGCTAACCATCGCTTACGAGGATGGTGCCACATTCACCGCGCAACTGCTTGCTCCTCAGCGCAGCACGTCTCAACGGGCGCGTGTGGAGACGATAGAAGAAAACGCCCACTTCCTCTGGCAGAGGGTGATACTGCCCGCCCCACAGTGGGTGCGCATCATCGAGGTGCGAGCCGATGCGTTGGGATGCGTCGCGGTGATAGCCCACCTTCAACGCAACCTGTCGGGGGATGGATATGCACCTCCCTTTGGTTGGGAAGTCAGGTGGAGGCAGGCTCCGGCAGATGCCCGACTGCAACGGGACACAACCGTGACCCCGCTTTCCAGCACATCCGTTGTCCACCCTTTTCGCGACGGAGAGGATAGCGTACTGTTTGCCGGTGATTACCGCCTTTATCATCCTGCTGCTCCCTTCAAGCGGCGAGGGCAGGTGGAAGCGTGGTATGAAGATTCAGGCACGCTGGGCTACCGCTACTGGCGATGCACTGATGATGAAAAAGTGCCGATGCAGGAGAGCGCGTGGCGTCGCGCGGAGTTTGTGATTTCGCCGGCGGCAATCCCGTCCCTCAAGCCCACGCTGCAGTATCCGCAGTCGTTTCGGGTAGACCCGCAGCTGTGGCACGAGCTGTACGGGATAGAACCTCTGCCCAAACTACCACCGGAACTGCAGGAAGTGCTCCGTCATCATCACGAGGCAATCCTTCGTAGCGTTGCAGCAGGTGACGACTGGGGCAACATCACTGGCTACACGGAAGGCAGCCCTCATGGGGACGTGTTCGGCATGAACCGTCTCAATCATTGCGCTCCCATCTTTGAGGAGGCTTATCGTTCTGACAATCCCCGTCTGCTGGAGGCGGCGTTGCTCTGGTGTCAGAACTTCGCCGACCTCAGCATCTGGTGGGGAGCGAGGGAACACGGCGGCACTCGTTACAACAACGTGGTCGCTCAGGGAGGGACACCTCCTCAGGGCGACCGTCCGTTTATGTGGCGTTCCAACGACGCGGTGAGTTTCTGCACCAAAGGCTTCGATGCCTTCTACCTCGCTTATGAAGAGACAGGCGACCCGCGCATGAAAGAGGCACTGGAAGCGCAGGTATCTTATGCCAGCCAGTGGGTACATGCCCATCAGGGAGAATGCCGCAACGTGGGTATTGTAAGCGATTTCGTGCGCCTCTATCAGTTGACTGGCGAGCGCAAGTATCTGGACGAGGCGTTGCGCCTCTTCCGCGAACTGCGCACCAGACTGTGGGAGAACAACCTGTTTGACCAGGGCGGTAAGCCCCCTTCCCCTGACCTGCCCTTCTTTGACGACGACGCTACCGGCTCGCGATACGGTTACGCAAAGCCGTACATCATCGGTTACGCGCTTGCGGGATTGCCCGCTCTGCTGCGTTATGCCCGCAGAGAGCCGCGGCTCAGAGACGTGGTAAAAGCGGTGTCGGATTTTCTGGCGGAAAGCCAGGACCCCCTCGGCGGGTGGCGATATCCTCACCCCCGTTCCAGTACGCTGATACTCTCGCAAGCAATAGAGCACGCGTGGCAGATAGTGCAGGCGGACAGGGCGATCGGCGCGGCGGAAAGCCATCTGGACGCCGTAGAGCGCGTGCTTCGCCAGCGAATCTGGAGCCTGCGCGAGAAAGGCACCCTGCTCAGCGCGGTGCGAGGTTGGGAATGGGAAACGGGAACTGTCAAGAGCCAGCAGGAGATCGACGCGCTTTACCGTCGCTTCGAAGAGCGCGACTTTGCCCGCGACTACGAGCAGGGACAGGTGCAACTAGGTGCCTCTTGGCCTGAGGGGCTGGTCTATTTCCCGGAGGTGCTGGCGTTTTACCTGCGCCACCGTCCGGTATCGCGCCTGCTTGCCCCGCCTTTGGGTAATGAACCCCTGGCAAAAGTGCTGCGTCGTATTTCGCAACGAGAAACCCCTGCGTCGCGTCATATAACCAACCGCCAGGAGGCCCCCGCCATGCTGGTCACCGCCAACAATCCGAACCCCAAAGCCTTTCCCACACTGGCGGTGTGGGAAGATGAAGAGCTGAGCCCGGGCAGGAAACTCACGATGGTCGCAGCAACCTTCCCCAATGTGCCCGGCTTCACCTGCGATTCCTGGTGCTATGAGAGCGATCTGGATTTTGTGGATGCACGCGCTTTGTCCCGAGGCAGGCTCCAGCTGCGCCACCGCTGGCGAGCACACCTACAGGTACTGCTGGTGACCATCGTCACACCAGAGCCGGGCGCAGTGGAGTTTCTCACGCATTTGGAACTGGCAGACAAGCGAGCGGAAATACCTTCCGAAATGCCCTTTGTGAACCTGTGCTGGCAGGTGCGTCGCGCCCCTGCGTTCGCCAGCAAACCTGACCCCTATCCTGAGTTCGTCAAGCGATGCTTTATCTTTACCGCAAAAGGCAGAACGTTCTTGCACGAGACGGAGCGACGTAAAATCCCTGTGCGACCTGCCGACGACCCGTACAACAACCCACCCTGGGTGCAGATGTATGCGGCAGCATGGCAACCGCTGCCTCAAGTGTCTCCAAACTCGTGGGCGGATTACAGCCCTGACCAGTATACGACGTCGGTTATCGGGGTGGTGTCGCGCGATGGCAGGTATCTCGCTGCGCTGGCGAACGACTCGGCAACCGTGATGGCGCAGGCATGGCATGACTGTCTGCACAACAACCCGCAGTGGGCGCCTGCCAATGCACCGCCGCTGAAACGCCGATGGAGACTGAAGGTGTACGCACTACCGAACGACCCGAACGCTTTGCTCCAGCGGGTGGGTAAAGATTTTCCAGACGCCTTGCGTGCCCTTCCCGTACACAGTAGACCAGAGTAAACTTTCCAGGAGGTGAGCGTAGTGAACACAACCCATCGCACCGTCATTACCGATGAAGAGCGTGATTTCTTCCTGCAGAACGGCTTCCTCGTCCTGCGCAATGTGCTTGAAGGAGAGGAGTTGCACCGCGTCCAGCAAGCCATGAGCGTTCTCACCGCCTACGGCTCCGCCGAAGTGCGCGACGACCCCGACTACATGTATGGCACGGGTCCCCAATCGGGCAAACCCGTTTTACGACGCATCGAGTATGTGATCGACAAGCGCGACGAGATGAAAGTGCTGTTAGGGCATCCTTTTATCCTGCGCTCTGTGGAGAAGCTCATGGGCACAGACCTCATCCCCACGTGGGACTCGATGGTGCTGAAGATGCCGGGCGAGGGAATCATCGTTCCCTGGCACCGAGACGCCGGCACCGAGTGTGTGGGCGACACGCCCATCTTCAATGTGGACTTTTATCTCGACGAGGCAGACGAGGATACCTGCCTGTGGGTGCTACCAGGCAGTCATCTTTGGGATGCGGAGCGAGTAGAGCAGTGGCTCTCCAGCCACAAGGAGAGCGACACCACCAAAGCCGATTTCGAAGCCTCTGGAGCCGAGCCTGTTCTCATGCAACCGGGAGATGTGCTGTTCCACAATATTCTGGTACTGCATGGTTCTCCGTACAACTTCTCCGAGAAGGTACGGCGTGTGGTGTACTACGAGTTCCGCGCGGCACATGTGGAGTACGCGCTGGGACCCCACGTTCCGGAGTACATCCCACTGAAGCAGCGGGTTTTGCTCCGATGCATAGAGAGGCGACAGCAGGCAGACTACATCCCCAAGGATGAAGAGCCCTTCGAGTATCATCCGCCAGAACCCTTTACAGTGGACTGGCAGCCGGGCACTGAGCTACCCACCTACCGCTACCCGCACGAACAATACTGGAGAAAGTAGGGACTGTGATGGAGAACCGGACATTGCACTTCACAGCCCCAATAGTTCAGCAAGGAAACAGGGCTTTTCTCGTTTTGCCAGAAGAAGTGGGCGACCGTTGGGGCAAGAGACCTCACCACTACGTGGCAGGAACCATTAGCGAACGCAAGGTACGCGGGCGCACGGAGGTATGGAACGGACAATACATCCTGCCTCTGGGTCCGACGTGGCTTCGAGATAACGAGGTTCAGGTGGGCACGAACGTAGAATGTGTGCTTTGCCTGGAAAGCCCCGTGATAGAGGAGCTCGCCGACGATATTGCCAGCGCACTCGAGGCGGAGCCGCAGGCGAAGGCGTTTTTCGAGGAGATAGCGCCGTTCTACCGCAAAAACTACCTGCGCTGGATAGAGGATGCCAAAAGCCCTGAAACGCGCGCCGGGCGTATCGCGGAGGTGGTACAGCTGCTGAAAGAGGGACGCAGGCAGAGGTAGTTTTTACCTCTGCTTCTGCCTGTCCCTTTGCCATAAATGATGGGCTACCAGAGCTTGAAGCAAGGTGAAAAGTACCAGCATGATGCTGTTGAGCACATAAGCGGAGATAAAGAAACCGGTGAGGCGACGGATCAGCAGGATCAACACCAGTCCGAACAGCACGTTCGCGCCGTACACCAGTATCCAGCAGCCGATAAACTCCAGCGCCCCCTGTATCGCCCGCACCACGTCCTGGCGCTGGAGGTGCCATCTCCGCCTCGCGTAAAAGTAACCGACGAGGGAACTGAACAATATCAGCAGGGGTACGTACAGTTTATCCATCTCACTCGCCAGCGCGATAGAGCCACCGCCCCATCGCTTCGCGTAACGTATACCACATCAGCTCCAGACGCCCATCCGTTCCGTCGGTGTGCACCGGCATATCGTCTGCAGCCACGGGAAACACCTTGAGACCATATCGTTCGAATCGCGGCACCGCACGAGACAGATGGAGCGAGTTGCTCACCAGCAAGATACTCTTCGCACCACGCTGCTTCAGCCTGGTAGCGATGTTCTGCGCCTCTTCGGCGGTCGTCTGGGCGTGTGGCTCCAGCAAGATAGCCTTTTCCGGTACGCGCAGCTGGCGAGCGAGGGAAGCCCGTACCTCTGCCTCCACCGGAGACCCCTCGTATGAGGTGCCAGAGAAGACGATCGTCGGCGCCAGTCCACGATAATATAACACGATACCCTGCACCGCTCGTCGCAGGGAGGGACCGCTCAGCGTACCGTCCCGATGGACGCTGGCACCCAGCACCACAATCGCGTCGGCGGGCTGCACCCGGGAGGAGGTTGCCAGCGCGCGGGCGAGCACGTTGGGCAGGGGTGTGTACGCGCTGAGCAGCACCCCCAGCACGCCCAGCAAGCCGAGAAGACGCAGCAGATTTGCGAAAAGAGTATGTTGCCCCATGGGTGTGAACCATTGTTCCATGCGGACAAGGGGTATTCCTGCTATGGAAGCCATATCGTGCCCGTACTCTCCTCGCCCACCACCTCACCGCCGTGCATCCACGCCCGAGCCGCCAGCCATGCGCAGAAGAGGGCGTCTACCCTGTCCTCGAACCGCTTCAGCTCGGCGGCGGTTTCAGGGACGGGATTCAACCAGTCTGGCAAGCGGAGAGGAGGATGTGGCAGACACCCCAGTAACTCGATATATCGCTGCATCTGCTCCCGACGATATGCGAGGCTCCTGCCCGGTCGCGCCTTGTATTGCAGGACGCGGGGCAAATCGAACAGCCTCACCATCGCCGCATGAGGGTACACTTCAAAGGCGACACGACAGTACTGGCGTCGCGGAGGGGCGAGCATCACCTGCACCCCCAGCTTCTCCGCCAGCAGGGTGCACAACCTTTCTCCACGCGGCGGGTCTCCCAGCAGTTGTCGATTTGCCGGATGACATGTCGCATGGCAGCGGGCAAACCGCCTGCGCATCTCCCTCTCCACAGGGCGTTCCCCGCTGAAGTTGGGCACTATCAGCGGCGCATCGATGGCGATGACCAGCGTGCCGCCGTCGTCCTGCGCGGCTACCGCCTGGCAAATCTGTTCGTCGGTGACAGGTAGCTGCGCAGGCGTGACCTCGTGCAAGGCTTCTCCTTGCCAGCGCAGGATCGCCAGCCCGGAGGGGTTGCGGTTGCCCCAGGCGAGGTCTATCCCCATCAAATGTGTTGTCCCATTGTGAGGTCTATTCGTGTGCGTAGCTTGCCTGTGGTGTAATGCCTCCATCCCTTTCTCTAATATACCGAATCACCACCGTACCGATTGCCCAGTACACCATCGCCAGCACCATCAGCGCACGATACCCCACGCCCATCTGCACCTGCGTATTGATGGTGTAAGCAATCGGTCCGGCGATTAAAGGAGCGATCACCTGCGGCAGGGTGTCTGCGATTCCCCACACGCCCATATACTTTGCCGGAGCCTCTTCCGGCAACAGGTTGCACGCTAACGCCCAGTCCACCGCCTGAAACACGCCGAATCCTGCCCCAAAGATACCTACTGCGATATATACTATCGTCAGGTCTTCGGCGAAAAGAAAACCCATGCCTGCCACCAGACAGATGAGGCAGGAGAGAGCCAATATGAGACGCTTGCTGTAGCGGTCGGCGAGCTTGCCTGCGGGAATCGTGCCGAAAATGCCGGTCAAGGTGGAGAGTATCATGAAGTTGGTAATGAGCTGGAACGCTTCCTCGCGGTAGCCTAACGTGTCACGCAGGTAGTATAGCAAGCAGAAGTTCACCGTGTAGATGCCCATCATGATAGCCAACCGGCTGAGCAGCAACCAGACGAAGCTGGGATACGGCTTGAGCGGCACGCGGTAGCTGGAGACTATCGCTTCGCGCAGGGTGGGCGAGTTGCCGGTATACGGCTCTTCGCGGATGAGCCACACATTGAGCAGCATGAAGGCGTTGAGGAAGAGAGCAAACAGCACCATGAGCCAGAATAGCCCTCGCTCAGAACCCAGCAGCAGGCTGGCGGCAAAGGGTCCACCGATGCGCCCCAGCAGGGTGCAGATGCCCATCCAGGCGGAGGCGGTTCCATGATACTGCCAGGGGATGCGGTCGGGAATCAGAGCCTGATAGGGTCCGTTGGCCACATTCAGAAAAAACTGAATCACAATGTACACGCCCAGCAGTGTCCACGCGGTGCGCGCCAAGGGAAAAGCGAACAGTGCCACAGTGGTCAGTAGCGTGCCCACTATCAGGTAGGGGCGTCTGCGTCCCATACGGTGGCGGCTGCGGTCGCTGATGGCGCCAAACAGTATCTGCGTGGCGGAAGCCACAAACGCACCGATACTGGTAATGACCGCCAGCACGCGATCTTTCTCGTGCGAGCCGACCAGCTGCTCCACCCGGTCGGGTAGAACCAGTATCAGCACCGCTCCCCAGAAAAAAGAGAGCGCGAACCAGAAGAGGCTAATCCCCAGATAATCGCGCAAGGTGGGTTTCATCAACTGATGCAATTCGATACATGGAGGCGAAATTACCTGCTACTGCAGAGGTTTTCCATCCCCCTCGTGGGCGCAGGAAACTGCTTTGCTCCTGCGTCGTACACACAGGGGTTCACGCAGGGCATAGCTTCGCGGCTCGCAAGGACACAGAAGACGCGCGCGACTCGAGGTGCGAACCCCTCCCCTATATTCCCAATAGCGTCACCACCACTGGCAGTACCATGATGGTACACAGCGTACCCACCACAATCACCAGCGTTGCCAGCTGATGGTCACAGCCGTAGCGTTCGGTAATCACCGCGTTCACCATCGCGCTGGGCATCGCAGACTGTGTGACCGCGACCAGCCGGGCGATGCCCTGCACCTCCATCCATCCCGTCGCCAGCCACATCAAGTATGGGAACAACGCCATCTTGGTGAGCAAGATAAGCACTACCGGCAGGTAGTAGCGGTTTGCCCGCAAGTGTGCGGGTTCCAGCATCAGCCCCAGCGATAACAACACCAGCGGCACCGTCGCACCTGCTACCAGTTGCGCCGCATGGGTGATAAATGAAGGTACGGGTATCTGTAAAGCGTTAATCATCAGGGTTGCAATCAACACGAGGAAGGTGGGAGTGGTAAAGAAGCTCATCATCTCACGCCAGTTGGTCTCATACTTGCTACCATAATGCATGGCGACCGCTACCCCGACGGTATATACGGGCAGAGCCATGCTAAACTGGTCATACACCACTGCCGCTGCCATCGCGCCTTCGGTCTTTCCGAAAATCGCCTGCACGACAGGATACCCCAAAAAGCCCGTGTTTCCGTATACAGCGGTCAGCAAAAAGGTTCCCAGCACGGGGCGAGGAAAGCGAAGCATACGGGCGGGCACCCACAACAGCGCCATCACGACCACCTGCAGGATACCGAACAGCCACGCGGCATGAACCATATCCGCAGTCACCCGCTGGCGATACAGGGCGTGGAAAACAAAAGCGGGCAGGGTCACATCCAGAATCAGGCGGTTAATGACGCCTGTATCGGTGTCGCGCAAGATACCCCGCCGCTTCAGCAGGTAACCGGTGAACAGTACCAGAAACAGCGACAGCACTACCTGAAAAACATCCAAGAGCTACGCTTCCTCCAGCTCCAGCAGGTTCTCCTCCAGCGGGTGTCCGTCGTCGCAGGGTTCTGGCTGCACCTGCACCGGCATAGCAGCTGCTGCGCTCTCATCACCCTCCCAGCGACGGTGTCCGCTCTTGTCCAGCGCAGCTTTCACCAGTCCGACGAACAGCGGATGCGGACGGTTGGGACGTGAGCGGAATTCGGGATGGAACTGTGTCGCCATAAAGAAGGGGTGTCCTTCCAGCTCGACAATCTCCACCAGCCGGTAGTCGGGCGAGACGCCGGAAAACACCATGCCGTGCTCTGCCAAACGCTCCCGGTACTCGTTGTTCACCTCGTAGCGGTGGCGATGGCGTTCGTACACCACGGCGTCGCGATACAGCTTCGCGGCACGGGTGCGCTGCATGATGCGACAGGGATAGGCTCCCAGGCGCATCGTCGCCCCTTTGTCCGCTACATCCTTCTGCTCGGGCAGCAGGTGAATCACCGGATGCGGCGTGTCAGGGTTCGCCTCTTCGGAGTGCGCTCCGTGCAATCCGCAGGCGTGCCGGGCGAACTCCACGACCGCCATCTGCAAGCCCAGACACAAACCGAGGAACGGGATGCGGTTTTCGCGCGCATAGCGAATAGCAGCGATCTTGCCTTCCAGGCCGCGCACACCGAAGCCGCCCGCCACGATAATGCCGTCAAATCCCTTCAGGTGCGCGGCCACATCGGGAGCCTTCTCCAGCCCTTCGGAATCAATCCAGCGGATGTTCACCCGCGCGTTATTGGCAATACCGGCGTGTTTCAGTGCCTCGGCGATGGAGATATAAGCGTCGCCGTTGCCCGTGTACTTGCCCACCACCGCCACGTACAGGTTGTAGCGAGGTCGTTTCATCACCTCCACCATCTTGCGCCACTCCTCGAGGTCGGGCGGGGTGTCGGGCAAACCGAGACGGCGCACCACCAGATTCGCCAGTCCCAATTCCTCCAGGCGAAGCGGCACTTCGTAGATGTTTTCGGTGTCCATCGCCTCGATGACCGCTTCCTTCTCCACATCGCAGAACAGCGAAATCTTCTCCTTCATCTCATCGGAGAGGGGCACTTTGGTGCGGCAGACCAGAATATCCGGCTGAATGCCGATTTCGCGCAGCTTAATCACACTGTGCTGAGTGGGCTTGGTCTTCACCTCGCCCCAGGGTCCCACAAACGGGATGAGCGTGACGTGAATATACAACACGTTCTCCGCGCCTGCCCGTTTCTTGAACTGGCGAATGGCTTCCAGGAAGGGCAATCCCTCGATATCGCCCACCGTGCCGCCGATTTCGGCGATGACCACGTCTGCATTATGCTCTTTGCCTACCAGTACGATGCGGTCTTGAATCTCGTTGGTGATGTGGGGGATGACCTGCACGGTTGCGCCTAAATAATCGCCCCTGCGCTCTTTCGAGATCACCGCATTGTAGATATTGCCGGTGGTCACGTTCGAGTGGCGCGTCAAATCGACGTCAATGAACCGCTCATAATGTCCGAGGTCCAGGTCGGTCTCCGCGCCGTCGTCGGTCACAAACACCTCTCCATGCTGGTAGGGGTTCATCGTGCCTGCATCCACGTTGATGTAGGGGTCGAACTTGAGAGGCGCCACTTTGAAGCCGCGACTGCGAAGCAACCGACCGAGGCTGGCGACGGTGATGCCCTTACCGATAGATGACACCACGCCGCCGGTGACAAAGATGTACTTGGTCATGGTGTTCCCCCAGAGTAGACTTCCAGAATGGCTCGGGGCGCACCCAATGTGCCCTTCGTATTTATATCATGAAATGGGGCTTTTGGCAAGGGCGAGGATACACCAGCAAGGGGCGCCATCCGCTTCTTTGCCTTCTGCATCCTGTGGTATGCTTCCTGCATGACACGGACTGCGCCCCGCATCGTTGCGGGCGACGCGGGAGCGAAGCAATCTCTGACCTTAGCCCAACTGTGTCACTTCTACAGTTTGAAGGGCAAGGCTCCTGGCGAGCCAGTCTCCCGTTCACAGGGGATACTCCATCCGGCTCGAGCAGAGCCTCGCCCTCCATGCACGCGTGTGCGCTTATCGGTACTCAGGTACCTGCCAGCAGTTCTGCTGCCAACCGCGCAGCACGTTCGGGTCTACGCCAACCCACCACTCCCACAGATAGTCGTCCGGCGGAGTGTCACCCGGGTTCCACCGTAACGCACCGAAGGTGGCGCATACCTTGATGGCTTTGGCATGACCATCCAGGAACGTCCAGTTACTCACCCCGTTGTGGCTGGTGAACCAGCCCTTATTGTTGTCGAACCAGATGCGCCAACCATCTACGCACCAGGTGCCCAGGTCATGGAAGTACTCGCGCGACTCCAGCACCTGGATCAGCGTTGCCGGGCGCGGAATGGACGACATCTTCACGGGGTTGGGCAACCAGCCGGACACGATCCATCCGTTCCACTAGCCAACAGTACCCCGATGTGCCCAGCTGTTCGCTCCCGCGTACGAGCGCCTCCAGCCATGGTAATGTTCCAGAGTGGTCTCCTCGGGAGGGGGTAATGGATTCACTCCGTCATGCAGCCCGCTGTTGGCATCATCCTCCCCAGCGAGAGCACTGCCAGTTCTAGATAGGCTCGTTGGGGCGCTCGTAGGATGGGCAAAGCGAGATGCCCGTGTTTTTGATGTAAGGCTGTATTGCCCAGCGCCACGAGTAGCAGGATGTCCTGCCGTTAGGCGCGCGCGCAGGCATCCAGCCGGGATAGGGCAGGCAGTCGTCGTAGTCCTGGGTGTACTGCAGGATGCCCAGAGCAATCTGCTTCATGTTAGACAGACAAGATGTCTTGTTCGCCTGTTCACGGGCACGTTCAAACACGGGGAACAGGATCGCCGCCAGAATCGCGATAATCGCGATGACAACTAGCAGCTCAATCAGTGTAAAACCTCGCGAGATTTGTCGCATCTCTTGCACCCTCCCTTTTGATATCTGTGCACAGTAAGAACACAACGAAATGTGATACAATCACTCTTTTCGCTCCCCAGTGCCTTCGCATCACCCCCTCTCGGGCGCAGTTGTTTTTTTCCTTGCTCGCCAAATGGCTTCCAAAGGCTATAAAGACTTGCAACTTTCAGGAGCGGAACCGTTTACACTTCCATCATAGCACTCTATGTTCAAAAATGCAATATCGCATACTCTACAGCAGCATTCCCCTGGGGAAAGCGCGTCTTCCAGAAGATGGAGGTCATCAAGAGGAAACAATTAGGGGGTGTTCTGGCGTACTGCCACTGGCTCACTCAGGTCTACATGCTCCCCGATGGTGTCTATCCGCTTGCCTTCTACCAGGATAACCACCTTCTCGATGTCGGAAAACTGCGCCAGGGTCTTGCACAGACTTTCCACTATCCACGCCTCGGTGGTGGAACCTCCGGGAAAGTTGTCTATCAGCTCGCGGCTGAAGTCCACTTCCGCCAGTCCATCCTTCACACTCACCCGTAGCAGGCGTGTTCCCTGCGGGAAGGGGGTGTCGCGGGTAATCAACAGATGTTCTAAGGCGATGCGCAGAGGGTCCTCGCCTTCGCCCACAGGCACGGGCTTTGCCTCCCACTCGGTGCGTGCGCCCACAAAATGCGGCACATAAACCACCACCGACGGCTTGGTAGTGACCCCAGCAGGTCGGGGTGACAGAGCCGGGCGGCGGCTGGTGTACCAGTAGCTCAGCCCAAAAGCGAGTATCCCCAGCAGTGTCACCACCAGTATCCAGCGTATTCCTCTCATCGTTAGAGTTGCTCCGGTATCTGCACGGGGGGCTCGGTCTCCTTTTTATCCGAAGCAGGACGGATTTGCACTTCCTGCTGCTGGACGACCTGCTCCTCGCGCTCCCCCTCGATATACGCTTTTAGCCCCGCCACAATGGCTTCCGCCACCTTCTGCTGGAATTCGGGGTCTTTCAGCTTTGCACGGTCTCTGTCGTTGTTGATGTACGCCACCTCAATCAACACTGCAGGCATCTCGCTACGACGCAACACCGCAAAGCCCGACTGGTAGATAGCGGTGTCGGTCTGTGCGCCGCGATTCGGCAGTCCTGTGACGGCAGCGAGGTGTTTCTGTATCGCCTGAGCCAGCGCGCGCCCGTCAGGGTCGGAGGCGTGGTAATAGGTAGTGGTGCCGCTGGCGGAATTGGGCTTGGGGGTGGAGTCGCAATGGATGCTGATGAAGAAATCCGCACCTTTTTCGTTCGCCAGTTGAGGACGGGCGTAAAGGTCTACGGTGCTGTCGTCTTCGCGCGTCATGGTGACGGTGGCTTTCTCTTTCCACAGTAGTGCCTGCACCCTCTGCGCGATGGCGAGGTTGATATCTTTTTCGTACACCACCGAGTCCTTGTCTCGCCCTACCGCTCCTTTGGAGGTGCCTCCATGCCCGGGGTCTATCACGATATGCTTCTCGGAGAGCTTGCCATGCGCGTTGCGTGGACGGTTCACCGCCAGGGTGATGACCGGTTGTTGCTTGTCGTATTCCACACTCAGGCTGGCAGCCCGTGTGGTGCGAATCAGCAACGCCGAGCGCACGCCTTTCCCGTCAGGCGAGAACTGCACCTCTTCGATAAGGGGGTGCTTCACACTCCAGTCCGCAGGCAGGTCTGCCCCCGGCTTCACCTGGGGCATCTCCAGCAGAGTGCTGTAGCCCTCTTTGAGCGGGCGCAGGCGCACCGGCACTTTGCGGCTGAGCTTCATCCGCAGACGCGCAACGTCCTGATCGTGTTCCCATTCTATGTGCACCAGCTCGGCGGGAGGTATCGCAGATGGGGCAGCCGGTGTCCCAGGGCGTGGTTGCTTCTCCTCCCCTGCAGCACCGCCCAGTGCAAGCATCGCTTCAACACCGCTGGCGGCGGTAGAGAGAGCATACTGGGTGTTCTCGCGCAGGTCGAGCACTACGCGCACCACATCTTCCTGAAACTGCGCCCAGCGCAGACGCTCTACCGCAGCGGGGGTGTCGCCTTCTGGCTGGATGGCTTCCCGGGGCAGGACGCAGGGCGAAATGTCTATCACCACGCGCAACGGCTCGCGCAGGGTGAAGGTGCGGAAGGTCACTTTGCCCGAGGTGACGATATGCAGCACGCTCTCTTCCCAGCGCAGTGCCTGCAGAGTGGGGGGCGAGGCGACAGGTTCCGCCGACTGTGCCAACATCCGCACAGCCGCTAAGCCGAGCAACAATACCACTACCGCTACACGCCACGCCGTCGGCACCGCGCCACCTCCTCACTGATCCGACGAATTCTCGCTGGCGTTGCAAAGTTCCTCTTTCAGCCAGTCGGCAAACTCGTTATTGATTCTCGGCACATCCAGTTGCGCCATGAAGTTGGTGTAAGTGATGTGCCGTCGCACCTCCTCGGTGACCGCCTCATACAGATCGGGCAGCGTCTTGACGATAAGCACCGTTTCGGGTTCCTCCACGATGTCGCCCTGCCAGCGGTAGGCGCAGGTGATGGGGAACCAGTTGGTACACACCGCCAGACGCTTCTCCAGCAAGGCGCGAGAGATCGCCCGCGCCTCCTCATCGGTATTGAGCGTGATGTACAGGACGACCATAGTTGCCCTCCTCCG
The DNA here is from genome assembly GCA_026003195.1 of Armatimonadota bacterium. Lineage (NCBI taxonomy): Bacteria > Bacillati > Armatimonadota > Armatimonadota bacterium. The sequence continues at coordinate 62,169 of BPGU01000004.1, forward strand.
GGTTTGGGTCGTGATAGAGTGTACCCGCACGGCAAAGCAATTCGAAAGCGATGCTCCTGTCGAGCGGTATGCGTAAAAAGATTTTCGGCTCACCGGGAGGTTCGCCCTCCAGACAGGCAAACACAAGGCACCCCTTGACATCTTGCACAAAAGGTAGTAACATGCAAGTAGTCACACACCCCTCGTGAGCGAAAGGAGCAAACCAGATGAAACGCTTGCTTGTGCCACTCACACGGGGGGTACTGACCGCCCTCGCCCTGCTGTGCCTCGCTAACAACGCCTGTGCTTCGGTCAGGATGTACATCGTGTGGTATCCCAACGGATACACCAACCAGCCTGCAGTCGCCCAAGAGGGAGCCACCGTCGGCGGATGGTTCACTCTCCGTCTGGTCGTGCAGCCCCAGAGTGGCTACATCCTGAGCGCCGGTGTCACTCAATCCTCCCTTGCCGAGCAGACCAGCGCCCATGCGGTCACGCCTATGCCGGTGCCATTCCAGACAACTACCCCCAACCCTGCCTATGGCGACCCGACAAGCAACGTGGTGATGTTGCAAAGCCTGCAGAACCTGGCGGACAAGCACAATGGGCAGTATCGGGTAGAGGCGACCATCCAGTATACGGTGTCCACCGGCAGCCCCCCTCCCAACGACCGGGGCACGTTCACGGAGACGGTTTCATTCACCTTCAACGTGTTGAACCTGTTGCTGGTAGACAGTCGTTCGGAGCCATGCATTGTCTGGAAGCCGGAGCAGATGATCGGTGTGTCGTTTGCGGCGCAGCTCATTCATGCCCAGCAGGGAACCTGCACGGTAAAGCTGGAGATATTCCGCAGTGATGACAACCAGAACCCGGTGCTGGTGAAGGAGTTTGCGAACGTGGCACGTCCGGGCACATGGTCATGGACGTGGGATGGGAAGTTGGGAGACGGTAGCACTGCCCCGCGAGGGATATACCTGTATCGGTTGTCGGCGTATGTATACGGCAGTGCGCCACCGGACAGGGACAGCAATCGGTCGGATTTTATGCATCTTGCAGCAGGCTCCATCCAATGTGTGGATGATGGACAAACAGCCACATATTGCATACAATACCATCTGTCCTCCGCGCAAGGTTACCCAGCCTCTCAAGGACAGATACAGGTTTTTGACCCTGCGCTGGACGTATACTTTGCGTGTGCGCTTAGTTCACCCGATTTGACTGACGGCAGTCACGATGTGACGTTTACCATACCATCGCCCACCGAGGCAGGCAGATACATCTTTCTGTTGCGGGCACAGGATAACCACCGTGACCTCGACAAGGCACACCGTTTGCGGGAAGCGCTTCCCCATAACCAGCAGAAGATATACAGTGCTCTCATTGCCTTCACACATGGAGAGTTCAATTCTCAGGCTCTCTATTTTGTGAACGGAGGAAAAGCCTTAGGCTTCAAAAAAGTACCCGGTTACGATTGGTGGTATGGCAATCCCTGGATAAGACACATGCGGGGTGCTCTGGAATATTACGACCCGGCGATAGGCAGAAAGCTGCTAAAGATGGTGCTTTTTAGCGGACACAGCCACGCTGACCTTGAGGGCAAACTGCTGCTCATGAAAGGTGACAACCAGATGCCGCAGTCGGCTCCTCAGGGTAGCCAGAAGTGGCTTGTCACCAGCTATGCCGACTGGAACACTATTCCCGGGCTACGTGGGTGGCAGGACTGCCTGATCGTGGAAAGCATCGGCGGACCTGGACAGACTCTGACGAATCTGGAACTGGTAGTTCTGGTGGGTTGCGGGCTGAACGCGGGGTTTCAAGCAGGCGGTCTGAGCGACTGGTTTCTGTATAAGGGGGCGAAGACCACGGTAACCATCGGCCACTGGGAAGTGTACTCCAATGCAGTATGCGTCTACCTCGATGGATACGGTGGCGGCGAAAAGCCCAAAGTATCAGGACGGTGCGTGAGGCTCACGAACAGGCATTAGGGATGACTAAGCATTGGGCTGAAGTGACTTACGCCGGTATGATATTTAGTCCATCAGGATTTAATGCTCTGTTCCAAGGCGACGCAACACTGCGCATCACACCATAACCATGCGAAGGAGGTATCTCATCATGAAACAGACCACATGCATCCTCGTCTTGTGTGCGCTGTGCTGTTGGGGCACGGTTGCCTCTGCACAATACGTCTGGCAGTACGTCACACGGGAGCAGGCGGTGCAAAAGGTGCGCGACATTCTCGGAGAAGGCAGCAATACACCTATAGAGGTCAAATACATCGCACCCCCTTCTGCGCGACCCGGAATAGATGTCCACCACGTGTTGGAATGCAACCGGAGGCAATTCCGCATTTGCGCCTACAGCATTAACGACTGGGCATGGATCTGGCTCTATACTGATAAAGAGTTCTATCACGAGCCCTTGAGCGAGGAGATGTTACTGCGCCGGGCGATAGGGGAAGAGCAAGCGGTAGCCATCGCCCGCTCGTACATGCAGGCACATTATCCCTTCCCCGAACTGCTCAATCACGTAGAGGTTCGGAAGTTCGGTGGGATCGGGCGCGCTCCGACGAAATACACCGTGTATTTTGGGCAGCTCTTCCCTAACGGTGTGTATGGACCGAGCTTCTGCAGGGTAGATGTGGACGTCGTTTACGGACGCATTACGGATGCTCATTGCCGTCACTATCCGGTCATGGTCGGCATCAACCCCGCACTGAACGCCGAGCAGGCTTTTGCCGCGGCAGCACAGCAGTTGCAACTGTCCAGCCCCGAAGCAGGCTCACTGTATGGAATACGGGTCACTCCCCCTGACCCCTTCGGTTGGGAGACACTGGCATACGAGTTGACCGTGTACGGCTGGGAGGAGGGGCATGGGCGAGTTGGGTATGCCTGTTTGGTGGATGGCTTCACCGGTGCGCTCCTCTGGTCAGATATGTTGATGGGTGTTCCTTCTGGGAAAACACGCCCGGTTCGTGCGCAAGCAGTGGTGCCCGGCAGATCGTTGCAGGTGGAGTGGGACGGTCAAAGGATCCATCTGAACCGTCCCGCGATAGACATTGGGGGACAGGCGTACCTTTGGGCAGGCTACTTGGCGGACAGGGGCAAGCGTGGCAGTTTACGGTGGGAGCAGAGTGGGAAGGCGCTCCTTGCTGGTAGAGGTGGCACGGCGGTGTTGCAGAAGGGCAGCAGGGAGTATCAGGTGAACGGCAAGGTGTTGCAGGCATCGGCGCCCGCATGTGTCGTTGGCGGGCGTTTGTATGTTCCGCTGGACGTTGTGGAGCTGGTGTTGAGGGCGCAGGTGCGTTATGAACGTGCAAAGCGGCTGGTAGTTATTGGGTTAGGCAGGAGGTGACTCTCAGCGGACAGGCAGTTGGGACCTGTCGCAATTGCCCTGCGTAGAGCACAACAACCAGCCGGACGGTTTGACCGCCAGCCCTTCTGGAACCCAACACGGTGTTCTTGTGTGGGTGCCGGTGAACATGATGTCGGAGATGGGCGAATACCTGTTTGTAGTTCATGCGGTGGACGACCACCCCGACGAGGAGAAGTGTCACCGTCGCAAGCCGGCACTGTCGTTGAATGCGGTGACCTATCAGCAGGCTATTACGGCAGCAGGGTTTTATCTGGGGGCAGACTATGACAACAGAGAAGCGCCATTACTCTGTCAGACCTTTTTCTGAAGATGTTGGTGTTGTCCCAGCGATGGAAAATCGCGGGCAACAGAGGACGAAACCTGCTTACGGAGGTGAGAGCTGACTGCATCGCCCGTCGGCGCCAGGAGGTGTACCATGAGAGGTATGGTGTACTCGTTTGTCGGCATTTCCCTATGGAGTATGGTGTACCTGGTCTGCCAGGTTAAACCGCCAGAGGCAAACTCGAAGGATCGGTTCGTTCCGGTACCGGGTCCTGCTTCGGGAGAGGATTTCATCTATCTTAACGGCGAGCCTTTCGTACTCGTAGGCATTCGCCCCAGAGGTGATACGCACCGCATACAGCTATGTGACAAGCAGGGTCGCGTCGCATGGACACACCGGCTTGGAGAAGAGGAACAACTCGGGCAGGCACGACTGTCTCCCGACGGCAAATACCTGGTGTACGACTACTTCGTTGTCGAAACATCCAGAGGGTGGATTGCGCCTCATGAGAGAGTACCCTATCGGGGAGGGATTCGATGTGTGCGTCGGGACGGCTCCATAGCGTGGGAGATTCCGTCACGCGGGGTTTGCGAAGGAGCACCGGTCTACTCACCGGAAGGTGCTGTAGAGCAGGTGGTCAGCAACAGAATACTGATTCTGAAGCACAGCTGGGAATCGTTAGTTCGTGCCACAGTTCGCGACTTCGCCGGGCGGCGCTTACTGACGGTTGACCTCAGCGCCCCAACTACCTCAGCTACCACAGCGGCACTCTTCCCGGATGGCTCGCACCTGGTGGTTTCCAAGCAAACTGGTGACCCCGACGAAGTTTGGGTACGGCTCATGAGAGTGGATGGCGGAATAGTCTGGCATATCGTCGGAGCCCGTTTGCCCGGTTACGACCCCGTGGAATGGTTCCATCCGCCCCATTCGTACATGCTACTGGAGGTATGCTCATGGCAGCACTTCTTGAGGTCACTCAGGCATGAAAGTCAACCGGTTCCAAAGCACGAGACGCGGGTGAGAGAAGATTCAAGGGATGGGCACCTTGCGCTGATCACCCGCGAAGGCAAGCTGGTGTGGACAGGCAGGTGGAGGTTTGATACAGAAAAGGAACCTGTCCCAATCCTCCAGGACGAGGGCAAAGACGTGTCGTGGGGTGCTGCGAATTGGGATGAGTATCGTCAGATGATGGCGCAACGTGGCAGCCAGGTCACGATTTTATGGAATCGCGGTTCGCATCGGCGCTTGCTAACACTGGATAGTCCGGGGCGCGGTCGTGGTGCACTGGTGCTTCAGCGCGTAGCAGCACTATCTGCGGCACGCCCTCATGAGAAGAGTGTGTTGTCACCGGACGGACGCCTGGTAGCCATCTATCGTATTTCACGCAACGGCAACACAGGGATGCTGCATGTGCATTTCTGGAACCGCAGTGGACGACTAATTAGCGAGGCTGTCATGCCCGGCCTGCCGCTTGACGACTCTGGCATCCCAGGATACCCTGACAAAGTGTGGATAAGCGCTGACAATCGGTACTTGGTAGTCTGGATACGGTCCGACGCATCTCATTCCGATGGTTACTGCGTCGTCCAAATAGCCCCCAGTGACCTGCCGTGAATAGCCGGAAGCATCGCAGAAGCGTTTAGCGTGCTGGCTTCCTTACCAGACCAGGGGAGTATAAGGTCAACCCCGCGGCGAACTGGCGGGAGGATTTGGATTACTTCATCATTGCGGGGTGCAGTGTACTTCGCCCCGATGCCACGAACGGTTTCGCATGGGGCAACACCACCCTGAAGCAGGGAATACTGCGGGGGTTGTGCGGGTACCACGATGCGGCTCCTGCCGACTCCGATGGAGCGGCGACGATTGCTCAGGAGTTTGCCCAGAGGGTGAACTCCGGCAGTGCGCCCCATCGTTCTGGGGATTTGGTGCTGGATGCGTGGTTGGAGGTGAACCGTAAACACAATGTAGCAGGTATAGCCTACTACTCTGCAATGCTCCATCTTCTGGAGGGCGAGGCTCCTGCCGAGCCGTTGCAGCGCACAGGTTTTTGGCTCACCGGGAGGTTCGCCCTCCAGAGCAGCAAAGCGAAGATTCACTTCTGACAAAACACTACTAGTTTGTCAAGGCTCTATCTTGCAATATCGATATTGCTTTTTCAGATAGTGCAAACTGGTTTTGTCATGCTGAGCGTCAGCAAAGCATCTCCAAGTGTCGTTAGACTAAGATTCTTCGCTTGCGCTCAGAATGACAGGGTTGTTGCCGCCATCTTGCTGTTACCGAAACAATCAGACTGGACAAACTACTACTACTCTGTCAGACCTTTTTCTGAAGATGTTGGTGTTGTCCCAGCGATGGAAAATCGCGGGCAACAGAGGATGAAACCTGCTTACCCACCCCCGAAGGGGGGTGTGGTTGTGTTGCCCGCGACTTCCAGTCGCCGGGTGGTCTCTCACAACATTGAGCCTTGACAGAGTAGTAGCGCAGCTCTTAGAGCGTCTAACCTCAATCTTGTGGAGGGTCACGCTCCGTCGTGACCCTCCACACATCTCTGGTCGTGCTCCGTCACGACCAGAGGGGAACGGCTCGGCGGGAGCCTCGCCCTCCACGCGATTGTGTGTGAAGGTTACACACAGGATACCAGCCTGCCATCGGCGAAGAAAGGGACACTCCATATGGAAAAGGTGAGGTTCGATGATACTGGCATTGATTATTCTGGCGCAACCGAATTTACAATGGTGGTGCACACACGCTCTGCATAACGTCTTCCGCGATACGCCACCGCCTGCTGCGGTACGTCGCCAGGTGGAGGTATCCGCAGCACGCAACCAGTGGGTGGGAGCGCAGGTGGTGCTGCGCACGCCAAACGAGGATCGGGTGGAAAGGGTGGAATGTTCGCCCCTGCGCAGGCAAGGAGGCAAAGGCGTTATTCCCGCCAGTGCGTTCCGCTACGCCTTCGTGGAGTACCATCGGGTGGGCAAGAACTCTACAGCGACGCCAGAAGAGGAGCTGGTGCGCAAGGCACCTGCTGATTTCCCCGACGGATTACTGGAGGAGAAAAGCATCGCCCTGCAACCGGGGCAGAATCAGCCCATTTACGTGCAGTGGCAGGTTCCCCGAGACACCCCGGCAGGAGAGTATCGCGGAACGATGACGGTGGAGCTGCAAAACGGGCGGATAGAGATACCCGTGCGTCTCACGGTGTATGGCTTCACCTTCCCGGAGCGCACCCGGCTGAAAGTGACCGTATGGATGAACGATGGCGAGCTGGCAAAGCAACACGGCGTGGAGTACCTCTCCGAAGAGTTCTGGCAGCTGCTGTCACGCACCGCCCGCCTGATGCGTCAGTATCATCACCACACCTGGGTCCCCTGGGGCACGAATAGGGCGATACGCGGGGCGGACGGCAAACTACGATTCGACTTCAGCGTGCTGGACCGCTGGATACAGACCTATCTCGACGCCGGTTTGGAGTTCATCGAGCTGCAGCACGTCGGCGGGCGTGAACATGGGCAATGGGAGGACAGAAACTTCGTTGCCTACCCGATGCGCTGCGAGAACGAAGCCACCGGGCAGACCGAGTGGATTCCGGTAGAAGAGTGGCTTCCCGCTCTTCAAGAGCACCTGCGCCAGAAGGGCTGGCTGCAACGGTGTATGATCCATGTAGCGGATGAGCCGATTGAGGGGAACGTCGATTCGTGGAAGCAGCTTTCCGAGCGGGTAAAACGCCTTGCTCCCGACCTGCGACGTATCGACGCCATTCACGTGCCCAACTTAGAGGGTTACCTGGAGGTATGGGTACCGCAGTTGAACTTTCTGGAACAGTGGTTCCAGCAGTTTCGCCGGGCGCAGGAACGGGGAGCGGAACTGTGGTTCTATGTGGCGTGGGTGCCGCAGGGTAAGTATCCCAACCGGCTGATAGACTATCCGCTCCTCAAGACGCGCGTCCTGCACTGGTTCAACCACTGGACAGGCACGACAGGCTTCCTGCACTGGGGCTACAACTTCTGGGGACAGCCCTTCGATGAACAGCTCGCGCCGGGCGACAACTGGATTGTGTACCCGGGCAAAGAGGCTCCGCGCAGCAGCCTGCGCTACGAAGCCATGCGCGAAGGCATCGAGGACTACGAGTACCTGTGCCTGCTGGAGGATGCCGCTTCGGGGGTAGCCAAGCAGCTTCGCTGGACCGACTTTGACCCGAAAGCGTGGGCAAGGGGCTATACACAGCTGATAGTGCCCGACTATGCACGTTACACACGCGACGCCGAGAAACTCTACCGGGTGCGGGATGCGGTAGCACGCGCCATCGAATCCCTCCAATCCTCGCGGTTACCTCTGCTGGCGTGGTGCTCCTCGCGAACGGGCGAACAGGCAGTGATTCAGGGCGTCACGCTGCCTGAAGCGCAGATCTCTGCCGGTGGAGTTCGCACCAGAGCGGACAGCCGCGGCAGGTTTGAGGTACGGGTAAAATCCAGCGACTATCTGATACCTGTGGAAGCGCAGCAGGGCAGAGTGCGCCATCGCCTGTTGGTAGCCGCGCCGTAAGGGGTGGTCTTCGCGTGGCTACGCCGCTTCCAGCACGTCAATAGGGGGTGTGTTCGAAGAGATAAACGCTTTGGCGGTCACCTCTTCCAGCGTGGTGATGCCCTGTATCGCCTTCTTGATGCCGTCTTCTGACATTGGTATCATACCCTTGCGCAGGGCGGCGTCGAGAATCTGTTTGCTGGGGGCGTGCTGGATAATCAAAGTGCGGATTTCATCATCCACCACCAGGATTTCATGCACGCTGACACGACCGAAGTAGCCGCGTCCTCCACACATGGAGCACCCTACCCCGCGGTACAGCCTTTCTACGGGGCGACCGATCACTCGAGCCTCTGCGAGGGAGGGTTCGTATGCCTGTTTGCAGTGGGGGCAGATCACTCGCACCAGTCGCTGCGCCACTACCCCCACCAGCGATGAGGAGATAAGAAACGGCTCCACTCCCATGTCCATCAGGCGAGGGATGGCGCTGGCTGCGTCGTTGGTGTGCAGAGTGGAAAGCACGAGGTGCCCGGTCATCGCAGCACGGCAAGCGATTTCTGCCGTCTCCTGGTCGCGGATTTCGCCCACCAGCACCACATCGGGATCCTGACGCAGGATGGCGCGTAGCTGGGCGGCAAAGGTCAGCCCTGCTTTTTCGTTCACGTTGGACTGGTTGATACCTTCCAGCTCGTATTCTATTGGGTCCTCGCAGGTGATAATATTCCGACTGACAGACCGAACCTCTCGCAGAGCCGCGTACAGGGTGGTGGTCTTGCCCGAACCGGTGGGACCGGTCACCAGGATAATGCCGTTCGGTCGCTGTAGGAGCCAGCGGAAAGTTATCAGGTTGTGTGGCGAAAAGCCCAGCTCATCCAGCCTGCGCAGGCTTCTGTCGCGGTCCAGAATACGCATCACCACGCGCTCCCCGTGCTGGATGGGCAATGTGGAAACGCGCAGGTCTACCTGTCTGTCTTCCACGCGGATAGTGATGCGTCCATCCTGGGGGATGCGCCTCTCGGCAATGTCCATGTCCGCCATCACTTTGATGCGCGAGATGCACGCTGCCATCAGATTGCGGGGGATATTGCGCACGTGTTGCAGTTCACCATCGATACGATAGCGCACTTCCATGTGCGTGCGACGCGGTTCCAGGTGGATGTCGCTGGCGCGCCCGTTGATGGCTTCCATCAGCAACATGTTCACGATGCGCACCACCGGTGCATCTTCTACCGCCTTGCGGAGGTCTTCCAGGTTTTCATCGTCCTCCTCAGGCGTCGCGCTCACCTCGGAGATGGCGTCGTCCAGTGATTCGGTGCCGAGAGCTTTCTCGCTGTAATGAAAGTCAATCGCCTGAAACAGATTCTCGGGGCTCGTGTAAACAACCTTCACATACATACCGGTATGGCGCTGGAGCACGTCGATAGCATCCACGTCCAGAGGGTTCTCCATCGCCACGACCAGCTTGCCGTCCTCCACGCGCAGGGGCAACACTCTCAAACTTTTCGCCATCGCGGCAGACACCTTCGCGATGGCATCGGGCTGTACGCTGTCGGGAGTGACCTTCTCGTAGTCCACATCGTATTGCTCCGCCTGCGCTTCCGCCAGCTGGTCGGCGTCGATGTAGCCCAAGCGAATCAGAATCTGCCCCAGCATTCCGCCTTCGTGCTGCTGCAGCTGCAGGGCTTCCTCCAGCTGCGAGTAGTCTATATAGCCCAGATCTACCAGTATCTCTCCCAGCTTACGCCGACCATACATGGATTCTCGTCCTTGCACAAAGTCGTTTCCAGCGTTTTCAGCCCTCCAGCGAATACAGGAAGATCAGCCAGGCACTCTGTCCCTTCGCCAAAGCTTCACACCACAGGCAAGCACAGAATGGTTGAGCGTTCTCGTGGCTAGAGCCCCCATAGGATATTGTCGGCATCCGGGGGAAACAGGCTCAGTGCGGCAGAGCAGGTTACAATTCCCTGCGCCATTCGAGGGCAGAAATCAGCGTTGCCTGATCGGCGTAGTCCAGGTCGCCTCCTACAGGCATACCGTGCGCCAGCTGGGTGACACGGATGCCCAGCGGTTTGATCAGTCGGGAGAGGTACATCGCGGTAGCGTCCCCCTCGATGGTGGGGTTCATCGCGATGATGACCTCCCGAACAGGTTCCGACTGAAGCCTCTGCAGCAGTTCACGGATGCGCAGCTGCTCCGTGCCCACGCCGTCCATCGGGGAAATCACCCCTTGCAACACGTGGTACAGCCCGCGGTACTCCTGGGTGCGCTCGATAGCCATCAGGTCACGCACATCTGCCACCACACACAGTACGGAAGTGTCACGCGAGGGATTGCGGCAGATAGGGCATAACTCTTCATCGGTGAAGTTGAAGCACCGCTTACAGGTGACGATGCGTTCCTTCACCTCGATAATGGCTTCCGCCAGCGTACGCGCTTCCTCGTCGGGCATCCGCAGGATATGGAACGCCATTCGCTGGGCGGACTTGGGTCCCACGCCGGGCATCTTCTCCAGTTCGCGGATCAGTTTTGCCAGTGGCTTGGCGTATTCCACCATTTAGAACAGATTCCCCAGGTCGATGTTTGGCATCCCCGGAAGCGATGTCATTCGCCGTGTCGCTTCGGCAACCGCCTGCTCGCGTGCTTCATTCACAGCGGAAACAATCAGGTCCTGCAACATCTCCACATCGTTCGGGTCTACCACCACCGGATTGATTTCAATGGAGATGAGCTCGCCGGTACCATCCACAACTGCCTTCACCACACCGCCACCCACCGACGATTCTACCCGAAGGTTTTTCAGCTCTTCCTGCGCCTTTTGCATCTGCTGCATCGTCTGCTCCAGCATCTTTTGCAGGTCGCGCGGGTTCGCTCCGAAAGGATTTCGCATTCTCATCCTCCCTCCAGTTCAATATAGCCGTTGAAAGTCTGCGCTACCTCTTGCGCGTATTGTTCAACATCTATCTCCTCATCATCCTGTCTTTGCTGTGTTGTCTGGCTCGCCGAACGAGAACCGATGCTCGTTTGCTGCAGTTCACACCGGATGGTCATCGCCCTGCCACCCAGAAAGCGCGAGATGGTCTGCTCCACAAACTGGCGCCGCTTGTCGGACTGCATCTGGGCGTATGCGAACTCCGTGCGGAACTGCAGAACCACTGTATTCTTCCCTTCTAAGCGCACCGGCTTGGCGTCACGAAGCACCTCTGCACCGCCGCGACTGCGCTCCGCTACTCTGGCGATAATTTGTTCCCACCTGCCCTGAACCAGCTTCAGCAGTTCGAGTGCGTCGGCTTCTGGCTGCGAGGTCGTCACCGGCTCGGACGGGGCACTGGCAGCTGCAGGAGCCGACGCAGGAGCTGAAGCGGTGGGTGCGGATGCCTGTCTGGTTTCCTCAGGGCGAGAAGGGAAGGGCGGGGGAATATTCTCCTTCGCCCTGGCTTCGGTAACTGGCGGTGTCGTCGCGGCGGGTTTTACTGCCGTTTGCCCGCTGTTCAAGGGGGCAGCCGGTTCCGTTTCCTGTTTCATGCGGGCTATCTGTACCATCGCCATATCCAGAAGCACGCGCTGTTGGGGCACGTTACGCAATTGCGCCTGAGCACGCACGAGGATATCCAGCATCCCGCTCAGCGTGTCGGGGGTGAAATGCTGTGCCAGTGCTTTGAGCGCGCTCCGTTGTGCCACAGGAAGGCTTTCATCCAGTGCGCCTACCCGGGCGTACAGCAGATCGCGGACGCGCTGGGCAACTGCCTCCAGCACAGTGCGCACGCTACTCCCACGTCGCAGCATCTCGTCCGCCGCCATTAACGCCTTTGCCACATCGCCGCGTGCAGCGGCGTTTATCACTGCACCGACCGCCTCTTCATCCACAATGCCCAGCACCGAGCGCACGGTCTCGTCATCTACATGTCCGCCTGCATATGCCAGAACCTGCTCCAGCAAGCTCAGGGCGTCCCGGAAGGAACCATCTGCCGCTCGCGCGATGGCTTGCACTGCTTCTGGCTCGGCGGTCAGACCTTCGCGCTCCAGAACGGTGTGGATGCGGAGAACCAGGTCTTCCAGAGAGGCGCGGCGGAAATCAAAGCGGATACAGCGCGAACGGATCGTGATGGGCACACGCTGTACCTCCGTGGTCGCCAGCACAAACACCACATGCGGAGGCGGTTCTTCCAGCGTTTTGAGCAGGGCATCAAAAGCTTTGGCGGAGAGGTCGTGCACTTCGTCGATGATGTATACCTTGTACCGCGCCTGCTGGGGCATATACTGCGCGTTCTCGATGATGGTCTCGCGCACGTCGTCGATGCCCGTTTCCGAGGCGGCGTCCATCTCTATCACGTCCACCGCCCTGCCCTCGCGAATGGCGATGCACATCGCACACCGGTCACATGGGGTAGGAGTAGGGCCCTGCTCGCAGTTCAATGCCTTTGCCAGCAGGCGCGCTGTGGTAGTCTTGCCCGTGCCGCGCGGTCCGCAGAACAGATAGGCGTGAGCCACTTTGCCTAAGCGGATGGCGTTCTGCAGCGTCTGGGTCACGTGCTGCTGCCCGATGACGTCTTCGAACGTCTGCGAGCGGTATTTCCTGTAGAGTGCGATGTGTGCCATGGTTCACAGGTTGGCGGAAAGCCATTCCTTGAGTATGCTCACCAGCGCGGGCGCAAGAGGTCGCTGTGGGTTTGTCAACACGTCCTGCGTATCGCCCGTCGCAGCATCCTTGAAAGCATGAGCTGTCCCTCCGATGACTTTCAACTCCACCTGGCTATTTCCTGCGCTGCGTGCATGTTGCAACAGCAGCTCCCCATCCTGTTTGGGCGATACCCTCTTGTCCATCTCGCCGTACACCAGCAACACAGGAACCTTCACCAGTTTCAAACGCGCCACCGGGTTTTCAAAGTAGAACTCCTGCAAGTAAGGGCGGTCGGGCAGCATGAAGTAAGGAGCCACGTCCTCGTGCAGAGGAGGCATCGGCAGGCGATAGTAAAGGGCGGCAATGGCGGTGTCAAAATCCCCCAGTCTGCGCTGGATTTTATCTGCCGACAAGCCCTCGTTTCGCCATCGTTGCTGGAGGTTTTCGCGCAGGATGACAGCGGGCGTGCGCCCCGGCGGAGCCAGACACACCAGCACTTTGGGCGGGTCAGGCAGTTCTCCCGCCAGCGCCATCCCTATCAGCGCGCCGTCTTCATAACCCAGCACTCCCACGCGCCTGGGGTCCACCTCCGGCTGCTGACGCAGGAATTGCAAAGCGGCGGCTGCATCGCGGGCGACCTGGCTCAGGGTGGTTTTGCCCTCTTCTTTCTGGGGTATTTTGCTTGCGCCGACACCGCGTTTGTCATAGCGCAGGGTCACATATCCCATCTGCGCCAGCTGCTGTGCCAGCTGGCGATAGAGGTCGGTGTTCAGTCCATCGCCGTTACCGTTGCGGTCTACCGCGCCGCTGCCGGGGATCATCAGCAGGGCAGGCAACTGGGAGGTACGCTGGGGCACGCTCAGCGTCCCCACCAGCACCACCCCATCGCTCTGAAAACGCACTTCGCGTTCATCCGCCAGAAGAGCCGTTGCCAGTATCAACGTGATCCCGATACCGACCAGCGCGGAACGCATCCTGTTCATCCACTTCATCACAGACATCCAAAAACACAGTGATAGAGTAGCCGTGCACCTGCCGTTGATGCGCGCCTTCCGGGTGTCGACCTGCGCAGTTGACTCCGGCTGGGTAGGTCTGCGGCACACGGCGAGCGTGTGGACCGTTGCTTCCTTCCGGACCTGGCGGGGTTGGCACGTCAACCGTTGCGCAGCGCCCAACCATCGACGCCACTTACGCAGGCACTGCCCACAAGACGCCACCGCGGGCAGGAGTTCACCCCCGCTATAGCGGATTGCGGGTACAGGGCACCGCTAGCTCCCCGGCTAGCACGGCTACTCTATCACTATTGTAACACATCGGGTGAGGCTATTCCAGACCCGTGTACTCTACCGCCTCCCCTTTGCCGCTCAGCAACTGCTCGCGCGTGAGCATCAGATGCTTGCGCACGCGGCGCACGTCCACCGTATACGTCTTACCGTCCTTGTCCACGGTGGTGACCTTGTCCAGGCGCAGATAGCGTTTATCGGTAATGCCTTCGCCTCGCCAGCCGATGCGGTCCTGCGTCTGGGGCGGTGCATACAGCGGGTTGAACCGCACCGTGATCACGTAGCGCGGAGCCTTAAAGTTATACATCATCGGGTCCTTGCTCATGTCAATCTTGCGCTTGAACTTGCCCTTGATGATGGCTATCTGCTCCTGCATAATGGTCACGTCTGGCACCTCGAAGGTAAACACCTTCTGCCTCCAGACCTCGCCTGCCTCTTTCTCATCGGTCGGCAGGATGGAGGACTTGTAGCCTTCGTCGCGCAGCACCACGTCCACGCGCCCGGGGCGATAATCCATCTTCTGCATCTGTTCGTCAAAGTACTGCCCCAGGTCTACCGTGCCGGAGACCTCGATAATCTTGGGCTCTACCACGCGTACCTTGACGTCAAACTTGACATCGAGGGGTGGCTGTGTGTCCGGTGGTTGTTTCAGGTAGCGTCGGTACTGGCGCAGATCCGTCAGGGTGTAGTTGTGCTTCGCAACGTCTATCTGCACGCGCGCCATGTACTCTTTCTTGTGCTGCTCGTAATAGCGTTCATGTCTTTGCAGGATATCCTGCCAGGCGAGCAGGCACTGGTCAATCAGCCCCGCTTTCTCCCAAGCGTGCGCCAGCATGTGCCTTCGCGCAGGCGGAATGCCCGGTGAGTACTCGTCCGGGCGGTCCGGGAAATCATACGCCTTCTGGAACCACTGGACGGAGTTGTGTGCTTGCTTAATCTTGTCGTACCACATCCAGCCCATCTCGAAGTACAAGTCGTACACATCGGGATTGTTCTCCACGCCCTCTTCCAGCAGTTTCAGCGCGGCGGAGAGGTAGCGTCGGTCCGAACGCTGTTCAGTGTCGGTGAAGTTGTAGCCGATGTGCCACGCGCCGGTGCTGTACACGTCCAGATTGTGCGGGTCCAGCCAGGTGACCAGCCGGATGATGGGCAGGATGGCATCGTAGTTGCCCTCGTGGAAGAAGGCGTCGGCACGCACCCACAATGCGCCTGCCACCACTTCGCGAAAGCCCAGCATGGTGCCGAAGATGTACTCGGTGGGCAGACCGGTCATCTTGCCGAACAGCCCCTGTACCTTCGGCTCAAACTGCTTGCGATGGGGGTCAATCGCGGTCTGCAGGGCTGCGCTCAGCGCCCATAGCACGAGCATAGCCAGTATGAGCTGCGTTCGTCGCATGGTTACACCTCGCGCCGGTCAAAGATGATGACCGCGATGATCAGCAGCACCGCGATATACAGAACGGCGTAGCCGATGTTCTGGACGTAGTACACCCCTTCATTGATGATGCGTGTCTCGGGGTGGATAATCTTGTTCTGGACGTTGAAGTTGCCGAACTGGGGCAACAGATAGTGCAACACCGCGCCGATACCCTTCTGGATGATGGTGCGGTTCTCGCCCTTCATCAGTGACTCGGTCACGCTGGAGAGCGTTCCGACGATGTACACCCCGAGCGACATGAAGAAGTTGACGAAGGGGGTGAGGAACACCGAGAAGAAAATCGCCAGCGACACCAGAATGCTCATCTGGAAGAAAATCATCATGAAGCCCTTCCAGAGTTCCAGTGCCTGTTTGGGGGTACCTCGCCATGCCACAACCGCGAAGAAAACGATGCCCATGAACAGGATGTTGAACAGCATGGTGAGGATTCCGCCCAAAAACTTGCCCAGTACGAACTCGTACCGCTGCACCGGTTTGGAGAGCACGGTATAAATGGTGCGACGTTCTATCTCGGTGGGTATCAGCGAGATGCCCATCACGATGCAGATGAACATGGAAGCGAGCTGGATCACGCCCAGCCCGAGGCTTTTGAGCAGGGTCAGCTCCTCACGCGGAGAGAGGAAGCTGAACAGGGGCGACAAGACAATCAACACCAGTGCCCCGAACAGAAACAGCAACACCACACGTCGGCTCAGAGCCTCGCGCACGGTGTTGTAAGCGATCGCCATAACCGCCGTCATCTCTTTTCAACCTCCTCAATGGTGGAAACGAAGAGTTCTTCGAGGGTGCGTCGCTGTGGGGTCAGCGAGCGGATAACTCCATTCGCGCTGCGGATGATGTCTACCACCCTGTTCACCGAGGCGTCGTCCGGTTGCTGCACCACAATGCGTCCGTCTTGTCGCTGCACCACGCCCCCTGCGTCGCGAATCCTGGCGATGACGCCGTCATCCGAAATGTTCTCGGCAACGATTTCCACGCGCCCGCTGGGCAACAGCTCGTCCAGTTTGCCCGCCTTCAGCAGCTTGCCGCGGTTGAGGATAGACACGCGGTCGCAGATGAGTTCCACTTCCAGGAGCTGGTGCGAGCTCAGAAAAACGGTCTTGCCCTGCTGCTTCAGGCGGATGATCAGGTCGCGGATTTCGATGCGCGCCATCGGGTCCAGACCGGATGTCGGCTCGTCCAAGAACAACAGTTCGGGGTCATTGAGAAGCGCCTGGGCGATGCCAATACGCTGCAGCATTCCTTTGGAATAGTTGCGCAGGGTCTTGTCACCGTCGCGCGACAGCCCCACCATATCGAGCAACGCATCCACTTTCTTCTTGCGCTCGCTGGCGGGAATGCCAAACAGTCGGGCGTAGAAATCCAGCACCTGACGCCCGGTGAGATACTCGTAAAAGTATGGGCTTTCGGGCAGGTAGGCAATCTGCCTCTTGACGCTCACGTCACCGATAGGCTTGCCGAATATCCAGGCGTCGCCCTTCGTCGGGAAGATGAGCCCGAGCAGCATCTTGATGGTTGTGGTTTTGCCCGCGCCGTTCGGTCCTAAGAAGCCGAAGATTTCTCCCCTGTATACTTCTAGATGCAGATCGTCCACCGCGCGGACCATTTTGCCGGTTGTTTTGTTCAGATACTCTTTGGTGAGACCTTCGATCTTGATGGCTGACTCCATCGTACGTGCCATGCCTCCTTTTGGTTGGCGCCCTGAGATATGGGGTTTGTCGCAAAAACCACCGTCGGATAGTATACCGAAAGCCCTGCTCGGTGTCAAACACCATCCGCTCTGCAGCAGGGCTCATACAGTATATACGGAAAGCGAGGCGAAAAGGTGCCTCTCATCCCCGAAGGATTCGCGGTTTCGAGCAAAAAACCCGTGCCTTTGCGAGAGGGAGATGTCCGATTGACGGCTCTGGAGCGGTACGCTAAACTATTTGCGTGGATAATGGACATCAGATTCCTTCTGGTGCGATGGGCGCGCTCCTTCCTGCCAGAATCTGTAGGGCAATTTTCTCAGCAGGCAGGGAGGAGAAGGTTCGGCAGGAGCCTCGCCCTCCGGGAGGATGATATCGATATCGGAAAGGAGCGGATATCAGATGCGCTTTCGAACGATGCTTGTGTCCTGCTTGCTGGTATTTTTGTGCGCTCTTGCCAGCGCACAGCGCAAGTACGATTTCGTGATGTTACCTGCGGATAGTGACCTCAACGCGAACGTTTCCCTGCAGGCGTTTACCAGTGGCACTTTAATCGGCAATTACGACCCCAATACCAACCCCACGGGCACGCGCACTAAACCCGGGTTGTTCGGCAATTTTGGAGCTACAGAAAACGTGCCTGTGCCGGTGGAGGTGAACCCTTTGGTGGAAGGCAACGTGGCTTCCAAACCGGCAGGCACGTTCAGTATGGTGCTGCACCCTGAAGCGGGGCAGGTTGTGCTGCTCGATTTCTTTTCCGACCTGCTGCACTCCGGCGCGGTCAGCTTGCCTGCCAGCGCGGAGTTCGCCACCGATGGCTTTCGCACGCGCAATCCCACCTCCACTTACCCCGCCGGGCGGTTCACCGTACCGGTAGGAGAAATTCTGGTGACTCAGCTGACCGCCACTCAGGTAGGCGAACCGGCGGTGGGCACGCTCAGCCCGCTGGGCGGTAATCGCTACGCATTCGCCGTTGCGCCGACGGTGGTGCTGACCGTGCGGGCGGAGCTACAGGGTAGCGTGCTGGAGAGCACCTCTAACCCGAATCCCCTTGCACTGGTCGGCGAGGTGGAGATACAGGGCGATGCCGCCACCATCCTCTCGGTGAATGCCATCGACTGGTCGGATGTGGATACGCCGAACCAACCCATCCCGCAGTTCGCGATGGACCTGCCTACCGTTTTCCCGCCCGGCGACGTCGCACACCTGCTGTTTGACCTTACGCTGAACGAGGTGCGCACGCGCGTAAACGGAACCTACACCATCGCCGCCAGCGGTGTGGCGAGCTACCGCATGGTGAGCGGTACTGTCATGCTGGGCGACTATACCGCACCGACGGGCGGGTTGAACATCCCGATAGAGATACGCACTCCGGGCGAGACGACACCTCTGGAGACGCACGTGGTTGCGCTCAACGATGCGGGCGAATATCAGTTCCAGACCGCGCTGTGGGGCACGTTTGACCTCTCTGCGAAAGGCGTGCACTGGCTGAGGCACACAGTTTCAGGCATCTCGCTGGAGAAAAATGCGCAGGTGGACTTCACCTTGACAAACGGCGACATCGACGGCGATAATGAGGTGACGTTGTTCGATTTCGGTGCGCTGGTTGCCGCCTTCGGCAGCATGCCCGGCGATGCTCACTGGAACTCTGAGGCTGACCTGGACGGCGATGAGGAGGTGACGCTGTTCGATTTCGGTATCCTGGTGAGAAACTTCGGGGCGATAGGAGACGAGTAGATGAGCCAACCCTTGATGACCAGACGTCAGTTCCATCTCGCACTGATGACATCTGTAGTAGCTCTGGCTGCGCCCGGCGGAGCGCAGGAACCCTCTACACACTCAGTCGACACCTTGCCGGCAGATGTCGTTAACTCCTGGCTTCCCGCACCGATGCCTCCTGAGCAGGCGCAGAAGGTGGCGGAAGCGGTAAAATCCATGCAGCAAACGTTAGCAAACCTGCGCGCTTACCCTCTACCCGAAGGCTCCGAGCCTGCTTTCGTATTCCAACCCCGCCCCCTCAGAAAGGAGAAGCGATGAGCGACGACCTGCTGTTCCTCACCGTCACCGAACAGGCGAAGCTACTCCAGTCACGCAAAATCTCTTCGGTAGAGCTCACAGAAGCTTACCTGCAGGCTTTGCGCACGCGCGGTACCATCCTGCACGCCGTCGCCGAAATCGCCGAAGAGGTTGCCATGCAGCAGGCACGACAGGCAGACAGAGAAATCGCTTCAGGTAAGTATCGCGGGGTACTGCATGGTATCCCCTACGGCGCCAAAGACCTCTTCGCCACGAAAGGCATCCCGACACGCTGGGGGTCGCCCGCTCACCGTGACCAGGTTTTGGACTATGACGCCACCGTCATCGAGCGTCTGCAAAAAGCGGGCGCAGTACTGGTTGCCAAGCTGGCGATGATCGAGCTGGCGGGCGCAGGGGGTTACGAATTTGCTCATGCCTCGGTGACGGGAGCCTGCCGGAACCCCTGGGACACAACACGCTGGGCAGGTGGTTCCTCCAGCGGTTCGGGCGCGGCGGTCGCGGCGGGGGCGGTGAGCTTTGCACTGGGTACAGAAACATGGGGTTCCATCACCGTGCCTGCCGCTTTCTGCGGGGTAACCGGACTGCGCCCAACCTACGGACGGGTGAGCCGCTATGGAGCGATGGCGTTATCCTGGACAATGGATAAGATAGGCCCGATGGCTCGCAGTGCGGAAGACTGCGCCCACATCTTGCAGGCGATTGCTGGGCACGACCCGCGTGACCCATCGAGCGTGGACATGCCTTTCCGCTATCGCTTCTCCACGTGGCGCAACCACCGTTTCCGCATCGGCTTGCTGCCGGTGGACTTCGCGAAGAACAACGCACCTGATGCCGAACGGTGCTTTATGGCGGCTCTGGAGGTGTTCAGGAAGCGTCGAGCGGAGTTTGTGGAAGTGAACCTGCCCGACCTGCCCTATAACGAGGCGGCGGAGGTTATTATCGTGGCGGAAGGCTCCTCTGCATTTGAGAACCTCATCCGCAGTGGTAAGGTGAACGAGCTGGCAGACCAGTCGCAGGTAACAGGCTTGCTCTCGGGGCTGGCACTCTCGGCGGTGGACTACCTGCGGGCGATGCGTGTTCGCGCCGAAGCCTCTCGTGCGGTAGCGGAGGTGTTTGAACAGTGTGACGTGCTGATGGCGCCAACCCTGCTGCAGAGTGCGCCGCCGGTCGATCGCAGTCTGAACGAGACATGGGTGAACATGGGTGGCAACGGCGGTTTCGCTAACCTGACAGGCTTGCCGTCGGTCTCCGTGCCGATGGGTTTCACTGCCAGCGGGTTGCCTCTGGGGCTGGAGATGATCGGCGCACCGTACGAGGAAGCGAAAATGCTGGCTCTGGCGCAGGTTTTCCAGCAGGAGACGGACTGGCATCGGAGGCGTCCACGTGCTCTGGGCTAAAAGCAGGCATTGTATCTCGCCTCGCTATGGGTTTCTTTCCTTTAGAGTATACTCTACACCGTCACCGTCAGTCCTTCTTCGGGTATCCACTGACGCAGGTAGTCGGCGTTGCGCTTCAGATCGTCCAGAATAACATCCTCGCGCTTGGTGGAGCCGGGGATGATTTCACAGATCAGATAGATGTTCTGTGGCAGGGGTAGCCACTCTGCCCACGGCTGCTCATCGCGCCAACGCAGGCTCTCGGCGATGGCATCCAGCACCTTCGGTATCTCGATATGCCCCTTCGCGTTGTATTCAGGGGTGAAGGGCCAGTGTGCGCTGGCGTCGGGCGTGGTCTGCTGCAGGTGTATCACCTCCGCCGCCGTGCCGAAGCGGCGCAGCCATTCGGTGTAGTCCAGGTCGGCACCGCTCAAGCCGTAGTGCATCCCGGCGCAGTGCCCCACGTCCAGCGTCAGATAAACGGGTATGCCCTTGCGCTCACGGTTCACTTCCACCAGAAAGCGTTCCGCTTCGGCTAAGGTCCAGGGCGATTCGCTGGGGATGTACATCTGCTCCTGATACAGCGCGCGGATACCCTTCTGCGCCAGCGCTTCGGAGAGTTCGCGGAAGATGGCGTACTGTCGGTGCAATGCCTCTTCGTGGCGCGCGGGGTCGGAGAGTACCTCCACCGAGAAAGCGTCCCAGTGACCGCCGATAGCATCCACCCCCATCGCGCTGGCGATGTCGGCGCACTCGATAATCCACTCTTTCATACGCTGGCGCACGCGCGGGTCGGAATGACTCAAACCGTGAAATCGGTGCGTGGCAACGCCGGTGTAGATGTCGTTGATGAACACACCGTACTTCTGCGCCGCTTCGCGGGTCGCGTGGGCTGTCTCTATTTGATACTCTTTGTCGCCGGAGAAGAAGGGGTCCAACACATCTGCACAAAACGAATGCACCCGATAACCGCATTCGCGGGTCAGGCGCATCCAGTTTTCGGGTTCCTCCCATCGGCGCGTGAGAAATGCGCCATTGATGCCCAACCATAGCTTGACGCTCTTGCTCATGCTTCCTCCTCAAACGGTTGCCAGCGACAGGATGTCATATCTACCCGTCCGTCCTCGTGGAACCGTACACCCTCTTGCTGCAGCAGGTGACGTTGCAGAGCCGCCATGCGCGGGTCGCGTTTGGCAATCAGCAGGTCGCCCTCTTTGCCGACCACGCGCCACCAGGGAACACTGTCAGGAGCGTGGTACATCACCCTCCCCACGATGCGTGCAGAGAGAGGTGGTACCATCCAGTCGCCCACCTGCCCGTACGACATCACCCTGCCAGCAGGAATCTGCCGCACCAGGTCATATACCTCTTGCATCAGGTTTGCGCCGATTCGCTGGCGTAACATTTTCTGGGTTACTGCAGTCTGTATGATGGACGGACGGCAGCACATTTCGCTGTAGAAACAGCGTATTCCTGCCATGATGAGTACAGGGCAGGAAGGAGGGAGGTCTTTTCGTGGTGGACAGGCTGTTTCGGGGCAAAACACAAGCGACGCTTTGGCGCGAAGCTCTCTCTACGACTCTGTTCTTGTGGAAGACAAGCACCGATTTCGCGCGCTCTGCAGGAAAGGGAGGCAGAATGTCGGCTCTTCTGCGCATAATGCTCTGGACGGCGATGGTGTTGCTGGTGCATGTGGCGGCTGTGGCTCAGCAGGCACCGGTTCAGACGACGCCGCAGCTGTTCCGCTACCGTTTTGAGCCGGGCACTCCAGCAAAGTATCGGGTGAGCGCACAGATGTCGGGCACTTTGCCGTTGTTCGGTGGCTTGCCGGTAGAAAAGGTGCTGCTGGATATGACGGTAGTGTTGAAGGCGCGTCAGGTGCGTCCCGACGGCAACGTGGAACTGGGTATTGATGTGGAGACGTTCAAAGCGGAGATGGACGGGCAAGCGTTGCCGTTGCCGGTAGACCGTCTGCGTGCCAGTGTGCGCGACCTGGTGTTTGTGGTCACTCCACAGGGCGAGATCGTGGAGCGGAAAGGGGGAGGCGCAATGCCTTTCAGTATACCCATTCCGGGCATAGAAGCGAGCCAGCTGCCCTTGCTGGTGCTTCAACTGGTGTTTCCTCGCGAACCCCTCTCCAGAGAGCAGGAATGGAGCTATACTCGCGCCATGACCACCCTCCCTAACGACACTCCTGCCCAGTTCACGGCACGATGGCTCAAAGAGGAGGCGGTGCACCATCTGGACGCCTCGCTGTTTCATCAGAAGATGCACTGGAGCCGCTCGTTCAAAGCGGACGTCTTTGACCTGCCTACCACCGACGAGAGCCTGATGGTCAAACAGATAGAACAGACCGTCAACGGCGAGGCGCAGATATGGTTCAGCCGCGCCGACGGCAGGCTGGTCAAAGCGGTGCTGGATGCACAATATGAGCAGCGGGCTCGCCTGCTGAATCCCGGCGAAACCGCCTCACAACCCGCTCCGGCACGATTAACAGCCAGAGTGCAAATCACCCGCGAGGAACTGCTTTCTCGCGAGCAGCAAAACGGACAAACCGAAAGATAGAAAGGGGTACGACACATGAGGTTCATGACACGATTTTTGACAGCGATGGCAGTTGTCACTTTGCTTACGGTAACAGTATTGCCTGCACTGGCGCAAGAGGGCTACAAACTGCGCCACGTCTTCAAGGTCAACGACATCCGCCGTTACAAGATGGTCATGGATATGAACGGCGAGATGCAGATGGGCGAGAACTCCATGCCCCAGAACATGCAGATGGTGATGACCTATCGCGAAAAGGTAGCGGGCATCAAGGACGGCAAGGCGACCGTCCACACTACCTTCGAAGGAACGAAGATGTACATGAACGGTCAGGAGTTCGTCTCGCCGATGGCTCCCGACATGAACAACATGGTCATCACCACAGTGATCGACGACCGCAACAAAGTGTATGAAATCAAGGGGCTGGAAAAGGTATCTATGGGCGCGCCCGGTATGGGCATCCTGAACATCGTCACGGTGTTCAATCCGCGTGCTGAGTTTCCCGAAGGAGAGATTAAAGTAGGCGACTCGTGGGAGACCAAGGTGTACATTCCCAACGCGGGCGACCTGAAGATCACGGCCAAACAAACCTTTGTGAGCGTGGAGAAGGTCGGAGAGGTGGAAGCTGCCCGCATCAAGACCGAGTTCGAAATACCTTCTGAGAAGCTGATGGCAGCAATGGCAGGGCAATCTCCTGCGGGCGTCCCTCCCATGACGGGGACCTCCAAGATGGTGTCATACACCTACTTCGATCTTGCCACCGGCAACATTCTGAAGATGGATGGCGACATGGTCATGAGCATGCAGATGCTGGGCGGTGCGAACCGGCAGATGCCGCAGAACATGCAAATGAACATGACCGCCAAGATATCGCTGATGCAGGTGAAAGAGGAGAAGCCAGCGGGGAAATAAGCCACATCTTCATCAGGGGGATTGCTTCGGCACCTCCTGCCATGCAACGTCATGGCAAGGCAGCGTAGCAACCGAAGCAATCTCCCAGTGCATCTTTATGCTGGATAAAAAATGCCTCACCTTATCACACTCCGCACCGTCGCGATGGGCTGCGACTTCGAAGTATTCGCCTTCGGAGAAGAGAGAGGGCTATTGCGCTCCGCTGCAGAGGCGGCTGTCGAGGAGATAGAGCGCATCGAGCAGCTGCTCAGCCACTATCTCCCCGAGAGTGAAATCAGCTACCTCAATGCCCACGCCGCCATCGAGCCAGTGCGTGTACATCCCGAAGTGTTCGCTCTGATAGAGCGCGCGCTACGCCTTTCCGAAGAGACACAGGGAGCGTTCGACATTACCGTGATGCCGTTGATACAGTGCTGGGGGTTCTTCGCGGGTGTTGGGCAGATACCGGATGCTCAAACTGTGGCGCAGGCTGTGGAACGGGTGGGGTCTTCGCGTCTCCTTTTGAATACGGAGAATCTGACTGTTGCCTTTGACCGCGAGGGCGTACAGGTGCATCTGGGCGCTATCGGCAAGGGATATGCGGTGGACAAGGCGATAGAAGTGTTGCGTGACGCCGGTGTGGAAGCGGCGATGGTGCACGGTGGACATAGCAGTGTGCGGGCGTACGGAACCCCTCCCGATACGGGAGGCTGGCAGATAAACCTCCCCCATCCCCTGTATCCTGAACGTAGCCTTGCCCACTTACTGCTGCGCAATCGGGCAATATCCACCTCATCAGCAACCGAGCAGTACTTCGAGCGCGGCGGGCGGCGGTATGGGCATATTCTGGACCCCCGCACGGGCTTGCCAGTGGAAAACAACCTGCTCTGTGTGAGCGTGCTCGCGGATGAGGCAGCGGTGACCGATGCGCTCTCGACCGCCTTCTTCGTGCTGGGTGAAAGAGGGGTTCGGGAATACGTTGCCTCGCATGCGGGGGTGCAGGTAGCTCTACTGCGACAGGATGGCGAGCAGATCGAGTGGATAGGCTGAGGTGCTTTGGGCAGGAGAACATCCCCAGATTTGTGAAGTATAATGTGTACGGCGAAGATATTCGCCGACAACATTGGCTGCGGTTCTGAAGCGGTTTGAGGAGGTTGAGGTTTCATGTTCAAAGACAAGCATATTCAGGTATCCCGGCGCGAGTTTTTGCGCGACTCGGCATGGGCTGCTGCCGCTGCCGCCTTCGCAGCAGCATTTCAGGAGAGACTGGAGGCGCAACAGAAAAAGGGCCAGCCTGCCAGGACACAACCAGCAAAGCCAGCGACGCAACAAGCAAAACCCACGCCACAACCCGCCCGCAACCTGCCCCCGGTGAACATCGGTTTTATCGGCACGGGCACACAGGGGCAAACGCTGCTGCAACGCCTTGTGCGTATCCCCGGTGTGCGCGTGCTGGCGGTGTGCGACATCTATCCACCGCATCTGTCGCGAGGGTTGCGTATGGCGGGTGCGCAGGCAAAAGGCTACGAGGACTATCGGCAGGTTCTGGACAGAAAAGACATTGATGCGGTCATTATCGCAACGCCCCTATACCTGCACGCCCCCATGAGCATCGACGCCCTGCAGGCAGGCAAACATGTGTTCTGTGAAAAGACGATGGCTTATTCCGTGGAGGATGCGCGACGCATGGTGCAGGTCTCCCGTGAGACGGGCAAGCATCTGCAAATCGGACACCAGCGCCACTACAGCCCCATCTACGCGCACGCTCGCGAGATGATGGTGGAGCAAGAGGTTATCGGCAAGCTGGTACATGTGCGCGCATGGTGGCATCGCAATAACTCGTGGCGGCGCCCCGTGCCCGATAAAAAGTACGAGGAGCTGCTGAACTGGAGGCTCTACCGCAAGTACTCACAGGGGCTGATGGCGGAGCTCGCCAGCCACCAGATAGACGTGGTCAACTGGTTTACCGGTGCAACGCCCATTTCGGTGATGGGCATGGGTGGAATCGACTACTGGAAGGACGAGCGTGAGGTATGGGATAACGTGGAGGTTATCTACGAATATCCCGACGGCGTGAAGGTCGTTTACACCTCTATCCTGTCTAACCAGTACGATGGCTATGCCGAGCAGTTCATGGGCGACAAAGGCACGTTGCTGCTCACGAACGAGAAGGACGGCTTCCTGTTCAAAGAGCCCACCGCGGAAGAACTCGGCTGGGAAGCACACGCCAAGAAAGCCGCAGGCAAGGGAGGCACCACCGGTCTGGTGCTGGATGTCACTGCCACCAAGAAGAGAGGCACTGGGGCGGTTATCGGTGGGCAGAAGATGGCGGCGGGCTATGAGCTGAAGGATGCCTACACTCTGGAGCTGGAAAGCTTCGTCAACGACGTGGTACGCAACGGGCAAAAACCGCTGTGCGACGCGGAAGTAGGTTTCAAAACAGCGGTCGCCGTGCTGATGGCAAACAAAGCCATCGAGGAGGGCACAAAGGTGACCTTTACACCCGACATGTTCCAGGTGTAACCGCAGGGGCAGGGGCAGAGCTCTGCCCGCCCCTTTCTCACTGCTCAGAACTGATAAGAGTAGTAGACAGCGATACCTTGCTGGCGTGCGTATTCTTCCACATCCCGCTCGGATATCATGTGGGTTACCAGTATCGGGAATGGATTGGGATATGCGCCCTGTAGCCGCTGCAGTTTGCGACGCACAAAGGCATCGACGTCGTTCTTCGAGAGCTGCGCTTTGCTTTCACCTACGATGGTGATGATATCGCCGTTGCGACGCGCCTGCCCAAAGATATTGACCTCGATGTACTCACCGGTATTGTCCGCCACGAACTGCCTCTTCAGGTCGCCCTCTATCTCTATGCCGAAGTCCCGTGCGAGCAGGCGTGGCAAAGCTTTGTACGCCTCGTTCTCAATCGTGTACCCCACGGTGATAGAGAGGCCGCCAACCTGCTTGCGCAGGTCATCTAACCCCTGTGTGAGGCGGCGGATGTCTTCCTGAGTTTGCTGTTGCACCTGGATCAGCTGTTGCATCATCCTCTGCAGGTTGCCAATCTCCTGCGAGTGCTGTTGTGTCACCTGCACCAGCTCCGCCGTTTGCTGCCTTAGTTCAGCAATTTCGCGGGAGTGCTGTTCGGTGACCTGAAGCAGCCTGTTCACCGCCTCCCGCAACTCGGCGATGGCTTCGGTGTTGCGCTGGGTCGCCTCCCGCAACTCGGCGATGGCTTCGGTGTTGCGCTGGGTCGCCTCCCGCAACTCGGCGATGGCTTGGGTGTTCTCGCGCACCATCTGCCTCAGTTCGGCAATCTCGCGAGAGTGCTGCTCGGTAATCTCAAACAGCCTGTTCACCGCCTCCCGCAACTCGGCGATGGCTTGGGTGTTCTCGCGCACCATCTGCCTCAGTTCGGCAATCTCGCGAGAGTGCTGCTCGGTGACCTGAAGCAGGTTCGCGAGGACGCTTTCGATGCGGGCAAAACGCTCTTCTACCTCCCGCCGCAGCGCGGTGGTTTCCTCATACAGCGTGCGGAACCACTTTTCGCTCATCGATTCCTGGAGCTCTGTAAACGCGCTACCCAGCACCTCCGCGATGCCTTCTGCAGCGGCGGGATCCATTTTGTCCTTTAGCTTTTCGTAGATGGTCAACGTGTCTATCATGGACGCTCCCTCACGTACCGTTCCACTCGAATTATACCACCACGGGGCAAAATCTGTCTCAACGCAGCTTTTTGCCCGTGACCACCTCGTAAGCGGCGAGCACATTGTCCACCGGCGTGTTGGGCTGGATGCAGTGCGAAGGAGCGAAGATATAGCCTCCGTCCTTCCCAATGACCTCCACACGATGCTTTGCCTCGGCGATGCAGTCCTCTATTGTGCCGAAGGGAAGTGTTCTCTGGGTGCTGATGAGCCCGCACAGGGTGAGCTTATCGCCGACCTCGCGTTTGATCTCTTCGGGGTTCATGCCCACCGGCTCAGGCTGCATGGCGTCCAGGATGTCCAGCCCCATCTCCACGAAGCGCGGCTGCAGTTTGCGTGTGCTCCCGCAGCTGTGCATCATCACCTTGCAACCGTACTGATGCCCCAGGTCGTAGAACTTTTGCAAGCGCGGGCGGAAGAAGCGGTCAAAAACCTCTGGAGAAACCATTGGACCAAGCTGATTGCCCAGGTCCTCCCCCACACAGAGCACATCTATCAGACCGTCTGCCTCCTCCAGTCCGCGCTTCACGAACTCATAATAGAACTCCACGCGATGGTCAATGATGGCAACCCCCACTTCGTCTTCGGTGAGGATATCTATCAGCACCTGCTCCATGCCTCTGCCCCGGCTGACGCCGTTAATGATGTCGGGAATACCTGCCCCACCAAAGCACACGACGTAATCTCCCACCGCTTTGCAGGCTTCCTTGAGATGCAAGAAGTCGTAGTCGTCCACCGAGGGCCAGGGGTAGTCCTCCACCTCTTTCAACGTGCGCATATGGGCAAACGGAAGTTCGTACGCCTCCAGGTACTCGCCGAAACCGTATGACTGCCGAATGTAGCCGATCCCCCACTCGTCGTAGTACGCCACCGGGCTACCCGGCTCTGGTTGGCGTAGTGGTTTCTTGCGCGGCACACCCACTGTGCGAAAGTCCACCTCCAGAACCTCCAGCAGGTTCTGACCCGGAAACCGCTCCTGCAGCTTCGCCTCGAATTCAGGGGTGGTGTAAAACTGGATAGGCGGTCTATCCGGCTGCTTGTGAGCTACGCACAGAGCAAATCGCTCCTTGGGACTCATCCACGACATGGTCGTATACCTCCTCGCTCAGTAGCATTCGCGTCGAGAAGGAGGGTTGCCTGCTCCGCATTCTCTGTCGGTCGGGGGGGTGCGCTACCCGGCTACTTTGGCGAACGCCTCAATGGCGCGAGTGATGTCCTCGTCGTCCACGTCCTTGTGGGTGACTAAACGGATGGTATCTGGAAACACGTCCAGACACAGCACGCCCAGCATCTCCAGTTGCTGTACCACACGCCTCGCCGGCTGCGCCGTCTGTACGTATACCATGTTCGTTTGCACGGTTTCCAGATCCACCGAGAAGCCTCGCAGGTGGGCTATCGCCTCCGCGAGCCTGCGGGCACGGGCGTGGTCTTGTGCAAGGCGGTCTATCATCGTGTCCAGTGCCACCAGCCCTGCTGCGGCGAGGATACCTGCCTGGCGCATCGCTCCACCCAGTATCTTGCGCACTCGCCGTGCCTCTTCGATAAAAGCACGAGAACCACACAACACCGACCCCACCGGGCACGCGAGTCCCTTCGACAGGCAGAACATCACCGAATCGGCGCACGCTGCCAGTTCTCTCGCGGGAACGCCCAGCGCGATGGAGGCGTTGAAGAGACGCGCCCCGTCCAGATGCACTGCTATCCCGTGTTGCTGAGCAAGTCCCCATATTTCGCGCATATACTGCAGGGGGAGTACCACGCCACCTGCCGCGTTGTGGGTGTTCTCCAGACAAATCAGGCGGGTAGGCGGCACGTGGTCATCGCCGGGGTGGATGCGTCTGGAATATTCCTCCACCGGCACAATACCTCGCTGATTGGGCAGGGTATGCAGTTGCACATTGCTGATGAACGCCGCTGCCCCCAGCTCCCACTTGACGATGTGACAATCCTCGTCAATAAGCACTTCATCGCCGGGGCGCGTGTGCACCTTGATGGCGATCTCGTTGCCCATCGTGCCAGACGGTACGAACAGCGCCGCTTCCTTGCCTAGCAGCTCTGCTGCCCGTTCCTGCAAGCGATTGATGGTGGGGTCTTCTCCATATACGTCATCACCAACCTCGGCGTTCGCCATGGCGCGACGCATCTCGGGCGTGGGCACCGTGACGGTATCGCTCCGCAGGTCTACCAGACGATGCATGAGAACCTCCAGCACGCAGAGAATATCCATCTACAGCATACACGCCACGGTGCTGAAAATCAACCCTGAGGAGGGAACTCGTGCATAATCTGGATACATTCCTTGAACCCATCCGTGCCGAGGCGAAAGTGCCTGCGCTGGCGGCAGCGGTGATACAAAAGAACAAACTGGTCGCGCTAGGTGCGGTGGGTAAACGCCGGGCAGACAGAGATGACCCCATACGGCACGATGACCGTTTTCATATTGGCTCCTGTACCAAATCCATGACCGCTACGATGATTGCCCGACTGGTAGAGATGGGCAAATTGGATTGGGGAAGCATGGTCGCAGAAGTACTGCCTGCCCTTCGCAAAAGGGTCCGTCGCGAATACTGGAGGGTCACTCTAGAGCAACTGCTTACGCACCGTTCCGGTCTACCCGAAGACCGCACTCCTCACCCCCAGGTATTCCCCAAGCTGTGGAGCCTCTCCCCGAAACAACGTTCGCAGGCGGCGGAGATTATCCTGCAGCAAGAACCTGTAGCCAGGCCGGGTGAGAGAACCATCTACTCCAACGGCGGCTACGTGGTGGCAGGCGCCATGGCGGAGGCGGTGACAGGCAAGACGTGGGAGGAATTGATGGACGAGCATCTGTTTCGCCCGCTGGGGATAAAAAGCGCCGGGTTCGGCGCGCCTGCCACCGGAGCATGGGGACATCGCTCTGGTGTAGATGGATACCTTCCTGTGCCGCCCTCGCCCTTTGCAGATAACCCGCCTGTGCTCGGTCCCGCAGGGACTGTGCACCTGTCACTATCGGACTGGGCGCGCTACGCCATCATCCATTTGCGGGGATCGGTCGGAGAGCACCCTCCCCTCCTTCGTAAAGACACCTTTGCCACACTACACACTCCTCCCCACAACAGCACGTACGCCATGGGCTGGGGCATCGTACAACCAACCTGGGCACGCGGACGGGTACTGCAGCACGCGGGAAGCAACACCATGTGGTTTGCCCTTATCCTGCTGGTGCCGGATGCGCAAGCGGGCTTGCTGATAGCGACCAACGCCGCCGATGAAAAGGCAATGGATGCGGCGCGCCGTGCAGCGGATACCCTCCGCGCGCAGTATATCCGGTAGGGAAAACCGGGTGGCGTAGCGAAACCAATGGTTAAGCAACCTGCAGGAGGTTAAGCAGATGGGCAAGTTCGGGATCGCTTTACAGACCTATACGGTGCGCGACGATATGGCGCGCGATTTCCAGGGGACGCTGCAAAAGGTTGCCGAGATGGGCTACCCGGCGGTACAGCTTTCCGGCACGGGCGGAATGAGTGTGCAGGAAGCAAGGCAGTTTCTGGATAGCCTCGGCTTGAAAGTGTTCGGCGGACACTTCGGCATTGAACAGCTGGAAAAGGACCTGGATAGTGTGCTGGAGCTGGCACGAGGACTGGGCATGGAGTATATCGTGGTGCCCTGGATGCCCGAGGAGCTGCGCAGGGATGCAGAAGGCTGGAAGAACGTCGCCAAACGCATGAACGCTATCGGGGAGAAGGTCGTTGCGGCGGGGTTTACCTTCTGCTACCACAACCACTCGTTCGAGTTCCAGAAGTTCGACGGCAAATACGGTCTGGACATCTTCTACGAGAACACTGACCCCAAACTGGTGCAGGCGGAGCTGGATACTTACTGGGTCAAACACGGTGGCGAGGACCCCGCGGAGTACATCCGCAAGTATGCGGGACGGGTACCCTTGCTGCACCTGAAGGATATGGCAGAAGACGGCAGCTTCGCCGAGGTGGGACACGGCATTCTGGACTGGGACGCCATCTTCCAGGCGGCGGAAGAAAGCGGCGTGAAGTGGATGGCGGTAGAGCAAGACGTATGCAAGCGTCCGCCGCTGGAGAGCGCGAAGCTCAGTCTGGAGTTCCTGAAGTCTAAGGGCTTGCTGTAACGTTGCAGGGGAATCCGGGAGGCACGGTCCCTACCATGCCTCCCTTTCTGCCATTGCGAGGGGGATTTATCCCTGAAGCAGTTCCTTTCGAGGAAGTGGAGGATGTCTTCGCGGCTCGCGACGATACGTGAGCCAAGGTTCCCCCGAGGCTATAGCCCTGGTTTCCCGGTGTGGTTTCAGAGCTGTGACTGTAACTTGCAAACCAAATCCATGATGGGTACACGTGCATGGCAACAACTATCTGGCAAAGAATACGTGCAGAAGCAGAAACGCAGGAACAAGCGGTTGCCGTACAGCGTGGCGTGACTCTCCGTGCTGTAGTGGTCGGTGTCATTCTTGCACCGCTGATTGCGTGGTTCAACATCTCTATCGAAGCCATTCGCTATGCGGGGCAGCCGACCACTATCTCGTTGTTTCCTCACATCCTGTTCGTGCTTTTGTGCTTGATTGCGGTGAACGCGGTAGTCGGGCGCATCGTACCCCGGTGGCGTTTCTCCCCCGCAGAGTTGATGACCATCTACTTCTTTACTCTGATGACGGCGGTGATGGCGTCGCATGACCTGATTGAGGTCATCACGCCTATTCTGACCTATCCCTTCAAGTACGCCAACCCTGCCAACCGCTGGGACAGCGATGTCATACCCTATCTGCCCAAATGGCTGTTTATCAGTGACCCCGATGCGGTGGACAAGTACTATATCGGCAACGCCAACTTCTGGAACGGACGTGACCTGCGCATCTGGACACCACCCCTGCTCATCTGGACGGGCTTCTTTACGGTGCTGGCGTTCGGCATGTTCTGCTTGAATGTGCTGCTACGCAAGCAGTGGACCGACCGTGAACGCCTCTCTTACCCCCTGGTGCAGCTGCCGCTGGAGCTGGTACAGCCGCGCGTGCCTGTGTTCCAGAATCGGCTGTTCTGGATTGCGTTCGCCATCGCTGCGATAAACGACATCTGGTTCGGCTTAAATCGGTTGTTTCCCACCATCCCGCAGCCCTACGTGCGCTGGCAGACGCTGGAGCAGTATATCACCACGCCGCCGTGGAACGCGATTGGCTGGCTACCGCTGGCGTTCTTTCCCTGGATTGTGGGCATCGGGGTGCTGCTGCCTACCGACTTGCTCTTCTCGTGCTGGTTCTTCTTCTGGATGTGGAAGCTGCAACCCATCATCGCCGCCTACTACGGCTGGAACCAGATACCCGGCTTTCCCTACGTGAATGAGCAATCGTTCGGTGCGTATATGGGCATTGCACTCTTCACACTTTACACCGCAAGGAAGGCACTGGCGCAGGGGTTCTCGGCGATATGGAGAGGCTCGGATGGCAGCGACAAAGGTGAGGCATTACCCTACCGCTGGGCGGCGCTGGGCTTCTTAGCGAGCCTGGCAGCGATTTACCTTTTCTTCCTTTCTACCGGTATGAGCGGCTGGGTGATCGCGCTGTCTCTACTGATCTATCTGGCGATCTCTTTAGCGGTGACCCGTATGCGCGCGGAACTGGGCCCTCCCGCCCATGACCTGCACGACTCGGGTCCGCAGAGGCTCATCCCCCTGCTGTTTGGCGTGGAGAACCTGAAGCGGCAGGACCTGGTGATGTTCGCACCGATTCAGGGCTTCAACCGCGCTTACCGTGCCCATCCCATGCCCACGCACATCGAAGGGTTGCGTGCAGCGGAGCGAACACGTTCCTCGATGCGGGCGATGTTCTGGGTGCTGGTGTTCGCAGTGTTCTGGGGAACGCTCACCGGCTTCTTTGTGAACGTGCACCTGCACTATCAGTGGGGCGCGGCATCGAAGGCGGACACCCCCTACGTCAGTACCATCTTCGGCAGGGAGCCGTACGACCGGATTACCTCCTTGCTGTCGGGATCGGTTTCCTCCCTACAGAAGCGTAACGTGATATGGGCGATGATGGTGGGCTTCGGCGTCACTGCGGTGCTGAGCATCTTCCGTATGAACATTGCCAACTTCCCCTTGCATCCGGTGGGCTACGCTATTTCCAGCAGCTGGAGCCTCAGCGTGTTATGGTTTTCCCTGCTGGTGGCGTGGGTGTGCAAGGTGACCATCATGAAGATAGGTGGGTTGCGCAGCTACCAGCGGGCGTTGCCGTTCTTCCTGGGGCTGGTGCTGGGCGAGTGCACGATAGGTAGCCTGTGGATGCTGGTGAGCATCTTCACCGGCACGAAAACATTTATTGTCTGGCCCTACGGATAAGGAGGGTGTACGCTATGTCTCGCGTGAGCGCAAACGACAAGATTCTCATCGGTTTCATCGGCACGGGCGGGCGAGGACAACATCTGATGCGCATTGCGCTGGGCAACCCCGATGTGCAAATCGCCGCCGTGTGCGACGTAATGGAACAGCGCCTGGCGCAGGCGGTACAAATCACGGGCGGCAAAGCCACGCCGTACAAGGACTTCCGTCGTCTGCTGGAGCGTAAGGACCTGGACGCGGTGTTCGTTACCACGCCCGACCACTGGCATTGTATCATGACCATTGCGGCGTGTGAGGCGGGCAAAGATGTCTACGTGGAGAAGCCGCTGAGTCATAACGTTGCGGAGGGGCGTGCGGCGGTCAATGCCGCCAAACGGTTCCGACGCATTGTACAGCATGGCACCCAACAACGGAGCGGGCAGCATTACGCCGAGGCGAGGGAACTGATACGCTCCGGTACGCTGGGCAAGATCACGCACGTGCGCATCTGGAATGTGTGGAACGAGTCGCCTGAAGGTATCGGCAATCCTCCCGATACCGAGGCTCCTCCCGATATCGACTACGACCTGTGGCTGGGTCCCGCGCCCAAACGCCCGTTCAACCCCAACCGGTGTTATGCACCCGGCTACTGGTTCCAGTGGGACTACTCTGGCGGGCACATGCTGGCGTGGGCGATACACCACATCGACACGGTGCACTGGGTGCTGGGCGTCACCGCGCCACGACTGGCGGTATCCGCAGGTGGAAAGTACGCGCTGAAGGATAACCGCACCACTCCTGATACACAGGATGCCCTGCTGGACTACGGCGACTTCATCGTGCAGGCATCCATCTACCACGCCAGTGCCCGCCCTGTGGAGGGAAGCTGGTACGGCATCGCTTTCTACGGAACGAACGGCACCATGCGTCTGCTGCGTGAGGGGTTTGAGATTTATCCCGAAGGCGACCGCACCCGCCCTGTGCAGCGCGGTGGTACCCCACAGGAAGAACCGCACGTGCGTAACTTTCTGGACTGTGTGAAGAGCCGAAAGGAACCGGTGGCGCCCGTCGAATGGGGGCACTGGTCCACCAACGCCATGCATCTAGCAAATATTGCCCTTCGCACAAGACGGGCGGTACACTGGGATGCCAGGCAGGAAAAGGTCATCGGTGACGAGGAGGCAAACCGCTACCTGTGCCGCACCTATCGCAAGCCGTGGGGGCAATACGTGCTGCGCTATCTATCGCCAGCGCATCAGAAGTACTACAGGGAGACGACGTAGAAACCCGCCGCCGCTCCCGCCAGCGTGCAAAGCAGGTTCACCATGTCGTTGCTCATCCATCGCCAGCCGGCGACCTGTGTAGCGGCGAGATCGCAATGTTCCCTTCTCTCTACAACCTCGCCGCATCGTTCGCAACGATACCTTGCCTGCAGGGTGGCGCCCAGCACGCTGTCCAGCAAATTGCCGACCATCCCACCCAGCGCAACGGCAAACATCTGCCAGAGAGGCACAGGATGTACCAGCCATGCCGTTGCCGCTACAACCACGCTACCTACACACCCCGCCAGCGTACCCCACAGAGTCACCCCACCCGAATCGCCTGCTCGCAGGGTACGACCTGTGAGGATATGACGCGGCGGGGCAGGAGAGAGTGCGCCGATTTCACTGCTCCACGTATCCGCATTGGCGGCAGCGTAAGCTCCGGCAAAAGCCAGCCACCAGTGTGCCTCACCAGTCAGAGCATACAGCGCCATGCACAGCGAGGCGACTCCACCGTTGGCAAGCACCTGTGCGGCATCGCGCCGCGCTCCCCGCGCGGTCAGGCTCTCCATACGACGCTTGCGCTCCGCACGCCAGCGGCTTAGCACACTGGAGGTGAGGAAAAAGGTAAGCAGCACGCTTGCCCCCTGCCAGCCACCAGCCGCCAGAGTCACCCATCCCACCGCCAGAGCGGCAATGGCTCCGGTGACGGATAGCCAGCGCAGACGGATAGCGGAGAGCACCACCGGCAAAACGAGCACTGCAGAGAG
This sequence comes from Armatimonadota bacterium, assembly GCA_026003195.1. Taxonomy (NCBI): domain Bacteria; kingdom Bacillati; phylum Armatimonadota; species Armatimonadota bacterium. Next base: position 98,226 of record BPGU01000004.1, read on the forward strand.
AAAAGGGTCCACTACCCACACCGCTTCTCTACCGACGGATGCCAACGAGCGTCTTCAGGTATTTGGGGTCAGTGATGCGGTCTATTGCCACGCGACCACGGCTGCTAGCAGCGTGGATAAAGTAGCCGTTGCCGATGTAGATTCCTGTGTGCGCAATGGGCTGTTTGCTGGAGCGGAAATACAGCCTGTCGCCCGGCTGCAGCATCGACAGGTCGGGGATCGGTGTGCCAACCTGTGCTTGATGTCTGCCCAGACGCGGTAACCGGATACCGTTGAGCGCGAACACCTTTTGCACGAAGCCCGAGCAGTCCAGCCCGTTGTAGGAGGTACCTCCCCAGCGGTAAGGGATGCCCAGAAAGCGCAGGGCGGTTTGCACGATGCGCTCACCCAGTACACCCGTTGCTGTGGGGTTAGCAGGTAGTACTTCGTAGTCCAGAAGACGCACATGCTGGCGCGGAATCCAGCCCACGCTGCCGTCCGCCATCAACACGCCGTACCACGCCCCGGCTTCATGGGTCACCGCGAGATACGTCAGGGTTTCACAGCGAGCATACAACCTGCTGCGTGTGCTCCGCATCGCGTAGATGGGAGCAGGGCTGACGGTCACGCCTAACCGCCCAATGGCTTGAGGGCGTTTGGATTCTGTTCTGCCGGGCGGAGGGCTACTGCGCGATGGTGTGGAGCGGGGTGGCTCCGGCGGGCGGATGGGCAGTTCGATGGAAAGGGTGGTATCGGCGCGAGCGCCCCCTGCTACCCATAGAACGAGCGTCGCCCCCAGAAAGGCAAGGTACAACCAGCCTCTTCCCCACCCCATTTCCCTCAGGGAGGGGTTCGGAAGACAGGTATGATTCTTGAACCACACGACGGAGCGTGCCCCCCTCCGGAGATTGCACCTGAAAGACTGTTACTGCACCAGTCTCAGCCAGTCGCTAAAGATAAAGTACATCCGGTCAAACAGCAGCGCCATACGTGCCATAATGGTTGTTCCAAAAATCGCGCCGAACGCCACCATCATCACCCAGCGTCCGAACTGCGCCGAGTTACGGATCGCTTTGCTCTTCTGCTCAAAGGAGAAGAAGAAGTAGCTCATGACGGTGACGAGCACTACCATGAAGATAAGATTGTTCAAGCTCTTCGCAAAATCGAACGAACCGTTCTCCGTCACAACATACAGCGGTCGGAACGAATTCGACAGCTGTGGCAGGTAAGTGTTGGAAAAAATCTGGAAAATCTGCCCTGCCGAGAAGCCCATCAGGAAGCCGATGGGCAGACGGCTGAGCCAGTTGTATTTTCGGCTGTGGATGAAATAGAACAGTAGTCCGAACATAAACACGAACGTCCAGTACCACTCGCCGTTCTTGAACACCGGCTGGTACAGGAACGGGTCGAGAATATTTTTGACCAGCGCCACGATAGAAAAACCTGCAGCCAAGCCGATGAAGATGTGCTCAAAAAAGCGATAGACCACATTTTCACGGTAGATCAGGGTCATCAGTCCGATGGTACAAAGGGCGCCGATGTACACACCCGGGCGCGCAACAAAGTCCTGCCACACCTGTTCGATCATCGCGACCTCCGTGCTCGCGTTGCGAAATAGCCGATGTTACCTATCACAATCAGCAACATGATCAACACGTGCGCCAGCGAGATGCTGCCCATGCCCACCGTCGCTAACCCCGGTTTTTTGAGCAATCTCTCGTACTCTGCGGCGCCTCGCATTCCCTCCATCGTTCCCACAATCTGACCGGAAGCCAGATAGGGATATGTCTCCGGTACCATGACGGACGTAGGACAAAACCCGAACTTCAGTTTGGGATTGGCACCCACAACCAGCCCAATCCAATCCGCATAGATACCAGAGGCAGCAATCTCCACAATCGCATCCACGTTCTGGATGTTCTTAATTCCCTGCATCATCGGCATATCCTTGGTTGGCTTGCCCTGGTAGTCTTTGTCAAAAGTGCCCGGGATGTCGCGCACCATCGATTTCATCACCACGCCTACCTGCGGGCGAAAGCCCCAGTGAACCCAGTTCTTGCCGTACTCGTAACCGTATTCAGCGGCAAGTCGCTTAGCGATGTCCAGCGATAGCTGGCTACCCTGCACATCGAAGGAGAACACTGCCACCCGCAGTCCTCGCTGCATGGCATGGCGCAAGATGGCGACGGTCTGCGGCATATTTTCCGCGCGCGTGCCTCCACTCCATGTGGCGCTGACGATCACAAAACCGCCGGGCGGTATGGACTCGATAGCGTCGTATAACCTCTGTGTCGAGGGCATAGTGACCGTCGGCAGGCTTATAGGCAGAAACAGCGGCGCAATCACCACTATCAGCAACAGCAGATACAGTATCCGACGGTCAATCGCTTGCAGCTTGTCCCAAAAGTTCGCCGATGCCCCTGTCATCGTCTAAATCTCCTTCTCGAAGTAAGCCCCTCGTTCCAGGCTAAGCCAGATACGTAGTGAAATGGCAAGTCCGCCTACACCCAATCCGAAAGCAATGGCACGCAGCGCCGCCGCATTCAGCACCGTTAACAGCCACTCCTTCATCACTTCCAGACGCAGCGAAGCCAGCATACTGTCACGGGGGATCCAGGCGGTCAGAGCCAATCCCACCGGCACCTGCGCAAGCATTACCAGAAACGCCGTTGCCATCAGGATGGTGGCTTCCACCGAGCGGATACGAAAGGCGCGGTATGCCGCTGAGACAATGTAGAAAGCGATAAGCGAGAACATGGTAGCGTCCATGTTAATCAACATGCCCTCAAACAGCACACTGAACACCTGCTTGGCGGTTGGGTTGTTGCCGTATCGCTCCATCAAACCAAACACCACCATCGCCGTCATGGCTGCCAGCAAGGCGAGGCTGTTGTACCACCCGCTACGCAAGCGCGTGATATTACGACCATGCACTCGCAAAAGGCTCAGGATGCCCAGGGTCAACGTCATCCCTGCCAGCAAGCTGCCCAGCTTGCTGGCGGGCACAAGATAGTCGGTCAGGAAGTTCTTACCCTCTTTGTCTATCGGCAGGAAGAACTCTGTAGCGTAAAAGAGCCCTGCGAGAAAAGTGACTGTAGCGATAAGCGGCTTGCGTGCGCGCGAGGGCAGGTTCATCAGCAAGATGATGATCAGGATGCTCAACACAACCGCCCCTGCCACATAATACGGCAGCACCTCTGGCGGCTTGGGACCGAAAAAGCGAACTATCGGCTCTAGCACCGTCCGTTACCCCCCTGTTAACGAATGCGAAACAGGTCCACGAACCATTGGCCCGCATCCGCCAGCATCGGCACTTTCAGTGCGGCAAGCGTTGCAGCCATCGAACCCACCACGCACAGCGCGGTAATCAGCAGCTTGCCAAAATCCTGACCGACCAGGCTACCCAGCATCGTCGGATTGCGCGAGATATATGCGCTGGCGGCGTAGTACTCATCGCCGATGATGGTGTAGTCACACGCGGCGATGAAGAAGGGAATCTGGGTCGTCTGCGTCGTACCGGCAACCTGTATCGCACCGGTCATATTGCCTGTCTCGGCGAAGATAAGCGACTCCGCGAAGAACTCCCCGAACATAAAGGAGCTGGCTACTTTCTCGCGCTGTATCAGTCCTGCCACGCCGGATGCGAACGCGAACTGGCGGTCGGAAAGGAAGCGAATAGAATCGGGGTCAAACCGTTCGGGATGTCCCTCTGCCTGATAGGCGTCACGGATGACCTCTTCCGCCACGGTATACACCGTGGGGTCTGCTACAGGCATCAGGATGCGGTTGCCGAACCTGGCGGTGGAACGGGCGATATAGCTGAAGATACTCAATGCCTGCAGGGCGATGATGCCAAACCCGCCGATACCAGGTACCATGAGCACAGGACGTCCCATTTCGGTAGCGCGTCCTATCGCTTCATCGATGGCGTTCAAACCGGGAATACGTCGGATGAACATCTCCTTGCCCCGCTGAGCCGATAGAATGCGCCAGATAATTATCGTCGCCGTCAACACTTCCATAATCAGCACGGGCCAGATTTTCTCAAAGGCGTGTTGCATGATCAGATGGCTCCTGCTCCTTTTCGTGTTCTAACTGTTCGATGCGCTCGATCAGCCTCTCTACGTTCTCCCGCTTCTCCAGCAATCGGCTGTAGCGATGCACGTTGTCTATTCCCACAAAAGGCGCGAGAAACGGCGTCAGCACAATCAGCGACTGGCTGGCGACGAAAGAAAGGGGCTTGTTCAGCTCCAGAAACAGCACTGCCGGAGCTGCCATCCCGCGACGCACAATCCCCTGTGCGATACGCTCCAGAATAGCGTCGCGCTCTTCGTCGCTCAGTTCGTCTTCTTGCCAGCGGTCGATTCTCTCCAAAAGGCAATCGCCTCCAGCACCTGGTCACGGTTGCCCGCGAAGCGCAGGTACACCCCGCGAAAGGGTTCCAGACGCGAACGGGGCGGCAAAGGGCTGAGCTTCACCCCGTCAGGAGTAACGGTCACATATTTCACGCGCTCCCACGCGATGTCAAACCCTGCCCCCAGATAGCGCACCCTCGCCCCTTGTTCGTCCACCGCATAGTGTACTGGCAGCCAGTAATCGCGTGTGGCCAGCCACAGCAACAGCAGTGCCAGCAACCCCATTCCCGCACTGCGAAAAGCCACCCCTACCAGAGCAGACGCCAGCAGCATGATGGCTCCCGCCAACCATGCCTTCTGCGGCTGTTCACGTAACAGATGCACTCTCCATCGCAGGGTGTACTGGTTCGCCTGTTCCTCGTCGCTCATGCGCGGAGCACCGCTGTGCATAGCCCTGCGTCATTATAAGGAGAAACACCCCCCATGTCAAGGGTAACTATTCGGCATATCTGGTGGGTATCCCTTCCCAAACAAAAAGAGGGTCACGCTCTGCGTGACCCTCTCGCCAAAGACATCTGGAACTACGCACGTCGTCGGCGCAGAGCCAGCAGTCCCACCACTCCGCTACCCAGCACCAGCAGGCTGGCGGGTTCGGGTACGGGAACCGTCTCCAGATAGAAGTTGGCTACTGGATTGCCGCCAAACCAGTAAGGTCCGCCGTTGTTGATGGTGAACAGGTCGTGGCTGGTACCCACTGTCGGCGGGTTGTAGATAAGCAGCCCAGCATCCGCCGCACTGAACGAGAAGCCAATCCACAGGTCCGCCGGTGCGGTGAGAGGAGCCGGTAACGTGATGGTGTAAATCCACCCGCCGGAGCCGTTCAGCGTGCCCAGCGGATACGAAGCGATGAGCGAAGCCGGCAAGTTAAAGTCGCCGTTGTTTTGATAGATGTAGAGGGTGACATCAGGTGCGCTGGTCGGCGCGTAATAGGCGAACGACACCTGCCCAATCGGCAGGCTGGTGGTGCGATGCACATCGTCCGCCACGATAGCCCCTGCTCCACCGGGATAATAAAAGCCGGTGGAGTTGGTGGTGTTGCTGTAGTCGGGAGCCATCTGGGGGGTTAAGCTGCCACGGAACAGGTCGGCTGGCACAGGCGTTGCCGTAACCCGAATCTGCGCGTTAGCTACTGCGACGGCACCCAGCAATAAAGCGGTGACCAGCAAAGTGCGAAACATGCGAACCTCCCTTCCTTTCCTGAAAAAATGATTGTTGCTCTCATTGTAAACAAATGGGTTCCTTCCGTCAATGGGAAGACAACCATTGTGAAAAAAACCCGTACTTTTGCTGGTGTGAAAGATGCCGGTTTACGGGGCGCGCCAGGAATACATACCTTCCCTGGGTGGGAAAGCCAGCCTGTCGAAAGCGCGAGCAGGCGGTTTGTTCAACAGCTGCCAGTCGGCGAAATCCAGCAGAGCCTGCCAGTCCGCCAGCGAATGCTCGTGTCCACCTTCGCGGAACCAGATACCGATGCGCTGTTCCACCCCCAGGAAGCGGTACACCTCTTTCGCAGCGAGGTAGGTCACCTGTGTGCCTTCAGGGTTTGCCCACAGGTCCGCCAGCGCTTCGGTGCTGAGCTGCGCCCGCGGAGCCACCAGCGCCTTCACGATATGCTGGTCAAACGGCAACCTCTCCACCTTGCCGATGAACTGAGCAAAGCGCGGATGGAACCAGTAAGGAATGTTGCGCAGGATGTCGGCAATGGTTTCGCTGCCCTGTGCCTGGTAACGGTAGCACCCTGCACCGCCACAGCCTGAGTTGTTCGGGGCGGTGAGGGCGATGCGTTCATCGGTGGCACCTGCCAGCAGGGCAGTCTTGCCACCCCGAGAGTGTCCGGTAACCACAATGCGCTTCGCATGGATAAAGGGTTGAGTCAGCAAAAAGTCTATCACGCGGTGATAGCCCCATGCCCATGCTGCCAGCCTGCCACCTTCGTCATGGGGGTATGCCTCATAAACACCCTTGCGCTCTGCGCTGTCGGGAGCGATTTGCGTGCGGTCAAAGAAGGCAAGCACGTAATGGCGCTGGAGCACTTCCCGGACGATTTCCCCCGTTGGCTCGCCCCACCCGAGGTCGCCGTCCACGATAACGGGCATCTTCCCTCGCCAGCGTGGACGAAAGAGGAGCAGGCGCGTGCTCAGGGGGACAGGAGATTCGATGTGCAGGCGGTATTCGGTGCGCACCGCCTTCAGGTCAGACAGATCTGTCTCTGCCACAGTCTCTGCACGCACCCCACGCGGTGGGGGAGGCAGCTCGCCGTATTCGTAGTGCAGCACCAGCTTGAGCCAGTGTTCACGCAGCGATTTCCACTCCCGTGGCGAGGTCACACGCTTCCCATCAGGGCGCAAAAACGGATCGGGAAGTTCCCTCACCGGTGGCAAATCCTCCGCAGCGGGAAAATCAGCATCGGTCGTGAGATGCTCAAACTGATCGTGTCGGACATTCATCTTTCTGTCTCCTTACAGTTGCTCATAGTTTCTTTGCGGATTGAACCGACGCGCCAGATCGTTCCGTCCGAAGTGATGTCCACAAGTACCTCATCGCTCAAACGGATGGTCTCTACCTGTTCATCGGCTGTTCGAAAACGAATGTAGGCAACTTTATACTTGGGACCGTACGTGATTTCCCATACCACCACCTCCCTCAAAAATAAAGGATTCGAACGGTCTTTCCTGCAGCAGCACTCTCTTCCACTCTGACTATACCTCCCCCTGATACAGCTCGGGACAGGGGTTGCCATGCTCGTCGTACCAGCCATAGCGTTCGCGCATCTCCAGCATCAGCAGATAACGTTCCAGCGGAAGCCCTTTGAACGCCACGTTGGTTGTTGCGTACACATATCCGCCGCCGGGCATTCCATGTTTCAGCACGTATTTGCAGTTCTGGATAATCTGCTCCTCCGTACCGGTCTGCAGCAGGCTACACTGCACCCCACCCAGCAGGCAGAGTTTCTCCCCTGCCAGCGCTTTTATCTTCGCGATGTCCATATCCTTCGCCTGACTGTCGATGGAGTGCAGTCCGTGTGGCTCCGCTTCCACAATCTGGTCCAGAATGGGCATGATGTTGCCATCGGTATGTTTGATGACGTACAGCCCCATCGCGCGGTATCCCGCCACCAGTTCCTTCAGATAGGGGGTGACAAATTGCCGGAACATCCGCGGCGAGAGGAAAGGACCGTCATTAAAGGCGTAATCGGCACACAGGGCGAAGCCGTCAATGCCGTACTCTTCGCGCAGGCGCTTGCCCCGTTGCAACGCCCATTGCACGTTGCGCTTTGCCGTGTCGTGCATCTCATCGGGGCGCTCGAAGAAGGCGGTTGCCACCTCCACCATATCGCTGCCTGTGGGGATGGCGAAGGTGGCGTCGCCGTGTGCAATCAGCAGGTACTTATCGCCCACGAGGTCGCGGATGTAGCGAATGGTGTGTCCTAACCCATCATCATCGGGGGCATGGACAATCATGAGGATACTGTAGTCTAACCTCTCGGCAACCTCGATATACAGTTCTGCGTTCTCGCGCAATAGGCGGTCACATTGCGCAGCGGTCGCGTTCTGGAACTCATGCCAGTGGTGGTACTCTTTGCCCAGCAACTCTTGCGTCAACTGGAACTCCAGTTCGAAGGTGGGCACTTTGCTGTGGGGGCGTGGGGGCTTGCGCTCCAGCGCCCAGATAGCCTGTTGCTTGGGAGTGAGAGCATCTGTTGCCATGTAAGATGGAACCTCCTGTTGGCTTCCTCGAACGAATACACCGGAGGAGGGCGATTATCCTGTTGCCGAAGGAGCCCTGAAAGGAGACTTTGTGTTTGCGTGCGAGAGATGTGGCGAGGAGAAGGCACACCAAGACGCAAAGAGCACCCAGAGAGAACTCATCTTCTTCTCAGCGTCCTTGCGCCTCGGTGTGCGACCAGAACTCTTACGCAGCGGTCTCGGCGAGCTTCTGCGCCTCCTGCATGTCCACGCGGATGCCTGGTCCCATCGTAGAGGAGACGGTGATTCCGCGCAGATAGCGTCCCTTCGCGGCTGCAGGGCGCGCCTTCAGCAGGGCGTTGAGGGCAGCGCTGAAGTTCTCCACCAGCTGGTCCACCTCAAAAGACGCCTTGCCGATAGGCATGTGCACGATACCTGCTTTCTCCACACGGAACGCCACGCGCTTGCTCTGTTTCAGGTCGCGCACTACCCGATCGATATCATTGGTGACCGTGCCCGACTTGGCGTTGGGCATCCGAGGACCGAGCAAGCGTCCCAGGCGGCTCACCTGCGGAACCATGTCCGGAGTAGCCACCAGCACGTCGAAGTCGCGCCAGCCCTGCTGAATCTGCTGGATCAGGTCTTCCGCACCAACCACGTCTGCGCCGGCGTTCAGTGCCTCTTCCGCTTTATCGCCTTTGGCGAATACCGCCACCTTCACCTTCTTACCGGTTCCATGCGGCAGGGTGGTGGTACCTCGTACCATCTGGTCGCCGTGTCGGGGGTCTACACCCAGATTGACAGCGATATCGATGGTCTCGTCGAAACCAGCTTTTGCCAGCGACTTCGCCAGCTCCAGTGCTTCACGCACTCCGTAGAGTCGGTTGCGGTCTATTTTCTGTTTCGCTTCCAGATAGCGTTTGCCATGCTGTGGCATGGTTCTGTCCCTCCTGTGGTATGTGTTCTTTCTCGGGGGTTACCCCCTCCCACAGATTGTCCTGCTGAGAACAGCATCGCGGAGATTCTTCGCTTCAGAATGACACTTTGTTGCTCATCCTATCATGTTGGGCGTCAGTGAAGCATCTCAGAGTGTCTCTACGAGTGAGATTCTTCACTTGCGCTCAGAATGACATTTTTCCGAACGACGACGGGTGTTCCTCTCTAGGAGGGCACGATTTCGATGCCCATCGATCGAGCGGTTCCCGCCACAATCTTCATCGCTGCCTCTTCGTCGTTCGCATTGAGGTCAGGCATCTTCGTGCGCGCGATTTCGCGCAGCTGCTCTATGGTAATTTTGCCCACCTTCTGACGGTTCGGAGTCGAGGAGCCTTTGTCGGCGCCCGCCGCTTTGCGCAGCAGCTCCGAAGCGGGCGGTGTCTTCGTGACAAAAGTGAACGAGCGGTCCTCGTAGATGGTGATTTCTACGGGAACAATAGAACCCATCTGCGAGGCAGTACGCTCGTTGTACTGCTTGATGAACTCCATCATGTTAATACCGTAGGGTCCGAGCGAGGAGCCTACGGGTGGGGCAGGGGTCGCTTTGCCTGCCGGTATTTGCAACTTGACCACAGCCAGAATCTTTTTCGCCAACGTGAACCCTCCGTTTTCGTGCGCGCTACGTGATTTTCTCTATCTGCTCGAAATCGAACTCCACGGGCGTGTCCCTCCCGAAGAGCGAAATGAGAACGCGCACTTTCTCTTTATCTGGTAGCACCTCCTGGATGGTGCCGTGAAAATCGGTAAACGGACCGGACACTACGCGCACCTGTTCACCCGGCTGCCATGCGATACGCGGCTTCTTTTGTGTGCCCTCCACTGTTTCCAGGATGGCTTCCACCTCTTTCTCCTGAAGAGGCACCGGCTTATCGCCCGAGGTGACAAAGCCGGTCACGCCCGCCGTGCTCTTCACCAGGTACCAGGTCTGGTCATCCAGGATCATCTCAATGAGAATATAGCCCGGAAAGATTTTGCGGCTGACGGTGACCTTCTTGCCCTGGCGGGTGCGCATCTCCTGTTCGGTGGGCACGAGAATACGAAAAATACGGTCGCGCAGTCCCATAGCTTCTGCACGCCGCTCGATAGCGGTCTTGACCTTATTCTCGTGACCGGCGTAAGTATGTACGGCATACCACTGTTTTTGCATGGCACACCCTCAGAACAGCCTGAGCGCTCGTGTGACCCACGAGAGCAGAGCGTCCAGTACTCCAATATACACACTCATCAGCGCGATAAATCCCAGCACAATCAAGGTAGAGCGAACAATCTGTTCGCGCGTGGGCCACTCACAACGTTTCAGTTCTATCCATACGTCATTCAGAAAGCGACGGATGCGCTCGAAGCTGGGTGTTTTCCGAATCGGAGGCTTGCCCGCTCCCGAACTGGCGGGCTTTGCCCGTTCCGCTTCTTTGGTTTTCGTTTTCGCTATGCCCATCACGGTGTTCTCTCTCAACGTTCCGATTTGACAGACAAATGGCAGGGGTGGAGGGATTCGAACCCCCGACCGCCGGTTTTGGAGACCGGTGCTCTACCAGGCTGAGCTACACCCCTGCACAGGTAGCGCAGGTTGCCCTGCGCTGATCCATTACTTCACCTCACGGTGCACCACATGGTGGCGGCAGCGTGGGCAGTACTTGCGCAACTCCAGCCGGTCCGGATCGTTAATCCGGTTCTTGGTGGTGGTGTAGTTGCGCGAGCGACACTCTGTGCAAGCCAGCGTGATGATTATCCGGTTTTCTTTGTTCTTGCTCGCCATCGCTATTCCCTGCTCTTACTCGATAATCTTGGTGACCACGCCTGCGCCCACCGTGTGACCACCTTCACGCACCGCAAAGCGCAAGCCCTCCTCCATCGCTATCGGGGCGATCAACTCCACCTCTATCCGCACGTTGTCCCCGGGCATCACCATCTCCACACCCTCCGGCAACTTCATCGTGCCCGTCACGTCCGTCGTGCGGAAGTAAAACTGCGGACGATAACCGCTGAAAAACGGCGTGTGGCGACCGCCCTCCTCCTTCGTCAACACGTATATCTCCGCCGCAAACTTCGTGTGAGGTGTGATGCTGCCCGGCTTCGCCAACACCATCCCACGCTCCACTTCCTTGCGGTCTACCCCACGCAGCAACACCCCTGCGTTGTCCCCTGCCTGTATCTGATCCAACGTCTTGCGGAACATCTCCAACGAGGTCGCTACCGTCGTGCGCGTCTCCGGGTGCAAGCCCACTATCTCCACCTGCTCCCCTACACGCAATACCCCACGCTCGACACGACCCGTCACCACCGTGCCACGACCCGTAATCGTGAACACGTCCTCTATCGGCATCAGGAACGGCTTGTCTACGTCACGCTGAGGCGTCGGAATATACGTGTCGATCGCCTCAATCAACTGCCAAATCTTCTGAACCCAGGGATCACTCTTGTCCACGTCCGGTGCCTCTATCACCTTCAACGCACTGCCACTAATCACCGGAACCTCGTCCCCAGGAAAACCATACTTGCTCAGTAACTCCCGAACCTCTAACTCCACTAACTCCAGAAGCTCGGGGTCATCTACCATGTCCTCCTTGTTCAGAAAAACCACAATATACGGCACCCCAACCTGACGAGCCAGCAAAATGTGCTCCCGCGTCTGGGGCATCGGACCATCCGCCGCCGACACCACCAAAACCGCTCCGTCCATCTGCGCCGCGCCCGTAATCATGTTCTTGATGTAGTCCGCGTGACCCGGACAGTCCACGTGCGCATAGTGGCGATTGGGCGTCTGATACTCCGCATGGTAAATGTTAATCGTTACCCCACGCTCCCGCTCCTCCGGAGCCGAGTCGATGCGCTCATACGGCTGGTATTCCGCCAAACCCTCTTTCGCCAAAACGCGCGTGATGGCAGCCGTCAACGTGGTCTTGCCGTGATCCACGTGACCAATCGTGCCGATGTTCACATGCGGCTTCGTGCGCTCAAATCGCTGCTTGCCCATTGAGTCCTAACCTCCCAATCGTTTTGAACAGGGGCTGTCCGCGCGTGCACGGGTGCGGCACCGGAGCAGCCGATGGTTTCGCCTTTCCTGGAGCCCCCGACGGGACTCGGACCCGTGACCTCGTCTTTACCAAAGACGCGCTCTCCCTCTGAGCTACGGGGGCTCACGTTACAACATACCGCTTCCTGCTATGCTTCTTTCGGATAGTTTGGGAATGGTGGGGGGAGGAGGATTCGAACCCCCGAAGGCATTCCGCCGGCAGATTTACAGTCTGCTCCCTTTGGCCGCTCGGGCATCCCCCCACGCACATAGCAGGCGGAGTTTGCACCATGTAATATACATCATGCCATTGCTATTTGTCAAGGGGAGCAACGGGTGCACGCAAACGACTCTCAAAAACTCTGTCCCAGCGTGACGTAGGTAAACACCTTGCGTCTGCCCGCTGCGATGTCCAGCCGAATCGCACCAAGTGGACTGAAAAAGCGCACCCCCACGCCTGCGCCGGCGTTCAGGCGAATACTATCGCCCCGTTTCCATGCGTCGCCTGCATCGAGGAAGAGCACTCCCTGGATACCCTCCAGCACGGGGAAGCGCACCTCCCCGCTGAATAGCACCATTCGGTCGCCGCGAAACTCGTCGAACTCGTAGCCGCGCAGGTCGAAACCGCCCAGCCAGAAGCTTTCGGACAGAGGCAAATCTTTCGTGGCGAATCCAGCCACTGCACGCAGGGCGAGCGTGCCTTCCTGGAGAGCACGCCAGTAGCCACGCACGTCCAGCGTGGCGCGGTCAAAGGCAAAGTCTCCGCCCCACGAGCGCTGAGCCGATTCCCACCCACCAGAGACGAAGATGCCTCGACGGGGATCCATCCGGTTATCGCGCGAATCGTACTCCAGCTGGACGCCGGGCGCAACCACCCGTCCGCGGTTCAGTACCTTCTGCCCGAAAGAGAGCAGGTAGGGTGGCGCATCATCGTAATCCACCTCGTCGTTGCGGAAAGTAGCCATGATCTGCAGGCGGTCACTCCACTGTTTGCCCAGCAACAGCGTGTACCCTCGCCGTTTTTCGAAAGTGCGCAGGGTCACGTCGGTTTGGGAGAAGCTGGGACGGAATACGGATTGCAGGTTGTATGCCGCGATACCCACTATCAGTCCCCAATCGGTCAGGTAGGGGTCTGTGTAACGGAGCAGATATGCCTGGCGCTGCTCGCCCTCTTCGGGACCGCCGTCGTAGAAAAAGGTGCCACGCTGCCATTGCAGCTGCAGGCTCTGACCACCTCCCAGCAGGTTGGAGTCCGAGAACTGCACATAGCCCAGCCATCCCCGCCGTGAGGTATAGCCCACCGCTGCTGCCAGCTGAGCGGTGTTCAGCTCGTCTACGATGATGTTCACCAGCACCTGTCCCAGTTCGTCAGCGGGTTCGGGTGCGACCTGCACCTCCTTCAGATAAGGCAGCCTTCCCAAACGCTCACGCTCGCGCTGTAGTTTGGGCAGCGAGTAAATCTCGCCCGGGCGCAGCTGCAGGTTGCGCAAGATGGCACTGCTGCGGGTACGCCGATTGCCCGTGACGCGCACCCCGCGGATCAGTCCCTCCGCGATACGCACAACCAGTGTGCCGTCCGGCTGCCGTTCCAGCCCGACCACTCGCGCAAGCGGATAGCCCTTCTGCTCATACAGCTTCTGAATAGCCTCCGCGTCCTGACGCAACCGCTCCTCATCGAACGCACTGCCGACCCGGGTCTGCATCACCGAGAGAATCTCCTCTGCGGGCAGCACCGTCGATCCGTCGGCGTGGGAACCGTACAAGCGGATAGCGGTCACCGTTTGTGGCTGAGCAAGAGCCGCGGTGGCGAGAACGAAAACCGCGATAAAAGCCATCCAGCACCGAAACATGCGAGGCAACCTCCTTGGTTTCAGTATAATACCTTGCCGATGATACTGCTCAGAGGAATAGGACCGAATGTACGACTGTCCTCCGATACCTCCAGGTTATCACCGACTACGTAAATATGGTTGGCGGGCACACGGGTACCATCTGGGGCGGTTTCGTAGGGCAAAGCCACCACCCGTTTCACCAGCAGCTGCCCCTCGCGCGTAAACACCACCACATCACCTCGTTTCAAGGCACCGAACAACAGCCCCCCCTTGCCCACCAGGATCACCTGTCCATCGTGAAAAGTCGGCTCCATCGATTTGCCTCTGACCACCGACAGAGTGAAAAAGTTGTGATAGAGGAAGGCGATAATCAAAAAGACAAATAAAGCTACGGCTTGTCTCAACCAGCGTTGTTGTTTCGCCGTCTGTTCCGGTTTCGCGGCGGGTTCGGGTTGCATGGCGGAGCCTCCCTTTGTGCGAATGGTTTCGTCTTGAGTATACTCTTTGAGGACAGCGCATTCAAGAGGAGGTCGGTAGCATGTCCCTGTGGCAGGGAGTGCTGGAGAGTGTCGGACAAAATGTACAGGCATGGCTGACGGCGTGCCTGCTTCTGCAACTGTTGTGGGCGCTGGTGCTGGCACTGGTGCTGGTACGGGTGCGCACGCTCAGCAGGCGTCTGCACCGGTTGACAGCAGGCGCGACAGGAGCAAGTTTGGAAAGGGTGTTGATGGACCATCTTGCCCGGGTGGAAGAGGTGGATACCCGTCAGAGACAGGTGGAACAGCGGGTTTCTGCGCTGGAGGGGCGGATACCTCTGTGCGTGCAGCATGTGGGACTGGTGCGTTACGATGCCTTTGAGGATGTCGGGGGGCAGCAGAGTTTTTCGCTGGCGATGCTGGACGCCCAGCAAAACGGTATCATCCTGACGAGCGTTTACAGTCGTTCGGATGTGCGTGTCTACGCCAAGTCCGTGCGGCAGGGGCAACCCTCTCACCCGCTAAGCGAAGAAGAACTGCAGGCATTGCGCAACGCACTCTCTTCCACATGAGAGGTACACGATGACGTCTTCCGAGGATCGCCAGCTGATTGAGCGATGCCGTAGCGGCGACCGCGAAGCCTTTGACGAGCTGGTGCGCCGCTACGAGAGGCAAGCGTACAACCTGGCTTACCGCCTGTCGGGCAACTATGACGATGCCAGCGATGTGGTGGTGGAAGCCTTCGTGCGCGTCTTTCAGGGGTTGCACACCTTTCGCGGCGAAGCCCATTTCGGCACATGGCTACATCGGGTGGTAGTCAACACCTTTCTGGATATGCGCAAGCGGTCGAAGGGACGCCAGAATGTGTCGTTAGAGGAGCAGCTGGAGCTGGACGGCGATACCCTGACGCGCCAGATAGAGGACACTGCGCCGGGTCCCGAGGAACTGGTGGAGAAGGAGGAACGCGAAGAGGTTTTGCAGCGGGCGATTGCGCAGCTCCCCCCGGAACGTCGTATCCTCATCGTGTTGTACCACTTCGAGAACCTCTCCTACGAAGAGATTGCACAGATGTTGAACCTGCCGGTGGGCACGGTCAAAAGCCGCCTCAACCGCGCCCGGCTGGCGCTGCGTGAGATTCTGGAACCCTCGCGGGAACTTTTCGGAAGATAGAGTCGTCAAACGCAACGAAGAGCCTGCCGGCGAAAGAATGGTGTGAGAACCATGCATTGTGAACAGTTTCGGGAATGGATATCGGCATACATCGAGCGGAGCATCACACCTCCTCTGGCGGCGAAGATGGAGGAGCACGCTGCCAGTTGTCCGTCCTGCCGCGCCGAGCTGGAAGACGTTCGGGCACTGTGGCAGATGATGGCGGAGGTACAGCGCGTGGAACCGCCAGCTTCCCTGCACTCCCGCATCATGCAGGAGGTGCATGCGAGGGTGCCAGCCGCACCCGCCCTGCGCTGGTGGGAACTGGCATGGCGCCCGCGATTCGCTTTTGCAGCGGCAGCAGTTCTGGCGGTGATAGCGCTGGTGTTCTGGTCTTACAGCGTGCAGACAGATGCTATCGCTTTGAGCGTGGTGTCCAGTGGTGGCAGCCCGGTGACGCCAGTGAAAACCAGTATCCTGCCTCTGCGCTTCGAGCCGTTCCGGGCGGAGCGGGGAGACCTGCGCTGGATGCTGAAACTGAACGCTCTCCAGCCTACATTGGTGGAGATTACAGCAGGAACACAGACCGTGTGGAGCGGACTCGTTGCCAAAGAGATGCCGGTGGTATTGCCCATGTCGCCAGACACCTCTGTGCTGGAGGTTCGCGTGACGTGGGACAACGGCAGTGTGCTGCGTGCGTGGCTGCCTGCGGAGCTTTTGTCACCAGACCCCAAGCCTGTGCTGGTGTTGAAAGAAAAAACGGTGGAGGAGACGCTTTCGCACATCGCCCGGGCATACAGGGTGCCTCTGGTGCTTGTGGGTGAGGCAGACCCGCTGACGCGCGTGAACTTGAGGTCTACCGGCGTGGCACTGGACGAGATGTTACGCAAAGTGGCGGCGGAACTGAAACTGGAGATTTCGCGTGCCGAGGACGGCACCACTGTCTTAACTGCCCGATAACCCCATCCCGTCCGCCCTACCCGAACACACCGTCCCGTCACCCCGCGGGGCGGTGTGTTTGTCTTGCAATACTCCCAATCTCCCTTGACCTGCACCAAAAATGTGTTATCCTATATAAGGGCGATGTGGCGCATCGCTCTGTTCGCCGACAGGCGACGCAAAACTCTCTATGACGGGTGGAAGGATATGGCGAAGAAGCGTGTGTACCTCTTCGAGGAAGGCAACGCCCAGATGCGCGACCTTCTGGGCGGCAAGGGTGCAAACCTTGCGGAAATGACCAACATCGGTCTGCCAGTTCCTCCGGGATTCACGATTACCACCGAAGTGTGTATGGAATACCTTCGCAGCGGCGGCAAGTTCCCCGAGGGTTTGATGGACGAAGTGCGCGCCGCAATGGCGGAAGTGGAAAGACGCATGGGGCGCCAATTCGGCGACCCTGCCAATCCCCTGTTGGTATCCGTCCGTTCGGGGGCGAAGTTCTCGATGCCCGGTATGATGGATACCATCCTCAACCTGGGTCTCAACGCCCAGACGGTGGAAGGCTTGATCAAGCAGTCGAACAATCCGCGCTTTGCGTACGACGCCTACCGCCGGTTCATCATGATGTTCTCCGACATCGTGCTGGGCGTGGAGAGGCACAAGTTCGAGCAGATTCTGGATGAGTACAAGAAGAAACTGGGTGTGACGCAGGACACCGAAGTGCCCGCCGACGCGCTCAAGCAGATGTGCGAGGACTACCTGAAGCTGGTCAAAGAGGAGACCGGCAAGGACTTCCCCATGGAGCCTTTCGAGCAGCTGCAGCTGGCCATTGAGGCGGTCTTCAAGTCGTGGAACAACCCGCGCGCGCAGGTGTATCGCGAGCGTGAGGGCATCCCCTGGGACCTGGGTACCGCCGTCAACGTACAGACGATGGTGTTCGGTAACATGGGCGACGACTCGGGAACCGGTGTGGCGTTCACCCGCGACCCCGCTACCGGCGAGAAGAAGCTGTACGGCGAATATCTGGTGAACGCGCAGGGCGAGGACGTGGTGGCGGGTATCCGCACCCCCATGCACCTCGACGAACTGATGTCCATCAACCCCGAAATCTACAAGCAGTTTGACGAAATCGCCAAGCTGCTCGAGAACCACTACCGCGACATGATGGACATCGAGTTCACCGTGGAGAAGAACCGCCTGTTCATCCTGCAGTGCCGTGTGGGCAAGCGCACCTCGCTGGCAGCGGTCAAAATCGCGGTGGATATGGCGAAGGAAGGGCTGATCAGCAAGGACGAAGCCATCCTGCGCGTGAAGCCCGGCGACATCGACCAGCTGCTGCACCCGCAGATTGACCCCAAGGCGAAGGTGGAGGTCATCGCCAAGGGGCTGGCTGCCTCACCGGGCGCGGCGGTAGGCAAGGCGGTGTTTGACGCCGACACTGCTGCGGAGCGCGGACAGAGTGAGCCGGTTATTCTGGTGCGTCCCGAAACCACGCCTGACGACATTCACGGGATGCTCGCTTCGAAGGGCGTGTTGACCGCTCGCGGTGGTATGACCAGCCATGCGGCGGTGGTGGCTCGTGGCTTCGGTATCCCCTGTGTGGCGGGCTGTGAAGCCATTTCCATCGACCTCAACAAGCGCGAGTTCAGCACCAACGGCATCACGGTGAAAGAAGGCGACTGGATTTCCATCAACGGTTCCACGGGCGAGGTCATCCTTGGGCAGGCGCCGCTGGTGGAAGCCATGTTCACCGACGAACTGCACGAGCTGCTGGAGTGGGCGGACGAGCGACGCAAGCTGGGTGTGCGCACCAACGCCGACAACCCGCGCGACGCAAAGCAGGCGGTGGAGTTCGGCGCGGAGGGTATCGGTCTGTGCCGCACCGAGCACATGTTCTTCGAGCAAGACCGCTTGCCCGTCGTGCAGGACATGATTCTGGCTCGCACCGAGGAGCAACGTCGCGCCGCTCTGGCGAAGCTCCTGCCCGTACAGCAGAAGGACTTCGAGGGCATTTTCGAGGTGATGGAAGGACGCCCCGTCACCATCCGCCTGATCGACCCGCCGCTGCACGAGTTCCTGCCCAGCTACGAGCAGACTCTGCGCGAGGTGACCGAGCTGCGCGTGGCGGTAAACACACTGGGTGGCAAGGCGCTGGAGGGTCTGCTTGCCGAGAAGGAGCACCTGCTGGAGGCGATTGAGGGTATGCGCGAGTTCAACCCGATGCTGGGTCTGCGCGGATGCCGTCTCTCCATCCTCTTCCCCGAAATCGTGGAGATGCAGGTGCGCGCCATCCTGCAGGCGGCGGTCGCGGTGAAGAAGCGGGGTATCGACGTGCATCCCGAGATTATGATCCCGCTGGTAGGCGACGTGAACGAGCTGGTGTTCGTGCGCGAGAAGCTCGAGGCGGTTGCCAAGGCGGTAATCGAGGAAACGGGTGCGGATATCGACTACAAGTTCGGCACGATGATTGAGATTCCGCGCGCCGCTCTGACCGCCGATGAAGTGGCACAGCACGCCGAGTTCTTCTCGTTCGGCACCAACGACCTCACGCAGACTACCTTCGGCATCAGCCGCGACGACGCGGAGGGCAAGTTCCTGCAGAAATACGTGGAGATGGACATCCTGCCCGCCAACCCGTTCGAGAAGCTGGACCGCAAGGGCGTGGGCAAGCTGATGCGGATGTGCGTAGAGGATGCCCGCAAGGTGAACCCCACCATCAAGCTGGGTATCTGTGGCGAGCACGGTGGCGAGCCATCGTCCATCGAGTTCTGCCATGAGGTGGGGCTGGACTACGTGTCCTGCTCGCCGTTCCGCGTGCCGATTGCCCGTCTCGCTGCCGCGCAGGTGGCGATTAAGGACAAGGTATCGGTGACGGTGGATAAGTAAGCAAGAGTGCAACTCACCCTCTCCCCTCTCCCACACGGAGAGGGGAGAGAACCTCCCTCCTACGCTGGAGTGAAGGCAATGTGAGAGTTTCCCCCCTGGATGGTGCTCTGGAAACAAGGAGAAGCTACTCGTCTCCCACCATACCGAAGTGGGCTACCAGCCAGCTGAAGTCCCACAGGCTGACCTCGCCGTCGCCGTCCAGGTCGGCATCGATGTCGTAGCCTTCTTCACCGGCGAATCTGCCAAACGCCGCCACCATCCTGCCGAAGTCCAACAGGGTGACCTCGTTATCGCCGTCCACGTCACCAATCAGCAGAGACACAGGCTTTGGTGACCACCCCCCAGAAATCTCCGAGACCAGCACAGTGTGCTTCAGAAAGGGACTGCCCCCGATGGTGAGACGGAGGCTGGCAGGGTCTCTATCGGCAGGGATGGGCAGGGTAAATGTGCCTGTCGCCAGGTCAGGCACATTGGTCACGTGCAGTGTACCCTCGTCCAGCACCTCAGCCGTCAACGCATCGCGCAGGGTGTAGCGCAGATGTTCGGGGAACAGCCCGCACCATCCGTTCAATACCACTGTGCCCGATACCCCGACCTTATCAGAGAAACCGCGCTGAATGACCGAACCAACAACGACGTAGCGACCGCTGCGAGAGAAGGTCAGGTTGGAAGGGGCACTGCTACCGCGCCAGAGGGTAATCAACCGCGGATGAGGGTCGTCCCAACGATACAGTATGGTCTCTCGCCAGCTGGATTGACTGCCTCGTGTGGTCATAATGACCTTCGCATCAGGAGACACGCTGACCGAAGCACCTTGCGGGTCTGTCGGGTCGCGCGACAGGAGGAGGCTGGTGTAGCGCAACAAGTCGCCTGTCGGCAAATCGTACAGGGATACACGATAGATGTTATACACTGCGTCTACCAGCACTGTTGCTAACCGTTGACCGTCCTGCACTACCCCGAACCATCGCACGCGAGGAAGTGTGTACAGGATGGCACCGTCCGCGACACGACGCACGGTCAACACGTCCTCTTGCGTGACCAGTATAGAACCGTCTGGTGTGATGTCGAAGCCGTACGCACTTTGCGCCAGCGTGGAAATGGTACCATCGGCGATACGGATACGGTGAACCTTGCCCGAGTCGTCCCACACAAAAAGGGCGGAACCGTCTTCGCTCAAACGCATCCTCAGAGGTTCATCGATATCGCTGAGCGGAAACAGCGGTATGGTCAGCAAGGGAATGGCAGCACCACTTGCTGGTAGATGGAAAACGGCAATGCCGCCCTCATAACCGCTGTAGACAGCGTAAGTGCTTCCATCCCCAGAGATAGCAGCCGCGAAGGGGCGACCTTCAGGCACGTCCACCTGGCGAACGAGGGAGCCGTCCGCACTGGCGTAAAAACGCACGCTCTGCTCATCCGCAACCGTGACTTGCTCCTCGCTGGAGAGGAAGCCGAGCATCATCGCTCCTTTCGAAGTACGCCACTCATCCAGCACGACGCCCGAGCAAACATCTACCACACTTATCCGTGATGGAAAAGATACATAGAGCGTGGCGCCGTCGCCAGAGAAGGCTACTGTCCACACTTCATTTTCTGAGGACCAGGGATAGTTCTCACCCGCTATCTGTGCGCCGTCCGTCAATCGCCACAAACGCCATGCACCTTGCTCGTAGTTCAGTCCATACCCACCTGCCAGATAGTTGCCGTCCGGGCTGAAGCGCAGCGTGGTGAACTCCCATGAGCCGACGTCCGTGAACGTGTACAGCAGCTGTGCATCCGCCACGCGGTAAACATTCACCTGCATGGGCATGGCGAAAGCGATCCGGTCTCCAGAAGGTGATGCTGCGAGCAAA
Source organism: Armatimonadota bacterium (assembly GCA_026003195.1). Classification (NCBI taxonomy): domain Bacteria; kingdom Bacillati; phylum Armatimonadota; species Armatimonadota bacterium. Next base: position 119,453 of record BPGU01000004.1, read on the forward strand.
CCGAAGGCGTTCACGCGGAACCGCCGCACCACCTGCCCCCCCGGTAGCGCCCGCACGGTAACCTCCGTGCTATAGTTGTCCATATATCTTCCTTCAAACAGGTAGCGTCCGTTCGCAGAGAGGGTGACCGTGCTGCGGTAAAGAGGTAGTGTCAGGCTTAAACGTCGCTGTGGAGGGGTCAGTTCCCACAGCTCAGCGAACTGCTCCCACCTGGCGTATCGATAGACGAGGAGCCATCGTCCGTCCCGCGATGCCTGCAAAAGTCCGTTGGTCGGGAGGCGATAAACGGGGCGGAAAGAGGGCACATCGCGCAAGACGACTCCTTCAGCGGTATCCAGCGCGATCAGGCGGTTTCCCACGAACACAGGTGCCCGCCCGATGAGAACACGCACCAGACGGCGTTCGGACAAACTGTATACGCCTGTTTCGGAAGACCACACGCTGCTAACAGCCATCCACCGGTTGTCGGGCGAAACCTCGACGTGCGAAGCGGCTGCAGGAGCCTCTTGCAGACGGATCATGCCGTTTTGAGCAAGCGCTGGTAACGCCAGGCACCCCAGAGCCACCAAGCCCCACCAGAGGCGCATCAAAAGACACCTCATCGGATTTCCCTCCTTTCCAGCAAACTATCCCAATTCTAACTCGCGTTTCCGAAAAAGTCAAAACCCCGCAAGAATACCTGTTGCACTTTTTGGCACAGGCATTTATACTGAAGGTGTACTTCATGCCGTGCCAGGAAAGGAGGGCAGTATCATGAAGATTCGTCTGTTTCTGGCGGCAGTTGTGGTGATGGCGCTGGCGACCGTCGCGGCGCAAGCACAGCTGGCATGGTACGATTCGAAGGGCTTCGAGGCACCGACCTTCGTTCCTGGCGTCCTGAACGGACAGGACGGCTGGATCAGCGAGGGAGGCGGCACCTCCGGGGACACTGCACGAGTGGTTGTCTCCCCCGAACCAGTATTCGGTGGGCAGGCGGTACGCCTGGAAGTAGGGGACAGCCAGGGCGACTATTCGCTGATGGCGCGTGAAATCCCCGACCCGCTGGCTGCTGGCTGGAAGGTGGTCATCGTCACCTTCGATATCTACCGCATCGGACCCCAGCAAAAACAGAACCTGTGGTGGTACTGGTTCGATAACGGCGAGCCGACCTACGGCTTGCAGTGGGACCTGTCGAACGCCACCCATCCGTTTGGCTGGAACCCCGGCGCCACTTCCACTCCCACCATCTTTGACCAGTACGTTACGCTCCAGATGATGTGGGATTTCAACAAAGGAAAGGCGTACTCCTGGTACAACGGGGTGATGGTGGACAACGGTATCCCCATCAACGGGATCACCACGCTTACCGGCTGGGGCATCTTGCTGTCTCACGATGCCGCGTCGGGGTCGGGGGCGGATGTGGTTTGGATTGACAACTTCGCCATCCACGTCGTGCCCGAACCGGCGAGCGTCGCGGTGCTGGCGGGCGGAGTGCTTGCGCTGGTGGGCATCAAACGACGCCGCGCGTAGCTGGCGCATAGGGGGCAGGCAGGGCGTCCTGCCCCTTTTTCACTCTTCCCAAGAGAGCGTTCGTTTCTATACACTTGCGAAACGTGAATTTGTTATGGTAATATGAAGATGCTACAGGATTTGTAAGACTACCGTCTCAACCTTGCGAAAGGCGGTGCAACCATGAGAAGAGCCATCGGGTTGGTCAGTGTTATCGTGCTTTTGGCAGTGCTGGGAGCGGTTTTACCAGCACGGGCAGTGGTCATCGAGGACGTTTTGAAGAACCATCCTTTGGTCGCGTTGGTGAATAGCTGGAACACTCCGGCAGAAACCAACCCATCCGTTACCTTGAGCCAAGCTGGAGATACTTCCGAGGGGCTGAACGCCCTACCGGCAGCAAACAGCCCGGTCGTTTCGCCCGACGACATGACCGTAGAGATTGTTCCCATTCGCCTGCCCAAACTACCGGTGCAGGTGGTGTTTGCGCTCTACCTGATAGGCGCGCTGGTTTTCTACACTCTGCTGGTGCTGATCGCACAACCCGGTCCAGCCGAGTACTCCTGAAACACTCTCATCTTACCTGGCACCTCCGCACTCCCCGGCACCAAGCTGCCGGGGAGTGTTTGTGATGCATTATCGGCTTCTCTGTACCACTGGTAACAGGATATGGCTGGGACGTTTGGTATCCATATAGATGGTGTTGTGTGCCGGACGGGTGCGTTCGCTAGCGCGGAAAGGCTCCCCAGTGTTCGGGTTGGGGTCAAAGGCTGGGGCGTTGCTTGAAGTGATGTGCACCCGAATCCGATGCCCCTTGTTGAAGACAATGCTGGTGCTCCACAGGTCTATCTCGAAGCGATAGGATGTGCCCGGTTGCAGAAGCTTTTCGCGAGAGAACCCTTCCCGGAATCGGGCGCGTAGAATGCCCTCACAGATGTTGATGGAGCGTCCGTCCGGATATACGTCGCACAGCTTGGCCGCGAAGTCGGTGTCCGGTGCATCGCTGGAAGCCCACAGGATTACCCGAACCCTGCCTGTGACTTCTACGGGCTCCCGCAGCGGTTCGCTGGTGAACACGAGCACATCGGGACGGCTCTCTATCCGACGCTGGTCCATCGCTCCGGCGGGCAGGGTCAGACGTGGTCCGCCCACCGTTGGCACAGGGTCTTTGGGGTCGTAGGTATAGCTCAGCATGCCGCCCTCTTCGGGCTTGTGCACGGAGAGCGAGCGGTCTGGATGCAGGTAGAAGGGGGTTGGCGTGGCATTCACAGGAGGCCACCTGTCGGCGGTGCGCCACTCGTTGCCGGGAGCATTGCGGTCGGTCACGTCGCCCATCACATAGTAGGTCACCGCAGGCTCGCGGTCTACGCCGTTGTCCACCCCTTTCAGATAGTGGTCGAACCACTTCCAGATGTCGTGCGCGCTTCCGGGCGGATTCTTGGCGTTGGGAAAGGTCAGTTCCCCCGCTTTTTCCTGAAACACCCCATGCGTCCAGGGTCCTATCAGCAGCTTCTGTTTGCCGCGTGCACCCTGCCCGCCCTGTGTCTGCATGCCGACGAAGGCGTCTATCGTTGCCTGCGCGAAGATGTCGTACCAGCCGCCGATGTGGATGGCGGGTGCATGGGTGTAGCGGTAGCGGGTAGTCATATCTCGCTCACGCCAGTAGGCGTCGTAGGTAGGGTGAGATGTCCAGATGCGCAGCGCGTCGGGGCTAAAAGCACTGATGCGCAGCCAGTCCTCAATCATCGCTTTGCGGAACACACCGCCCCAATACACCACACCATGGTACAGGCTGGGTGCCCCGACAGTGATATGTTGAGCGGTCACCTTCTTCGTGCCAGTGCCAGCCAGCAGATACTGCGTGATGCCCAGCGCAGAACCGCCCCACGTGCCGATTTTGCCGTTGCACCAGGGCTGACGGGCTATCCACTCTACGGTGTCCTCGCCGTCACGCAGCTTGCCCCAGCCATCGGTTTCAAAAGGCAGGTTCTCCCCTTCTGAGCCAAACCGCCCGCGTGTGTTCTGAACAACCATCACATATCCCCTGCGTGCCGCGTCCTGAGCGATTCCCTCGCCCAGCTTGCGGTCGTATGGGGAGCGCAACAGGATCACGGGGAAGGGTCCCTCCCCTTCAGGGAAATAGATATCCGTTGCCAGACGCACCCCATCGCGCATCGGCACCATGACCGTTTGCTTCTTCACCGGCGGCTGCAGTTTAGAGAGCACCGCTCGCACGAGAAAACCGACGCCGATGACACATACACTGAGGGTCAGTACCGTTCGCCACCATTTTGTCCTGCGCATTGCCGTCACTCCTTCGTCCATGTTTGGCATACACTTCGCAGAGGATGCAGGAGGTTCCTGTGAATCGTACACCCGGCGAGGATGAGGCTGCCGAGGTTGACATCCCCTGCCGAGCATGGTAGCTTGTAGCTGGCATCACGACAACGGAGGAAACAGCGGTGGATACCTGCAAAGTGTTCCATACCACCATCCGCAAGGAAACCCGGGGCAACGGGCACACGATAGACCTGACTTCAGAACTGCAGGCAGCGGTGCGCGAAAGCGGTATCCAGGAAGGAATCGTCAGCCTGTTCGTGATAGGCTCTACCGCAGGGTTGACCACGATGGAGTTTGAGCCGGGGCTGGTGAGTGACCTGCAGAGAGCTTTTGAGGCAATCGCTCCCACTCAAGCCTCCTACGCGCACGAGGCTCGTTGGGGCGATGATAATGGACACGCGCATGTGCGTGCGTCGTTGCTGGGTCCTTCCCTCACCATCCCGGTTGTGCAGGGGCAGGCGACGCTGGGCACGTGGCAGCAGGTGGTGCTGATCGATTTCGACACGCGCCCTCGTCAGCGGAGCGTGATGGTGCAGGTCCTGGGGCGATAGCCATCGCCCCATTTACTCCTGCTGGGTTAACAGCGTCTTCAGCCTGCTGGCGAATGCACGTGGTGGTTCGTAGCCGACCAGCGTGAGCTCTTTCACCCACTCGCCACGCTTGCTGAGAAACGCGACGGTGGGCAGACCCTCTGCGCCGTACTTCCTGGCGAGTTCCGCCGTTTCGGGGGGTAACGTGCTGGAGGTCATGTCCACCCGGAAAACCGCAAACTGCTTCGCCAGGCGGGCCACCTCTCCGTCGGTCAGGGTTTCCCTCTCGAGCTGACGGCAGAACGGGCACCAGTCCGCACTGAACAGCAGAATCACCGGCTTGCCCTCATCGACAGCCTGCTGAATAGCCGCTTTGCTCGCAGGCAGCAGGGTCACCTGTCCTTTCCCCGCCAGTACGCCGGGCTGTGCAATCCACAGTGCTGCCATGATGAGCACGAATCCCAGCATCGTATGCGCGCCGCGTCTGCGCAGCAGGAGTATTCCCGCCACGCCCAGGCTCACTGTCATCAAGACGCGCGCCACCTCTAAGGGCATCCTCTCGCGAGCCAGCCAGAGCACGCCGGCAACCGCCAGCAGGACCACCACAGGTAACCAGAAACCGAACCGTTGCATCGTACCTCTCCCTATCGCTTCGCTGTCTGTGTCGCCAGCGAATGGAATTGTGCCATCCGCTTCAAGAAAGCGTCCGGCGGTTCGAACTGTACCAGGCGCAGCGCTTTGTGTTCCTGCCCGGAGCCGTCCAGGAAGACAATCGTGGGTACGCCGACGATCCCGAAGCGTTTTTTCAACTCCTGCACGGCAGGGCTATCGTCGCGCGTCAGGTCAGCCTTCAGCGCCAGCACGCCCTCGAACGCCTGCGCCACGCGCGGGTCCGAGAAAGTGTTTGCCTCCAGCTCTTTGCAAGGCAAGCACCAGTCGGCGTAAAAGTCAATCACCACCGGCTTGCGCTCGGCGATGGCTTGCTGGAGCGCCGTCTCACTGTAGGGCTGCCAAGCGATGTGAGCGCTTTCCGCTTTCTGTGTGGGCAGTGCAATCATCACCGCCCACGCTACAAGCGCAACGCCCAGCAGCCGCTTGAACCAGAAGAAAGCGCGTACCGTCTTCGCCAGCTGGTCGATGGCTACCAGGTACACCCCCACACCTGCTAGGAAGGCAAACATCAGCCACTTATAAACTGCTGCAGGCAGGATGGGGCTGAGGAAGAATATCGCTACGCCAATCAGTGCAAAGCCGAACAGATGCTCCACCGCCACCATCCACTCACCGCTGCGAGGCAGGCGTCGGATCGCTCCCGAGAACATCGCCAGCACAATATACGGAATGCCCAGGCCGATTCCTAACGTCAGAAACAGTAGAAAGCCCAGAGGCACGTTGCCTGTGCCGGACACCACCGCTGCCAGAGCAACCACCACAGGACCCACACACGGCGCTGCCGCCACACCCACCAGCAAACCCATCAACAACGCGCCCAGCCAGCCTTCGCGCAGGCGCGCCTTGTTCCGCAGACCGGCGGGCAACTGCAACTGATACACTCCAAACATGCTCAACGCCAGTGCCACCAGTATCACTGCGAACCCACCTAACACCCAGGGGTTTTGCAACTGGAACCCGAAAGTCTTTCCCAATGCCGCTGCTGCCGTGCCCAGCGCGGCGTACATCAACGCCATCCCGAACACATAGACCAGAGCCAGTCCGAAAGTGCGCCCCGAACTGCCGGAGGTCTGCCTGCTGAAAAAGGAGATGGTGATGGGAATCAGCGGATACACACAGGGCGTCAGGTTCAAAAGAAGCCCCAGCAGCAGGATGATAGGCAGAGCGATGGCAAATCGCCCGGTGTTCAACAGGTCTTGGAGTTTCTGCAGATATGCTCCCCCCGGTGTGGAAGAGAAGCTTCCTGCCGCGGCAGGCGTGCCCGCCGAGCCATCTGCCGGAGAGGTTTCGCCCGCCTGTGCCACTGCCTGTGTTTCCTCCGTCGCCGCGCTGGCGGAAGCGGTGCCCACCTTGAGTTTCAACGTAAAGGGCACATCCCCAGGAGGATAACAGGACTTGTCATCGCACGCCTGATAGTTCACCTTGCCGCGAACGGTGACTTCGCCCGACTTCAGACCCTGAGAGGGCGTAGCAGGAACACGCACAACCACCTTGCCCTCGTAAACGGCGATTTTCTTGCCTCCGGTGAAAGCGAACTCGCGCAGCAAGCCCTTCGGATACTGGGGAGCAGCGAAGGTGATACCCGGTACAGGGTCTATCGTCACACTGGTAGGAATCAGGAACTTCTCGCTCGCCGGGTTGGCATTCACGTGGTAGGGATGTTTGATGTTCAACGTCACCAGTATCTGAAAAGGCTTCCCTGGCACGACCTGTTTCACTGATGCCGTCGCCTGTACGCTCAGCGCGTCCTTCGGCGGCGCAAACTGCGCTACGGCGGTGATGGTCAGCAGCAATATGGTGAACAACAGAGCAATGATTCGGTGCATGGACTTCACCTCGTACAGAATTTCTCTTCCCTATACGATAGATACCTCGAAGCGCGTTTCGGATGCATCCTTGCGACGGAAGGTGTGATGCCTCACCCTTGCACAGGCTCTTTGCGGAAAGAGGAACGCTTTGCGCCGTCGGATAAAGTATAACGCAGCATTCTTCGGAGGTAGCACCATGTCGGACAACTGGAACGCACGCTGGGATGCGCTGGCGGACCGCCTGACACAGATGACCCTGCAGCGCTACCCGGAAATGGCCACCTATCTGGGCGTACATACCTACGACCATCAGGTATACGACTACTCCGAATCTGCACGGGATGCGGAGATACGCGCCCTGTACAGCTTCTTCAGGGAGATGCAGTCCATCCCGCGCGAGCAGCTGAGTCCGGAGCGCGCGCTGGACTATGCGCTGCTGGAAGGGGAAATACGCCACCGGCTGATTGACCTCGAATCGTGGCGCAGCTGGACGCATGACCCCGACACACCCAACAGTCTGGTCGTGGGTGGGGTGTTTGTCCTGGCAAAGCGGTCCTTTGCTCCACCGGAGGAGCGGTTCAAAGCGGTGATTGCACGCCTCAAGCAGGCACCGACCACGTTCGCTCACGCCCGCCGCCAGCTCACCGAGCCCGCCCGCGAGCCGACGGAAATCGCCATTCAGCAGGTGAAGGCGACCATAGGCTTTTACGAAAGGTCGTTGCCCGCCGCTTTCCGCGAGGTGAAGGACACCTCTCTCTGGAACGAGTTCGAGGAGGTCAACCGTGAGGTGATCGACACCTATCGCGCCTATGCGGCATGGCTGGAGGAAGAGGTGCTCCCTCGCGCAGAACATCCCTTCGCCATCGGTGAACGGCACTATAGCCTGCGTCTGAAATGGGGCGAAGGGGTGGAAATGCCTCTGGAAAAGCTCATCGACATCGGCAAGCGCGAACTGCAACGGCTGCAGGAAGAGTTCGTAGCGACCGCCGCACAGATAGACCCGCACCGCTCCCCACGCGAGGTGTTCGACGAGATAGCTCAAGACCACCCCACTGCAGAAGAGCTCATCCCCTTCACCCAGCAGATGCTGGAGGAACTGCGGCAGTTCTGCATCGACCGCGAGATAGTGACCATCCCTTCCGACGTGCGTTGTCGGGTGGAAGAGACGCCTGAGTTCATGCGCGAGCTGACCTTCGCCAGCATGGACACGCCGGGTCCTTTCGAGGAGGTAGCGACGGAGGCGTATTATAACGTTACTCTGCCTGCGCCCGACTGGTCGCCGGAGGACGTAGAAGCACACCTGCGTGCGTTCAATCGCTACAACCTGACTGCTATCAGCATCCACGAGGCGTACCCGGGACACTACGTACAGTTTCTGTGGCTGAAACATGCTCCCACGCGCCTGCGCAAGATGCTCGGTTCGTACTCCAACGCAGAGGGCTGGGCACACTACTGCGAGGAGCTGTTCATGGAACTGGGCTATCAAGCGGATGACCCTCGCTACCGTCTGGCGCAGCTGCACGAGGCACTGCTACGCGCCTGTCGGTACGTGGCAGGGTTCGGTATGCATACGCAGGGGATGAGCCTGGAGGAGGCAAAACAGCTCTTTATCGAGCAGGGGCATATGGAACCCATCAACGCCGAACGAGAGGCAAAGCGCGGTACCGTAGACCCCATGTACTGCAACTACACGCTGGGCAAACTGCTCTTACTCCAGCTGCGCGAAGACCTGAAGCGCAAACAGGGTGACGCTTTCAGCCTGCGCCGGTTTCACGATGAGTATCTGCAAGCAGGCTTCCCGCCTATCCCGCTGCTCAGGGAGCAGATGCTGGGCGAGGTGGGAGAGGTTTTGTGAGCCTTTGGCGGTTGCCGAGTCTTCTCACGAACTGAGCAGAACCGTCTCCCGCTCGAACAGGCGGGTGGCTATCTGCAGCGTCAGCACCGCCACCAGACCGGAGAGGAGCAAAGAGACCAACAGAAACGTGGGGTTCACGATACCCGTCAGCACCTGTTTGATGATGATCGCACTGTTCAGCACGGGTATCGCCGCCAACCACAGCCCGGACTCCGTGCGTACGAACATCGATGCTACAGCGGGCAGCACAATGAGCGAACTGAGCGGTATCAGGTAGGTCTGAGCTTCCTTCTGGTTGCGGGCGAAGGTGGAGAGGATAACCAGCATCGCCGAGTAGAAAACGGTGAGCGGTAGCAGGGTGACCAGCAGTGCGCCCATTGCCGGCACGGACAGACCGAACTTGCCTGCCTGCTCAGCGAAGATATTGGCGCTCGTGGGCATCGCGAAAGCCAGCATCATCCCCAGCATGGCGAATATCGCTGCCAACATGCACACGACCACTACGGTCAGGAACTTCCCCCAGACAATCTGTCGGCGCGAGGCAGGCGTCGCCAAAAGTGTTTCCAGCGTACCACGCTCCTTCTCCCCCGCCACGAGGTCAAAAGCGGGCGAAACTGCCCCGAAAAACGCCGATAGCACGATGACGTAGGGCAGGATGATGCTGAGAACGAGGTTGCCCACCGGACTCTCGGTCTTTATCGCCTGAGTGACCACTGCCAGCGGTTGGGCGAACTCCGAACCGATGAAACGACGGGCGAGACGCCGTTGGAGCCATACCGCGCTGAAGCTATCGGTCAAAGCCTTCAACCGCTGCACCGCGTCGCGAGAGCTGTCGTTCAAAGGGTCAAACAACACGACTAACTTCGCAGTGCTCTCGTTGTGCAGGTGCTCCTCGAAACGCTCTTCCAGCAGAACCACCACCTTCACGCGGCGGCTGCGCAACATCGCCTCCGCCTGTTGCCGGTTCTCAACGGTTTGAACGGCGAAGCCCCCCTCTTTCAGCGCGGTGATGAACTCCTCGCCGCCTCTGGGGGCGACCACCCCTGCGGGGATGACCACCGTACGGGCGGATTCCTGACGTTGCCGCACCATCATCCCGATGCCCCACAGCAGCATCGGGGTCAGTAAGAGCGGAGAGACGATGGTGGAGAATAGCACTCGTCGGTCGCGCAGAACCTCGCGTAGCTCCTTCCAAAAGACCACAAAGGTTCGGTTCACTCTTCGCCCTCCTTTTCGCCGATAAGACTCAGGAATATCAGTTCCAGTGCTCGCTCGCCCGTGCGCGCTCGCAGTTCCTCCAGTGTGCCGGTTGCCACGATGCGTCCCCTGTGGATGACCGCGATGCGGTCGCAGAGCCGTTCGGCTTCGCTCATGATATGCGTGGAGAACAGGATGGTATGTCCACGCTGGCGACTGTGCTGGATAAACTGCATGATGGTGCGTGAAGTCACCACGTCCAGCCCCGCCGTGGGCTCATCCAGGAACATCACAGGGGGGCGATGGATGATGCTCCGGGCGATGCTCACCCTCTGTTTCTGACCGGTGGAAAGCCTGTCGCACCGCCCGTCGATAAACTCCTTCATCTGCAGGGTCTCTACCAGTTCCTCGATGCGCTGGTGCAGCACCTTGCGCGACAAACCATACAGGGAGCCGAAATAGGTGAGCACCTCTCGCGCCGTGAGACGACCATACAACGCGGTGGAGCCGGTCAGGTAGCCAATATGCTGGCGCACCTCTTGCGGTTGCGTGCGGATGCTGTATCCGGCAACCGTCGCCTCGCCTGCGGAGGGAGCCAGTATCGTGCCCAACACGCGCAGAAGCGTGGTCTTGCCTGCACCGTTGACACCCAGAATGCCAAGCACCTCTCCGGGGCGCGCCTCAAAGCTCACCTCGTCCAGCGCAACCACCGTGCCCCGCTTGCGGTCGGTGAAGATTTTGCTCAAACCCGATGCCGTAACCATCTCGATAATCCTTTCAACAAGGAGGACACCCTTCCCGCGTACAGGTTTCGCCTGTGCGCACCGCTCGTTATTGTACAGGAAGAAAAGAGCGTTGGGCAAACAAGTACTCCGTCAAGGCTCAATGTTGTGAGAGACCACCCGGCGACTGGAAGTCGCGGGCAACAAATGCACAAAACCCCCTTCGGGGGTTAGTAACCTGCGTGAGCAGGTTTCGTACCTTGTTGCCCGCGATTTTCCATCGCTGGGACAACACTTCAGAAGCAGGCCTGACAAAGTACGAGGTGTTGCACAATTTTTCTTTTGTGATAAACTCGGTTGACAATTTTTTTCTGCTTCACTATAATGGGAAGTGGAGGCGAGTATCATGGCGTCGGTACTGGAAAAAGTTTCTGCGCTGTACACCTCCTTGAACGAAGCGGAGCGCAAAGTCGCCGACTTTGTGCTGAACCATCCCGAGGAGGCGCGGGGCTGTAGCGTCATTCACCTCAGCGACCGCAGCGGAGTCAGCGAGACCACGGTGGTGCGATTCTGCCGCTCTATCGGCTTCAAGGGCTACGCGGATTTCAAGCTGGCGCTGGTCGCCGACCTGGCTCCCCAGCGCGAACCTGTGCCCGATGTGCATGGCGACGTATCGCCTGAAGACGACCTTCCCCGACTGGTGCAGAAGGTGCTGAACATGGACGTGCAGGCGGTCGCCAGCACGATGGAGTTGCTGGACATAAAGCAGTTCGAGCGGGCTGTAGACGTCATCGCCAGCGCACGCCGGGTAGCGATATTCGGGGTGGGCAGCTCACTGCCCGTGTGTATGGACCTGCAGTACCGTCTGCAGCGTTGTGGCATCAACACCCTCTTCTCGGTGGATGACCATCTTCAGGCAATCAACGCCGCTCTGCTGGAGCCGGGTGATGTGGGGCTGGCGGTATCCTATTCCGGAGCGAGCCGTGAAACGATCGAATCGGTGGAACTGGCGAAAGAGGCAGGCGCACGCACCGTCTGCGTCACCAGCTTCCGACGCTCCCCGCTGGCGAAGCTGTGCGACATCTGTCTGGTGACCTCCGCCGGACGCACGCAGTGGCTGGATGAGACCATCACCGCGAGGCTGGTACAGCTGGCTCTGTTTGACGCGCTGTGTGTGGCGCTGGCTCGCCGAAAGCACGGTGAAGCACTGCCCATTCTGAACAAAATCGCCCGAGCGGTGGAGCGAAAGAGGCACACGGTATGAGCACCCCTCTGCAACTGTTGCTGGGCATCAAAACCGACCCGATAGAGTATCGTTACTCCTACCCCTGGCTGTTCCGACTGGCGACAGAAGAGGGCGTGGAGTACATCCAGCTGGGGAGTACTTTCGAGTTCTACCTGTTGCCCGACGACTTCTTCCACTGGCTGCGCGAACAGGCGGAAAAGGCAGGGGTGCGCCTCTATAGCCTGTTCACCGCCCATCGCGAGCTGGGTGGTTTCTTCCGCAATGAGCCGGGCTGGGAAAGCGTCGCGCGGCGCATGTTCGAGCGGTATATCCAGATTGGCAGCATTTTGGGAGCGCAATCGGTGGGACACAACCCGGGCGCGGTACTGCGTGACGAGATGCACACCAAAGCGCAGGGAGTCGCCCGCTACCTGAAGCACTTCAAGGAGCTCATGCACTTTGCGCACGAGCAGGGCGTGCCCTGGCTGACCATTGAGCCGATGTCGTGTCTCGCCGAACCGCCTACCTTGCCCGAGGAGATTCGACAGATGGGCGAGGAGCTGGCGGCTTACCACCGCCAGCACCCCCACACCACCGCCCGTGTGGGCTTCTGCGCCGATGTGTCGCACGGTTACGCCGATGAGGCGGGCAACGTCGTTTGGGAGAACTTGCAAACCTTCGAAGCCACTCTGCCTTATCTGTACGAGGTGCATCTGAAGAATACCGATGTCCTCTTTCACTCCACCTTCGGTTTCAGCGAAGGGGAAAGGTCTAAAGGTATAGTGCAGATAGAACGGTTTCGCGACCTGCTTCATGCAAACGCACACCTTTTGCCGGTAGACAGGGTGGTGGGTTATCTGGAAATCTCGGGACCGAAGCTGGGGCGTGACTATAGCGATATCCACCTGGAGAGGCATCTGCGCGAATCGCTGAGATACCTGCGCGAAACGTGGTGCGCACTCCCGCAGCAGCCTGCAGCGTCATTCCCCACCCTTGCCCAGCCTTCCACAGAGCCGGTGCGTTTCTCGGCATCGCTGATGTGCGCCGACCAGCTGAATCTGGAGCCGCATCTGCGCCAGCTGGAAGCGATGGGCGTTCACTATTTGCACGTGGACCTGATGGATGCGCACTTCACGCCGAACATGCCGGTCGGTCTGGTGGTGCTAGAACAGCTGTGTGAGCGCACCCATCTGCCTCTGGACGTGCATCTCATGGTGGAGGACAACGACCTCTTCATCCGCAAGCTGTTGCCGCTGGGGGTACAGATGATTTCGGTGCACGCCGAGTCCGCCCGACATTTAGACCGCACGCTCAGCCTGATTCGCGAGGGCGGTGCGAAAGCCGGGGTTGCGCTCAACCCTGCCACACCGCTGGACACGCTGGATTACGTGTTAGAAAAACTGGACTTCGTGCTTATCATGGCCGTGAACCCGGGTTTCGCCGGACAAAGGCTGATACCACAGACCCTGCGCAAAATCGCCGACTGCCGTCGCTATCTGGACGGACGTGGTTTCACAGAGATGCCCATTCAGGTGGACGGCAACGTGAGCTTCGAGAACATCCCGAAAATGGTGGCGGCAGGGGCGGATATTCTGGTGCTGGGCTCCAGTAGCCTCTATCATCCGGGGGCAACGCTCTGGCAGAACGGTCGGCAGGTGATGCAAGCGGTGCAGGAGGGGCTTCGCCGGCGCGCGGGAGGTGAGGCTTAGGTGAAAGCATTGGTGCTCCATGCGATAGGCGATTTACGCTACGAGGAAGTTCCCCAGCCGGAACCCGGCGCGGGCGAGGTGCTGGTGCGTGTAGCGTACTGTGGCGTGTGCGGCTCCGACATTCCCCGTATCTTCTCCAAAGGCACATATCGTTTCCCATTGATATGCGGTCATGAGTTTGCAGGTGTCGTGGAACGATGCGGTGAAGGTGTCACAGGCTTCGCGCCGGGCGACAGGGTGGCAGTCTTCCCCCTGATATGGTGCGGGCAGTGCGCCGCCTGTGAAAAGGGCAGGTATGTGCAGTGCGAGTCGTACGATTACCTCGGCTCGCGGCGGGATGGAGCGTTCGCCGAGTATGTGGTGGCACCTGCTCGCAACCTGCTGCGTCTGCCAGAGGGCGTCAGCCTTCAGGAAGGGGCGATGACCGAACCGGCAGCGGTGGCGCTCCATGCGCTGCGTCGTGCCGGGGGATGCCAACCGGGCGAAACGGTGGCGATATTTGGCGCGGGACCGATCGGGCTGATGGTGGCGCAGTGGGCGCGGACGATGGGCGCGTCGCAGGTGGTGCTTTTCGACGTGGTGGAGGAGAAGCTCACGCTGGCAAAGGAGCTGGGCTTTGCGCACACGTACCACTCCTTACACCATACGCCCGAAGAGGTCATCGTCTCCTGGACAAAGGGTCAGGGGGCGCATCTGTGTATCGAGGCGGCGGGAGTGCCCCCCGCACTCCTGCAGGCTTGTACCTGCGCCAGAAGGGGAGGACGGGTGGTGATGCTGGGCAACCCCTCGGCGGATGTCACCTTCCCTGCCGCTCTGCTCTCGCAGCTGATGCGGCGCGAGGTGAACCTGTATGGCACGTGGAACTCGGACTACGCGGTGTATAGCGAAGAGGATGACTGGCATGCCACCCTGCAGGCGATGGCGTCTGGGCAGTTAGACCTGCTGCCGCTCGTGACCCACCGCGTGCCGTTGAGCCGTGCCGCCGATACCTTGCACGCCATGCGCGATAGAAGGGGGTTCTTCTGCAAAGTGCTGATATATCCCGACGGACAGGAGGAAGAGTAATGCTGGCAGCTGTTCTGGAGAAACTGGGCAAGCTGGTGCTCCGGGAGGTGCCTGAGCCGGAGATAGACGACGATTCCGCGCTGTTGCGGGTGGAGTCGGTCAGTATCTGCGGCTCGGATGTGCGCATCCTGCACCATGGCAACCCGCGTGTGAAGCCTCCAGCAATTATCGGGCACGAGGCGGCAGGCGTGGTGGTGAAGGTGGGCAAAAACGTCACGCGCGTGAAGGAAGGCGACCGCGTAGCGATTGGTGCGGACGTGCCCTGCGGGCAGTGCCGGTGGTGTCGCAATGGGCTGGGCAATAACTGCCCGATCAACTACGCGGTGGGCTACCAGATACCGGGTGCGTTCGCGCAGTACATGAAACTGCCCAAACTACTGCTGGATGAGGGACCCATCACGCCCATCCCCGACAACATGGACTACGATACCGCCGCGCTGGCGGAACCGCTGGCGTGCGCGATCAACGGCATGGAGCTGGTGAACATGGGACTGGGCAAGAGCGTGGTTATTATCGGCTTGGGACCGATTGGCTGTATGCTGATTGACCTCGCTCGTGTGATGGGCGCGACCAGAATCATCGCCGTGCAGCGCAGTAAGGCGAGGCTGGAACTGGCTCGTTTCTATGGGGCAGATGTGTACATCAGCTCAGAAGAGGAGGATGTGGTGGCACGCTGCCGGGAGGAGACTGGCGGCGAAGGACCGGACATCGTGATTACCGCCAGCGCGTCGGTGGAGGCACATGAGCAGGCGATAGAGATGGTGGCGCATCGGGGTTACGTCAATCTGTTCGGCGGTTTGCCCAAGGGCACTCGCCCGATGAGCGTATACTCCAATACGATTCATTACAAGGAATGCTTCGTGACGGGTTCGCACGGTTCGGTGCCCAGACACCACGAGCTGGCAGTGCAGTTATTAGCGCAGGGGAAGGTGCGCGTGGCTCCGCTCATCACCCATCGCTTTCCACTTTCGCAGATTCACCGCGCCTTCGAAGTGATGCAGAATCGCGAGGGGATGAAGGTGATGCTCCATCCACAGGAGGCGTGATGCGGCTCCTCATTTGCCCAGTGGAGATGATATTCCCCGAGGGCGGCAAGTATGGTATGCTATAGCGGAAGGAGGAAGATGTTCTATGGAGTAAACTCTGGAGGAGCGCATTAGACAACTACCTGCCGATCTACAACAGGAGGTTTCCGATTTCATCGACTTCTTGCTAGAGCGACGGCGACGGCAGAAACACCCTCCTACCTTTTCATGGGCAGGTGCTTTCAAGGACATGCGTGATCAATATACCTCGGTAGACCTGCAGCACGAGGCTGCAGAGTGGAGAGCGCAAACCGATGAGATTGCTCATTGATACTAATGTGTTTCTGGAGGTGTTCCTGAATCAGGAGCAAGCTGAAGCCGCTCGCTCTCTTCTATCTATGGTTGGAGAGCACGATATGTTCCTTTCCGATTTTTCTCTACACACTATCGGTGTCGTGCTCTTTCGCAAGCGACTCTACCGGATGTTTCAAGATTTTGTTCAAGATACTAGAGGTCGCGCAGGTTTCAGCGTGCTGAGCCTCCCTGTTAACGAGGTAGAACGAGTCGCACGAGCCGCTGAGCGATTCCGTTGACCCCAGTCCCTTTCTGCACAGACAGGAGGAAAAGCCCCTCCCCCACAGGGAGAGGGGCAGAGGTCTGTTGCTGTATTACTGCGGAGCCCTGTCCGGCGGCCAGCCGGTGGCAGGGATGGTCGTCCACTTGCGACCGTAGTTGATCAGCTTGGCGTGGCCGTCGAAGAAGGTGGCGTTGTAGCCCTGCGAGTGGTTGAAGATAGTACGCCTGTTCGGGTCAGAGGCATCTGCGCCATCCCAACCAAACGCCCCACGCTCGGTGAACAGGATACGCTCCGCGATGTATTCGGATTTTTCATCCGGCGGCATATCGTTCAGGTTTTTGTATGTGCCGTCGGGATACTTCACGCAGGGGAACGGACCGGGATAGCCCGCGCTACTGCCCGGGCACCAGGTGTTGTACACCCAGTTGGGGAACCACTGGTAGGACTGCATTCCCATCTGCATGTTCGCCGGGGATGGGTCGCGGTACCTGTCCGACGGGCAGTACCAGATGCTCTTGTTCTTCTGGTAGGGACCCAGCTGCACCGTCATCAGCGTGCGGTAGAACTGGCTGCCGTAGGCGCAGCGGGTATAGTTGGGTCCGCCGTCTCCCGGATTGAACCCCTCCCACCAGCCAAAGCAGTCAGCCCATGGTTCACCACGGTCTCCAGTGTAGTTGTTCACATCTGGGTGAGGCTGTTCGAAAAATCGGTGAGTATCGGGTATAAAACATACTATGAAACACACACACTTCAGACAAACTACCCTCGCCACCATACGGGTACGCACCATTTACAGCCTTGTCCTGCGCTTTTGCCAACTCCACCCTCTCCCCAAACGACGCGGACGACCCTGCAAATACTCCGAAGCCCTCATCCTCACCCTCTGGCTGCTTGCCGTGCGCGAAAACGCCTCCTACCGACGCCTGCTTTTTGCGCTTGCCCCCGAAATCCTGCCCGACCACCCCCTGCCTGCCTTAGGCACGCTCGCCTACCGCTTGCAGCATCTTGCAGACAAACGCCTGCAACAACTGCTCCATTGGCTTGCCCAGCAGGGCATGGCGTCAGAGACACTGACCTGTGAAACGCCGTGTGTGTTTGTGGATGGCACGGGCGTGGGATATGCCTCGCCGTTTTTCGCGCAGTATTTGCGAGGGGCACAGATACGTCAGCAGCGTTCGCATGTGAAGGTGGTGGCGTTGGTGTATTGGCAGGGGGGTCGGGCGTGGGTGATAGGGTTATCGTGTGGGGCGGCGTATGCGGATGAGGGGCGGCTGTTGGGGGAGTGGGTGGAGCGGTATGGTCGTGGTGGGTTGGGGTCTGGCACTTTGTTGGTGGGAGACAGGTTGTATGGGTATCGGGCGCGATTGTTGAAGCAGTTGGAGGAGGCGGGTTGGTTGCCTGTGGCGCGTGTGGAGGCAGGGTTGCATCAGCAGGTGCGTGCGGATGCGCGGTTGCGTGCGCGTTTGCGTGCGGAGGTGTATGGTTGGGCGTTGGGGGAGCGTTATCGGATAGAGCAGGTGTTTGGGAGCGTGAAGAGTGCGTATGGGAGCGTGTGGCGAGCGCGTTCGTGGGAGGGTGCGCGGGTATGGGTGTGGGGGATGTTTGTGCTATGGAACATGGTGGGTTTGGTGCGTGTGCTTGGAGATGGTTCTGATGGTTTTATTGTATGTTGTGTGTGGGTGAGGGGGGGCTGGGTGATTTTTCGAACACCCTCCATCTGGGTTGACTTCCCAGTTGCGGGCTCCGGGGTAGGTGCCCATGGGGAACTTCTCATCGTAGTCCTGCGAGTACATGCGCACCGACAGACCTATCTGCTTGAAGTTGGAGAGACACGAGGTCTGCCGTGCCTTCTCCCGTGCCTGAGCGAACACTGGGAACAGAATAGCCGCCAGTATCGCGATAATCGCGATGACCACCAGCAGCTCGATCAGAGTGAAAGCGTGTCGCTTCATGATGTAAACCCTCCTTTTGTGTTGTGATGTTTTGGATGTTTAGCGTCCAGCGGGAGCTGGAGCAGGCATTGCCGGCGTGCCACCGGCGGGTGCACCACCGGGGGTCATCCCCCCCATCCTGCGCTGGAACTCCGCCTGCACATCCGGGGGCATAGGCGGTGGTGCTGCAGCTCCACCTCCTTTGGTGCGCCCTTCCGTTGCCCACCAGTACACTCCGCCGATAATCAGCAACACCACCACGATCACAATGACGGCGGTCACGGGTGATACTTCACGCTTCATGTCCAGAACCTCCCTCCTTGGGGTAGATGCGCCGCACCGGGCGCGGCTCGCGCCACAAAACGGGCACCGACAGGATATACGTGCGCGGTGTGGATTGCCTGCCGCTCAGCCATTCGTCCAGCACCTCCACTGCGATTTCGCCCAGGCGAGCGAAGTCGGGTTGCGAGGTAGGAAACGCCGGCTGGAAGAAGTGAGTGGTCTCCAGGTCGTCGAAACCCACCACTCGAATCTCTTCTGGTACGGCGACGCCCATCTTCTGCAACGCACGGATGATAGTCACAGCGGTGCTGTCTTCCCAGGCGATGAGCGCATCTGGCGTGGGGGAAAGGCGCAGAATCTGGTGGACAACCTCTTCGCCGTCGATCTCCTCCTCCCGCCGCTCCAGAGGCGTCCACTGCAGGTAGTTTTGCGGCACAGGTACTCCGGCATCTTGCATCGCCGCCAGCCAGCCTTCACGCCGTTCGTGGATAGAGCGATGCAGGCAGTCCGGGTTCAAAGGCAGGAAAGCAATCCGCCGGTGTCCGTGTGCCAGCAGAGCCTGCGTCATCTCGTAGCCCAGCCGAAAGTTGTCAAACAACACCATTGGGCGTTCCCATTCCTCGTAGCCGATGTCAAAGAGGACAATCGGCACGTCACGCCAGCGCTGGCGCAGGTAATCGGTGGGTAACTCGTGCCGCCAGCGTGTGACTGGATAGAGGATGATGCCCTGTGCACCCGCCTGCAGGTGTTGTTCCACCAGCTCTTCTTCGTGCTGGACATCGTCTTCCGAGCTCGCCATCAGCAGCTGGTAGCCCCTCTGGCGCGCGCGCCGTTCGATGCCATAGTACGCTCGCAACACCAGTGCGGCGTGGGCACGCGGCGCGATGAAGCTCAGCAGACGTGTGCGCGTGCTTGCCAGAGGCACCGAGCGCAAGTAGATTCCGCTGCCCTGTCGGGATTCGATCAGCCCCTCCGCTGCGAGCAACGCCAGCGCTTTCGCCACGGTGGGACGACTGACTCCCAGCATCTTGCGCAGCTGGTGTTGTGTAGGCAGCTTATCGCCCGGGCGCACGTCGGGACGGCTAATCCACTCCGCCTTGATGCGCTCCGCCAGCAGTACGTATGTCGGCAACCGTTTGGACGCACTCATAGTGTTTTCATTATAGAACTTCCTTCCAAATTTGTCAAGCAAATTTTGAGGTTGATAATCTGATTTTTTGAAGAAGCCCCCTTGACGAACTCGCCATCTTGTGGTAGATTCCCTAGCGAGCCGACGTAGCTCAACAGGCAGAGCAGCGGTCTTGTAAACCGCAGGTTAGGGGTTCGAGTCCCCTCGTCGGCTCCAGTATGCGTCGCCGACACTAGGGACCCAGATGTCCGCCGACAACATTCTGCCGGAGCAGAGGAAGGAGCACATCGTGACAGTCGGCACTCTCTTTGGCAAGTATCGTATCCTTCGCGAAATCGGCGGGGGCGGGATGGCACGGGTGTTTGAAGCGGAGGACCAGACTATTGGAAGGAAGGTGGCGCTGAAGGTGCTCGTCCCGCCCTCGGTAGTGCCCGAATCCGAGAAGTGCCTGCTGATAGAGAGATTCCAGCAAGAAGCGCGTGCCGCGGGGACCCTCTCTCACCCCAACATCGTTACCCTCTATGAAGTTGGTGAGTTCGAGGGGGCACATTACATCGCAATGGAGATGCTCACGGGCAAAACCGTGCGCGAGCTCTTGCAGGAACAGGGCAGAATACCTGTGGACCAGGCGCTGAACATCCTGCTGCAGGTGGCACGTGCGCTGGACTATGCGCACAAGCAGGGCGTCGTGCATCGCGATGTGAAGCCGGACAACATCGTGGTCACGGATGAGGGACAGGTCAAACTCACGGACTTCGGCATCGCACGAGCGGCAAACGACCTGTTGCGCACGCAAAAGGGGATGCTCGTTGGCTCACCAGCATACATGTCCCCGGAGCAGATTCTGGGCGAACCGGTAGATTATCGGACGGATATCTACTCGCTAGGCGTGACTGCCTACGAGATGCTGACAGGGCGCAAACCGTTCGATGCCGCTGCTGTGACGGCGGTAATGCACCGTATCGTCTATGACGAACCTGATGCTGCTCCCGATCTGCCTCGCCCGGCGGAGACTGCTCTGCGCCATGCGCTGGCGAAAAAGCCCGAAGAGCGACCACGTTCCGCGATTGCCTTTGTCGAGGAACTGAGCGCAGCCTACTATGGCGCAGCGGTGGTTTCGCCGGAGGCACGCATTTCGGTGCCGTCCTATCCTGTGCATCTTGAGAAGGAGAAAGCGCGTATGAGTCCTCATCCCTCGTTCTCATCGTCACGTTCGCAGCGACTCTACTGGGGAATTGGAGCGCTGGTTCTGGTGCTGGTACTTGCAGGTATCTTCGTGTGGCGTTCACTGTCTCCCTCGAAAGAGCAGTTTGGCGTACGAATCGTGGATATCGGTGAGCTGGCAACGTCCACACCGGCTGTGGCAACCAACTTCGTGCTGAACGACTTCGAGTTAAGTCCCGGCTCCTGGCAGGCAGAGAACAAAGGGCTGAAGCTGGAGCGGGTTCGTGGAGGCGCGAGCCAGGCGGCATACTGGCTGAAAGTCAGTGGGGTGCAGCTGGCTCCGGGGGAGAGCGTAGCTATCTCCTGTTTGCCTGAGACGCGCGACTGGTCGCGATTTGGGGGCATTATTTCGCTGGATGTGCTGGTGCCCGGCACTGCTCCTGCCGACTTGCGCGTGATGATAGAAGTGGAAGACTCTACCGGCGGTTTGCAAGCGATGCCGGGGGAAGGGGTTTTGCTCACTCCCGGCAGATGGGCAGCGATCACGTGGAACGCTGGTGCAGTAGCCCGTGATGTGGCGCGCCTGCGGGTGAAGTTATTGTGTGGACAAAATGCCTACAGGGGCTATTTCGGCATAGACCATGTGCGGGCGCAGGGTACCACGACAAGTGCCGCGGCGCTGCGCTACAAGGTACGTATCGGGCCGTTTACGGATTCAGCCTCGCTGGAACGGGAAACCGCACGCTTGAAATCGCTGGGCAAGTCGCCGTTTCCGGTGCGCGAGGGCGACAAGCGTTATCTGCAGGTGGGAGCGTTCACCACGATGGATTCCGCCCGGCGCGAGCTGGACGCTCTGGTCGCAGAGGGATACAGGGAGATTCGCTAATTGCCTCTCTGATACACGGGAACACCTTCCCGAAGTATCTTCAGGTCGCTGTCGCGTCTCTCCGAGGCAATTCGAAAGCCGCGCGCAACACGCGGCGAGGGCTGTTCGCCTTATAGCCCAGTGCTGTAGGTAAAGCTGCAGTGTTTTCCACAACAGATCGAACGTGAACTCGAAACGCTGTATTACCCCGTCTCGCACCACTTTGCTGTATGGCAGGGCGAGCGCTTCGCGCAACCTCTGTAACGCTTGCGCAAACTGCTGGCGTCTTTCATCAAACCGTTGCTGGCTCATGGCATCACCCGCCGCCCGTAGCGAGGTGCATGACGTGTTCCTGGGTGGCTTCTTCGCGCGAGAGTTCTCCCGCAATGCGCCCCTGGTGCATTACCAGAATACGGTCACTCATGCCCAGCACCTCGGGCAGTTCGCTGGAAATCATCAGGATAGCCACCCCTTGTTCGGCAAGGCGGTTCATCAGCTGGTAGATTTCCGCCTTCGCACCGACGTCGATACCGCGCGTCGGCTCGTCGAAGATCAGCACTTTGGAACGAGTAAACAGCCACTTCGCCAACACCACTTTCTGCTGGTTGCCGCCGGAGAGATTCTTCACCGCCTGCTCGATGGAGGGAGTGCGTATCATCAGGTCACGCACGTACTGCTCGGCGACTTGTCTCTCCCGGCGCAGCTGCACGAACCCCAGCCGGGTTAATGCTTTCAGGTTCGCCAGCGTGTTGTTCTCACGAACGGTCATAGTGAGGATAAGCCCTAACGCCTTACGGTCCTCGGTCATCAGCCCGATGCCCAGTCGAATGGCATCCTGTGGGGAGCGGATGCGCACCGGTTTCCCTTCCAGAAGAATCTCCCCGCTGTCGATGGGGTCTGCCCCAAAGATGGCGCGTGCCAGCTCCGTGCGTCCTGCGCCCACCAGTCCCGCCAGCCCGACGATCTCGCCTCGGTGCACCTTCAGGGAGATATCGTGGAGCACGCCTTTACGGTTCAGATGGCGTACTTCCAGAACCACGTCGCCTCGCTGTGTGCGGCGAGTGGGGAACTGCTCGGTGATTTCGCGCCCCACCATCATACGTATCAGCTCATCACGGTTGGTTTCCGTGACCTGCCTCACGCCTACCAGCTTGCCATCGCGCAGTACGGTCACCCGGTCGGCAATTTCGAAGATTTCCTCCAGACGGTGCGAGATGTAAATAATGCCCACGCCCTGTTCCTTCAGCCTGCGGATGAGTGCGAACAGGTTTTGCAGCTCGTGTTCCGTGAGGGTTGCGGATGGCTCATCCATCGCCAGCACGCGCGCGTTCTGGGAGATGGCTTTGGCGATTTCCACCATCTGCTGCTGTGCCACCGAAAGATACTGCACCGGCGTACGCACATCTATCTGCACACCCAGTTCGTCAATCAGTTGCTGGGCGCGAGTGTACATGGTGCGGAAGTCCACGAAGCCAGGCACTTTGGCGCGAGGCTCACGTCCCAGAAAGATGTTCTCCGCCGCACTCAGATAGGGAACAAGGTTGAACTCCTGATAAATAATGCGGATGCCGAGGTCCATCGCCTCATGCGGATGGGTGATGTGCACCGGCTTACCGTCCAGCAGGATTTCGCCCCTGTCGCGCATCTCTGCGCCGGCGAGGATTTTCATCAGGGTGGATTTGCCTGCACCGTTCTCACCCACGAGCGCCATCACCTCGCCCGCGCGCACCTCGAAATCTACGTTGTCCAGCGCCTGTACGCCCGGGTACTGCTTGCTGATGCCACGCATCTGCAACACAGGTGGAGCCGCTATCGCCGTTTCCGTCATCTCTCTGCCTCGCTCGTGCCGACTTTTGCATTTTCTTTTCGCCAACTGGGGGAAGGAGTCCTTGTGTGGTGCCAGAACCGTTCTGGCTGAACGATTAAGGGGAGGTGCTCCGATTCATCACCCATCACAGCCGATTCACTGTCAGTCCACCGTCCACCATGATAACCGCGCCGGTGGAGTAGGGCAGGTCGCCGCGTGCCAGCATCGCTACCGCCTTGCCCACATCCTCCGGCGTGCCCCAGCGCGGTTGCAGAGTCAAGCCTTCGGCGATCAGGCGATCGTAGCGTTCCTGCACGGGAGCGGTCATGTCGGTGCGGATGATACCGGGGCGCACCTCGTAGACGGGAATGTCGAACTCCGCCAGTCGCACCGCCCACAGCTGCGCCGCCATCGCCAGCCCCGCTTTGGAGATGCAGTAATCTCCCCGATTGACCGAAGCCACCGTCGCCGAAATGGAGGTGATGAACACGATGCAGGCGGAGAAGTCAGCGTCTGCTTGCTTCTGCTCGATCATCCAGCGGGCGGTCGCCTGAGTGAGGAAGTAGGGAGCTTGCAGATTGATACGGATGAGCCGCTCGAAGCTCTCCTCACTGGCTTCCAGAATATCCGCCCGCACCTGTGGCGCAACACCTGCGTTGTTCACCAGCACGTTCAACCGCCCGAAACGTTCACGCACTAGTTGCACCAGCTGGCGATGCTGCTCGGGCTGAGAGAGGTCTGCCTGAAAATACTCGACGGGCACGCCCAGCGCGCTTAGTTCCTGCAGCACATCGGCTACCGCATCGAGCGGGCGCACGCCGTTGAGCGCGAGCGCATACCCCTCCTGCGCCAGGCACCGTGCGATGCCCAGCCCAATACCGCGCGTGCCGCCCGTGATCAGTGCGACCGGATGCATGGTTACTGGATTGCCACTACCGTCCATAGTCCTGCGCTTTGAACCTCTACCGATACGTCTTCTCTATTCTTCTGCAGGGTGACCGTGATTGCTTTGCCCTCCGGCGAAAAGACGGCTGC
This sequence comes from Armatimonadota bacterium, assembly GCA_026003195.1. Classification (NCBI taxonomy): domain Bacteria; kingdom Bacillati; phylum Armatimonadota; species Armatimonadota bacterium. The sequence continues at coordinate 143,876 of BPGU01000004.1, forward strand.
CTCGCGAGGTGAGATGCCCAGACGCCTGAGCAACACACCGCCGAGGCGTACCTTCACGTCCACAGGGGCAACGCCATCCGCCTCCACCCGGTAATTGCGGTTCAGCAGGTGAATCACCAGCGGATAGCCGCCTCTCTGCGCGCGCCGACGCAGGGACACCACGAAACTGCCCGCGCTTTCTACACGCAGCTGGCTTTGCGTCTCTTCGGGCAGGTTAGAAAGCGATTGCTCTGCGGAGAGCACGCGGTAGCCGCTCGGTCTGGCATTACCAGCGGTGTGCGCGCGTCCATCGGGGGTACGGTACAGAACCGCGAAAGGCACACTCGCCTCCAGCATCGCCAGCGCCAGGCGTTTGGTGGCTTCGAAGCGTTGCTCGTCGACCTCCAGCAGGGTGTTGCTCAGAGGCAAGTAGCCATCGAACAGGTCACGATGCTCGCGCACAAAGCGATACAGATAGGCGAAATCTTCGGGTTTGCCACGCCACCAGTGCGTGCCCTTTTCGGGCGTGTAGCACCACTGGTTGTGTGGCACCATGAACACCGAACCGAAGGCGTACGCCTGCGCAATCCATGTGCGCACCATACCCGGCTTCTCCTGGGCGGCTATCCACGCCCAGTCCCATCCGCTGGCGGTTGCGGTTTGTCGCTTGTTGAACGCTTCTACCAATCGGTAGACGAACAGCGGTTCCACCGACACTTTGCCTGACGCCGCGTGATGGTCTACCTCTCCGCAGAAGTAGTCTACCAGTGGCTCCACCAGTAGCGCCTCGGGGCTGGATGCGCTGGAGTTGACGCTGCGTAACAGAGCCTTGCGCCGAATGCGCTCTGCCTTTTCATACACCTGCTGGACAAGCGCCATCATTGCCTCGCGCTGGAAACGTTGAAACTCCGCTCCGAAGGGCACCGTCCAGGGGTTCTGGCGATAGCGCTCGGCGGTGATGCCCTGCTGGAGTAAGTAGTCACGGTAATTGAACTTCTCCGCTTCACTCGCACTCAGCTTGCCCGTGCGCTTCAGGTATTCGCGAAAACCTTTCAGACAGTGTTCACAAAAGCAACCTCCGTTCCACGCAGCGCATGCGGACGTACCCCTGTAGTCGTCGATATGCAGTCCGTCAACGGGAGCAAGGCAGGCGCGTTCGGTTTGATCCATCAGGTAGGCACGGTAGTCCGGGCTGTTAGAGCAAAACCAGTAAGCGGGATGTCCTTTGTGCGAATGGTCATGCAGCCAGGGCACCGTGAGGGGCTTACCGTTCAGGTCACGGCAGACAGAGTCCATGAAACGGTCGGGACAAAAATCGATAAAGCCTGCAAAATCCACCAGAAAATCCACGCTGGCACAGTAGCGCATCTTGCGTCGCTTTGCCTCGTCCACCTGGGCGAGGAACTGCTCTAGAGCGTGCCCCTCTCGCGAGCGAGCCCTGCCGCCCCATCCGGTGACCGTGCCCGAATACAGGTCATATTGCCTCGGTTCCGGGGCGTACATAAACACCACATCGCTGGCTTCGATGCGTGGTCGTGATGGCATTGTCTACTCTCCTCCGGCGAGCTTCTCTATCAGCTTCGCCGGGGTAATAGCGGTGACCTCCTGGTATCGGCTGAAATCGTCGGGGTTGAGGGTGAGGATGTGGGGTATAGCGTATGCCAGAGCAAACGCTACCAGTCGTGCGTCATGTACCTCTTTGCCCTTCACCTCGTGGCGACGTACCACCTCCAGCCACCGCTGAGCGATGTCGGGAGGCTCCTCCAGGAGAGGTATGGCATCAAGGAACAGGTGGCAATCGGAGTAAGCCTGCTCTACGCTACGTCCCAAGCCGTTTGCTTCCAGAGGGCGAGTTGCCACGCTCCAAAACTCGATGAGCACTTGCGTGCAAAGGTACAGTTCGTGCTCACCATCGATGAGCAGTTCAATAGCACGCTCGCATTCTACAAGTTGAGGACTGTTCTTGTCGCGCAATCGGACAAGCACGTTAGTGTCCACCATCAGCCTCATCGCGCGTTCAGTCCTCGTACAGATTCTCGCGTCGGAGGGCTTCCTCCGGGATGTTGGCTCCCTCTACCGCGGTGGCTACCAGCTGCTTCAGCGCTCTGAGCCGTTGTTCGCGCGATGGTCTATCGTCAGTCTGCGCCCCTTGCTCGATGATTTGCAGGGTGACTTCTTGCCCCTCCTGCAATTCCAGAGGTTCCTCCGGGATCAGCACTTTGCCGTCATAACGAGCATGAATAAGCGTTTTCATCACGAACACCTCCTGATACTCATTCTACCACTTTTCAACCGCTCAGCTGCTCCACCAACTGTGCTGGGGTAATAGCGGTGACCTCCTGGTATCGGCTGAAATCGTCGGGGTTGAGGGTGAGGATGTGGGAGATACCATGTGCTACGGAGAAAGCTACCAGCCGCGCGTCGTGCACCTCTTTGCCTTTCACCTCATAGTGGCGCACCAGCTCCAGCCAGCGATGCGCTATATCGGGAGGTTCGTCGAGTAAGGACATCACAAAGAGGTAATCCGCGCAGTCCTCGTCAGTCACCTGAATAGAGCGTCCCAATCCGTTTGCTTCTGCGGGGCGCGTGCTGACTGCCCAGTACTCGATAAGCACCTGGGCACATAGAGCCAGAGTGTAGTCTTGTTCTATCGCCAGGAGCACAGCCTGCTCGCAAACCTGTCTGATTGGGCTGCTGTGGTCACTGAGGCGCACCAGAATACTGGTGTCTACAAGCAGGTTCATACTCTGTCCTCATAGATATTCTCGCGACGCAGCGCTTCATCAGGAAGGTCTATGCCCTTTGCACCGCGCTCGACAATACGTCTTAGCACATCTTTCTTTTGCTCCTTTGACAACACCCCTGCCTGTAGCGGCAGTTCCAGCAGAAATACAGCCACCCTTTGTCCTTCTCGAAGTTCCAGAGGTTCCTCTGGGATCAGCACTTTGCCGTCATAACGAGCATGGATGAGCGTTTTCATCGGAAACACCTCCATAGAGATTGTACCACTGCAGGTGCGTGAGGATACCGTTATCCGTTCCCGAAGAAAGCATAGTACTTTTCTCCCTGTGCAACACGCTGCACATACAGGCACGCTTCGCGCAGGTGGTAATCGCCCCACATGCTCGCCTCGCCGCAGGGGATGCGCCTGTCTTCGGGCACATGGTCCCAGCCGTTCGGGCGGTGGTACACACTGTGTAGTAACAACCCCTGGTGCGCTTCATCGGTGCTGAGGTAGGGTTCTTGCAACAGACGTTTCAGCACGGTCAAGCCAGCTTGCCAGTAGTGTTCGCCTCCGCTTCCGTGTACGGACATCCAGTGTCCCAGCCTCAGCAGTCCCTGCGCGGCGATGGCGGCGGCAGAGCTGTCTACCGGTTCGTGGTCGTTGAAGGGGTCGGCGGGGCGGTTCAAGTAGTCGCCCAGCTCACGCAGGCGCGGTGCACCGGTATCCCAATAGGGAACGCCATCGGTGGGTGTGTTCTCGATATAGAAATCGCAGGTTGCCAGCGCAGGCTGAAGCAGCAGATCCTGCACCGCTTTGCGACCGCCAAAGGGTTCCATCTCCGCATCACCCAGCGTCTCCACAAACTCCAGCTGTTCGGCAAAACCCAGCATCACCCATGCCAGCCCGCGCGTCCATGTGCTGAAGGGTGAGTAACCCTGCTGGGTGGAGGGGCAACGGTAACTGCCGTCCTTGGGGTTGAATAGGCTCTCGTGTGCTACTCGCCCGCGCACGTCGTAAATATCGCGCCCCTCGCCGTAGTACACGGTGTAGCGTGCGGTGGTGCGCGCGTGCAGAATCAGCCTTTCCAGTAGCGAAACCGGTCGGTCGCCTTCCTCCTTGAGCACATGTCCCAACCGGTGTGCTAAAGCGAGCACGCGCAGGGTACGCATGGTGTCGGCGAACAGTGAATGCGGTCCGTTAAAGGAGTAGATGTACCCGCCACCGTCGGCGGTACGTGTCCAGCGGGTTGCCTGCACCGCGCCGCTACAACGGATAGCGAGCTCGCACAGGCGAAGTTCATTCTCGTCGTGGGGGATCCTTCCCTCCCGCATCAGCCGCCACAGGTTGCCGTAGGTGCTGACCACGTTGAAGCCATGATCGTGCACGCCCGTGTGGGTGATGTGGATAGGGATATGACGGTATGTCCCCTCGCGCCCAATGTGCAGGAACCGTTCCTCGCCGGTGGCATCAAACTGCAGCAAGGCGGAGCCGAACTGGAAGCCGTGTGTCCAGTCCGTCCAGGCGCGGCTGGTGTAGCGTCCCCGCACTGTAAACACCGGCGCACCTGCGTCCGGCGACCAGGTCTCCTCTATCGCCAGTATCTTCGCCGCTGACAGCTGCCACATCCGCTCGATAGCGGGCAACAGGTCAGAAGGGGTCAGGTTGTTATCGATATGGAGCATAGTAGATGGTTCCTCCCGAAACCGCTCACCCCGCTGGCGCAAGGGTTGGCTACAGTATATCCCCTTTTTGCCAACGCGACAACATCGTTCTGCAAGGGTGTAACGCTGTTCTGCCAAGATAATCATAATCTACCGTTCGGGCGATGTTTCTACCAGTGGAGTTTTCACTGGTGCGGCGCCGAGTAACCTCTTGACGTATCTGCCAGGCACCAACGATGCCAGCAACCAGCAGGTACAAGCCCCCTGCCAGTAGCAGAATACCCGGCCAGCGAGGTTTGTACTTTGTCCGCCATGCTTTATCAGGCAGAAATGCAATGACAAAGCCCGCTACGCTAAAGCAGAAACCAATGAGGGCTGCAGCATAGTACATTCCCAAAGCACTCAGGGCATAGTCAGGATAGCCAGCAGACATGCTCCTCCTCCCCTGTTCACCACGTCCGGTATCCGCACTGCTCTAAAAGCCACTTCGCCACATCATAGCAGTTATTGCCAATTGCGCAATATAAAGGTACATCCTTCGGTGGGTTCTTGATATTTCGGCAAACACATTGCTCTTGTTCAGAAGTAAGCGGTAATTTGCGACACTGCTCCCCCGGACGGTGGGGAGGTGCGTCATCCCCAGTTTCCCAAGAACCTTCATCAATCCATGGCGTAGTACACCACTTGCCCGAGGGGCGAAAGCCAAGACACGTACGCCGTTCTGGTCCTCCGCGCTTGCTCTCGTCGCAACAGAGCCATGCGTGACTGCCAACGCCTGATTTCTGCTCGCCCTCGCACCAGTCCACCCGAAAACCCAAACGGTCAGTGCGCACCACCACCCCATTGCCCACATACGCATACAGATTCATCCCACCCTCTACTCCTATCGGGTCCCTGGTCAAAAACCTCCCCGTCGCGGGGTAAAGGTAGCGATGTGTCAGTAAGAGTATACCTGTTTCCACGTCCGTGGTGTAGCCCCATTGCGCTTTGTAGCCGTAGGGGGTGCGGGTGGAACCAGAAGCGTCTCAGTAAACCTCATCATGCGACCCTAGCGTCAACAACAATATCTCCTCACCACCATCCTCTGCAGTAACAAACTCGAACAACAGTCTTACGTCCCTCTCTACCCAGCAAGCCCACACCCCTTCCAGTTCGCCGCGCAGCTTATGCGTACGCAGTTGCGGCTGGAACGGATCAACACTCAGCTGCTCCAGCACGCCTTTCAGCTTTTCCAGCAGCTGCGGATGCCGGCGCGAGAACCGTTGATACGCCCGCACGAAGGTGTTTGTCCAGACCAGCCTTCTCATTCACCCAGATCGCGCAACAGGTCGTCCACACTACCCCGACGCGCCTCATCCCTCTGGTAAGCGGAGCGAGCTTTCTCTACCTCTTCTACCAGTTGCTGTCGGCGCAGGCGGCGCAAACGGTTGCTAATGATTTCCACCACCATCCACTGCTCTTCCTCGGAAAGCGCTTCCACCGCATCCAGAACCTGCTGCACCCCCTGCGGGAGACCAGTTTCCAGAGCCATCGTGTAGGTTCCTCCTCTCTACCGGCGTTGTGCCTTGCAGTCGTTACAGCATGATGATACTTCCAACCGCACAGCTATTGCAAGAGAAAGCATTATCCTCATCATACGCGATCATCCGCCCCGAAGTAGTCCTCAACGGCTTTCCAGCACGCTTGGCAAACTGCTACGCTCTGACACCGCTGCGTCACCTCTCGCAGCATGTGCTTGGCAGCCTCTCCGCGAATATGAAACCCTATCGTTTCGCAGATTTTCCACAGAGCCATATCGTCTACGTCTTGGGTCAAGCATAACCGGTCCACATACAGCAGCACCCTTTTCAAAGCGTCCAAGAGTTCTCGTTTTCGCACCTCATCCATGCGGTCAATCACCCAGTTGTCCAGAACGAACAGCACGTTCCATGCTGTGCCGTGACGCCACGGTGTTTCCTGGAGGAGTAGCGAAATCAAGTCACGCCAGGCAACATACTCCGCCCAGTCCACAATGGTCAGCCAGATATCCTCTTGCGGATGCAGGATGTTTTGCAGAAACAGCCGTCGCTTGTCGGCTGCGGTGTAGCAGTAGGCATTCTCTGCTGCTTTGAACCCAGCCTCGCGCACCTTGATATGATGATGACACAGGCGGCGGCGAACGAAACGTCTTAGCGTATACCACACCTGCCGATGGATCCGGTTAGGTGCTTTCTTGTGCCAACCGTACACTTCCCAAAGGAGCAGGGGTGTGATAAAGGTCACATCTGGGTCGTAATCGCTACGCACGCACTCCAGCACAAGAGCACAAGCCTCGGCAGGGGACAACGATCCCAGTCGCTCTCTAAGACGCCTGAGGCTCTGGTCCCTACTGCCGCGTGCCCAACGCCTGAGCCAGTATCGCATGTAACAACAGTAGTGCCGTGCCGTCATATAGGTACGAGGACGGGCGGTCTTATCGGAACAGGAGTGGGTATACGAGGCGGCCAGGGATAGGGCAGAGGAACGCATGGATAAAGACCTCCAGGCCATTCGGGAATGGGGGCGTTGAGAACCCCTTCGAAATACTTGATTTCGTTATGAAAGTAGTTTTTCCAATGATTGTTGCAGTTATTGTCAATTTGGTTCAGCACCTCTCCCAGCCTCCGTTTCAACCCTTCTACATCTTTAACGTGCCCCCGATAATTTTCCCACTTCTCCAACAATGTGTGGTCTGGCCTTCGGGGAGCAGCAGCACACGGTTCGCTGGGAATGCATAAACTAGCCACAGGAGGGAGGTTATCTCGTATCTTTTGCAGATGTTCCTCGATCTTTCTCGCCAACTCACGTGCTTTAGCAACAGCCTCAAAGCACTTCTCTTTATTATGTAGCCCCTGTGGGTCGGCTGTAGTCATCACCCCATTGCCCTCATAAGCATATAGGTTCACGCCTCCCTTACACCCCGCCGGGTCCCTCGTCAAAAACCTCCCCATCGCGGGGTCAAGGTAGCGATGGGTTAGCAGGTGGTCTGTTCAGCAATCTTGCCATCGCGAGGCAGAAGCAATCCGCCAGTCAGCTTTCATTTCGTCGTTTTTATGAAGAACGCCACACACGCTGCCATTGATCTATTATTTGCAACACCTGTGGAGTTGGTTCGACAACCCCAACACATTCGTAGCCCGTTTCCAGCACCTTTCCCATAAATCTTCCAGAATAGTCATACGCTAACACCACCGTACCAAAGTGGAATGGTTTATGGCATAGAACCCAGTATTCGCGCGCTGCAGGTCTTGCGTAAATCCTTCTGCAGAGATACCACCTCGGCAAGCGTGCAAAGCGGGTAGAACCTGCCCGACAAATCTGTACACCGTGTTGCGTTAAGACGACGAGGAAGTCGTTGTGAGCATCATAGTCCCAGTCGACGATGTCGAAATTAGCGTCGTACATGCGTATCCCTGATGGTAGTAGAACCTTGACACGGGCATACTCATCGAGCAAAGCGAGAGCATTACCCCCTGCTGATACCCGGACCTCCAGCACTTTAGGCACAGGAACCACTTGTCCTGAATGGGGAAGCACCTTGAGCACGCCAATATAGCGTCGGATGAAAGTACGAGAGTAGAGGTTCAGCCACAGTTCTCCCCCGCGAGCGGCGATCCTTACTTGTTCTACTTGTGGTGATAGGTACTTCCCCACTTCTATCCAGCGAATGGACCCGTCTTTACGCGCTACTGCTATGGATCTGTCCGTATCCGACCAGTAAACCAGATTGCCCTGCCATTCTACAAACTCGGGATAGAGCACTGCTTGCCCATTCTTACCACGCGGACTACCCAGATAAGTGACTTTCCTACCGTGGGTGGTGATGTACAACCCGCGATAATCAACAAGGATCATCGAGCGAGGGGAGGTGCGTGAGGGGGCGCAGTAGGGTAGAAAGAGAGCTGAGCAGATGAGCACAGTGCCCACTGCAACACCTGCTAGCAAACCTGTCAAACGCTTATTCAATCGTCACATCTCCATAGAGAGGTTACTTGGCCGGGAAGGGTGTGCTTAGCGTTCCCTGGGGTAGACCTAATCCAGCCTGTCCGGGACCAGGAAGGCGGGGAACTTTACGACGCGCACACTCCCAAACATCCCAGACCCATCAGTGGCAAGCACTCCATGGGAATTGATAGACTCTGTTCTTGCCAACGCTAGCCTTCATGCATTCACATAATGCCACCTCGAATTCTCTACGGCTGTCTTGCTCCATCACGTATCGGCAGTGAGCCCTATCTGGCGCCTCCCAATGTCCCACATGCGGTTTGAATGGGTTACGCTCCTCCGTACACTGTGGATGAACGCGCAGCTGATTCTGGCAAGGAGTATTTGGGTAAAATCCTTAGGAGTTACGCAGTTGACGTCAACTCCTTTTTCTGAGTATCAGACTACCACAACCATGCCAATCCTGTCAACAGGAGTGAACCAGTGTGAACCCACCCAAACCTGATGACACGGACTACATCCACTTCCTCATCGCCAGCCAAAGGGTGTTCACCTGCACCCAAGCCGCCCGATGCCAACCCGAGACACAGGGCACAGCCGCGCACGATGCCTTCACCCGCCTGCTGGCACCGATACCGAGGCGTTGTGGCAGCCAGCACAGCAGTGGATACACAAGCAGAAGGGGATACGACGACACCCTCTTAGACCAGCCCTATGCGCCGCAGATGGAGTGGGTCTGTGACCACTGGAGTGGCAAACACCGTCGCGTGGTCCAAGGCATTTGCCTGTTGACGTTGCTGTGGACACAAGGGGAAGCGCTCGTTCCCTGTGACTATCGGGTGTATACCAAGAGAGAGACGAAGAACGAGTGATTTCGGGCGATGCTTGGGGTAGCGCACGCTCGCGGTTTCACACCCAAGTATGAGTTGGTATTCTGGGGTAGAGAACCTGAAGGCGATACGCGCTTTGGGCTGGCACTTTGTGACGAGGCTCAAGAGCAACCCCGACGGGAAAGGGGACGTGCCTCTGGGCACGGTAGAGATCGGTGCGCAGGGTCGGATAGTTCCTCTGAAGGCGTTCGGTTTCGTCAAAGTATTTCGGACAGTTTCCTGCAACGGAGAGGTGGCATACTGGGCGACGGACGACTGAGAGATGACGGAGGCACAGCGTGCGCAGTGGGAACAGATGGGTTGGGGTATAGAGGAATACCATCGTGCTGTGAAGCAGTGTTGCGGGGTGGAGCGCGCGCAGGTTCGGCAGGCGGTGTGTTGGTTGGGGCACTTGCAGTGTGCGTTGCGTGCCTTTTTGCGGTTGGAGTCGTATCGTTTGCGCAGCGGGGTGAGTTGGTATGAGGCGAAGCAGCGCATCATTCGGGATGCGATACATGCATATTGGAGGCATCCCCTCTCTGTCGTGCAGCCAACTGCGTAACTCCTACCAGTTTCTACATCCGTTTGAGGGCGACCGAAGCATCAATGACAGCCGCTTTAATGGGCGCGTTCATAGTCTACCAACTCTCGCACGGGGAAGGGGAGAGGGGGATGTGACCCTCTGATGCGAAGCAACTTTGCTGCAGTGGTATCTCCCAGCTGAAAGATAATCTGGACAGGCACCTCGTCTTCTACATCGGGAAGGCGCTCTCCAGGCAGGGGACGTATTGTCTTGCCATCATAGACTCCGTGTATGGTCCACATGTTACACACCTCGTACCATTTTATATCCGTTCGGGCGATGTTTCTACCAGTGGCGCCTTCAACGGTGCGTCGCCAAGCAATCTCTTGACGCGGCACCCAAACATCCATGAGGCTCACGATGAATGAGTAAAATCCATCTGTCAGTAACAGCGGGCATAGCTAGCGGGGCTGGCGCCCACCATGCGTGCTCACTGTTCATCTACCTTTTGCATTGCGCAATCGCCTTAAGTAGCAAAGTATCGAATATTGTCCAGATATGTCCTTCCAGTTTGTGGATACTTTGCAGTAAGGCTAAGGGATGGAGAGGAGAAGTGGCGAATTGTTGTAGCCAGCGTGCGACGTCTGTAGCGGGGTGAAGCATCTTTGTTTCTATAGGGAGAGTTGTCATCGCGTCATCGCCCAGTGTCCACAGAGGATTCTTGGCCAAGAGTGTAGATATCTCCCCATCTATAGCATTCACAAGCGACCGATCGATAGGGACCACCGTCGTGTCAAGAGGGAGCAGAACACTCTCAGTATACCACTCCCAAAAGGAAGGCAACTGTATGACAAGCCTCACCATGAACTGCGTTTCGCTTTCAAGTGTAGCCACGTGAGTTTGCTCCACCCCCATCAAGGAAAAGAGCAATTGTGTCAATTTGTAGGTTCTTGATAGACGTTCTGCAAGACGGATCGAGTTTATCTGGTCCAAACCTGACATGCGACATGCTTCGGCAGAAGCAAACGCATAAGATAATCGCGCCATGACTTTGGGAGCGTCCTTGTCCGCAAAGTGTCCAACCATTCTGGGGAACGATACCGTGGTACCGCTGAGTTGCCTCTGCCACTTATGAGTTAGCGCATCCGCTACAGCACTGTATACCTCGTGATATCCATACGCTACATGGTAGAACTCCTCAAGTAGATAAAGGCTGTGGTAAGGGCTTGTGTTCCATCTATCAAGAGTAGTAAAGAGCTTCTCCAAACTATCCTTGAGACGCATGAGCGAAGGCGCCATGTTTACAATGGTCTCTGTATTCTGAATGGTTGGAGCCTTTGCATACCACCATGCATACGTATCGCGAAGGTACTCATCCAATCGCCTTTCGAAGGATTCTGCCAATACGGGGTCCAGGCTTACATGCTTGGGTTTACCATCTTGGCACCGAGCAAGCAACATGGATAACAACCAGCAAAAATGGGCCCAAACTACATCGCTGCCATAGATGGGGTGCGCGTACCCCCAGCAGTCAATGCCCCCGTGATTAGTAGGCTGGGCGTGAGGCTGTCCTAAAGCAAGTAGGTCCGTATACTCAATCATTGCATCGTGAAACAAAGCCTCCGCAATCAATGAAGCACATGCTAGCTGTACCGCATCTGGAGGCTCACCCGTGCGTTCAAAGGCGGATTCCTCCGCTTCATCTGGCACGTGCAAGACCATGCAGGCGATATCGTTTGCTTTTTCGGGTGCAAGCAACCATCTCGTCAGGTAGAGTAGCCTCCCCATAAAATGCGCAGGCTGTAAGTCAATCATGGGTAATCGCCGTGGCATTCCTGGTCGGTCTCCTACTTCATGTAAGGTATCAGATCAGGCGAAGGTCGTAGACCCCGAAGCAGCTCAGGAACGCACTTCACCGCTTGCTGCCCCAGCCTATAGCAAATCACCCCCGCACGTACGATACCAAGTGCCAAACATGCTTCGATGGTACAGTCCTTTAGCCCGGGATCATGAATAAACTCAGGCACATCCCATCTACGCGGACTACCATAATCCACGCAGAACTTGTACGCCTTTAACCATTCACCCAGCAATTTGTCATAGTTCGGATGCTTATAGCAATACTTTCTGAAGCGGGCTATCTCATCTGCCATCGTTTCGCACTCTTGTTTTGCTTTCTTTGTATGGCCCTTGTCTAAGCATCGATGTTTTTCATAATAGTCTTTAAGCTCTCCGACCTTCTTTGCCCCTTCTGCAAGAGACCTTACCAATTTGTCGCGATCGACCACATGAAAGCCAATCGGGTGCACGCTCATTACCACCCCGTTGCCCACATACGCATACAGATTGATTCCACCCTCCAGCCCTATCGGGTCCCTCGTCAGAAACCTCCCCGCCGCGGGGTCCAGGTAACGGTGTGTCAGTAAGAGTATACCACTTTCCACGTCAGTGTACTCGCCTCTATTCCTGCTCCTCATCCTTTCCTACCATCTCGACAAACCGCTTGTGAATGTACAACATGCTATCCTCTTTTGGGGTAGTGGTAGCCCATGTCATTGCTTGCTCGTATGCCTCGCGCAGCTGGGGATGCCTTTGCCAATCCACGAAGTGCTTTGCTGCCTGCGGATGTTCCAGGACGTGTTCGAGCACCGAGTTGACGACGAAATCTCTCAGTTCATGTCTCTCAAACAGACGAACCATTAACCGCTTCAGGTCCTCTATTGCATAATAGGGGAGAGAAGGGTTATCTAGAAGATACCAGAAGTAGGTCACTAAACGATAGCCTGCCTCCCATCTCTCCAGCACGTACTTGTGGTTGTGCACATCTCTCCAGATGCATTGCTCGATATAGCGCACCAAGAACTCATGGTACTCCTCGAACTGCAGAGGAGGACGTATTCGGTCTGTAAAACGCCTATCCCCAAGCAACTGCTCTACAAGTGCCATGACCTCGATGTCTTGGCTGCGCATCCAGGAAAGCACCAGTTGGCGCGGAAGCGTGCTACTTCCCCGAGACTCTTCCAGAATTTTCTTAAGCAGATTATTATGCTGCATTGCAGTTGCCTCAATGTTGTAGTTGGCGTTTAATTGGCAGTCTGGATAGTACTTCTCCCAATCAACAGGCATGTCAGGATGGCAACTTGCCCGAGTCTGCGCCTTCTTGGGCGGCTGACATTTCTTTGCCCAAAGGCTCAGACATCTCAGTAGGGCTTTTTCCAAATCCTCTATCTCTTTACTGTGCTGGCCGCCTCGCGGCAGTGGGACGTGCTCGTCCCACCCTTTTTGAGAACGTAGCATCCTGAGCAGATTCCAGATCTTACCCCGTATTAGACGGCACTCGTCGCTAGGTCTGCAACCTACCTTTACCTTTTCCGGAGGGTGCCAAGGTCCCCCTCGACGGGGCAGTTCGCCTTCCGGGTCATAGTAATCGACTACCCCATTGCCCACATACGCATACAGATTGATTCCACCCTCCAGCCCTATCGGGTCCCTCGTCAAAAACCTCCCCGTCGCGGGGTCCAGGTAACGGTGCGTCAGTAACAGTATACCACTTTCCACGTCCGTGTAGTAGCCCCATTGCGCTTTGTAGCCGTAGGGGGTGGGGTTGGAGCCGGACATCAATTGACCCCACGCATCATACGCAAAGTTCGCCAGCACCGTGCGACCGTCGTCGTCCAGCAAATGCGCCACGTTGCCCTGCGGGTCAAAGAGGATATGGGTCTTCGGGTGGGTGGGGTGATGATGGTATCAGCTGCTTCGTTTGTGCAAAGCCCTCAGTGCGATGTCCATCTCTTCAGCGCGGAACAGCCGGGCTATCAGCAGATACGCACCTCCACCAGCCGAAAACACCAGCGCAATCGCCAGCAGGGATACCAGCTTGGGGTGAAGTCCTGCCTCGTGAAGAGTCGTCACCAGCAGAGTCCGCGCCGCGTAACCCACCGCTCCGCTTAGCAGGGAAGCCAGCACCAGCCGCGCAAAAGGCAACCACAGCTGCCCCACCGGTATCTGCACCTTGCGCCGCAGAGCGTACAGCATCCACAGAACATGCAATATCGCCGCGATGGAACCTGCCAGCGCAAGCCCTTTATGCGCCAGAGGACCAATGAGCCACCAGTTGAGCGGCACGAACACGAGCGTAGTCAGCGTGCCGATGACCACCGGCGTCACCGTATCCTGCACGGCGTAAAAAGCACGGTTCAGGATGGCTTGACTGGAGAAGGCAAACAGACCGATGCAATAGAACACCAGCGCCTCGGCGGTGATGCGCGTGTCGTCAGGGGTAAACTTCTTATACTGGAGCAGAATAGACACGATGTCGGTGGAGAGTATCATCATCCACACGGAAATGGGCACGGTGAGGAACCATAGCGCACGCACCCCCTGCACCAGGGTGCGACGAAACGCCTCCATATCGCCTCGCGCCGCTTGTGCGCTGAGTGTGGGGAACACCGCGATGCTGATAGCCTGTGCGAAGATGCCCAGGGGCGCCTGCATCTGCTTGTTGGCGTTGTCCAGCGCGGACACCGCCCCGGGAGGCAACAGCGAAGCAAACACGCGGTTAATCAACACGAACACCTGAGGCAGCGACAGCCCCAAAATCACCGGCAGCACCAGCTTGCCCACCTTCACCACGCCCGGGTGCCGGAGGTGTAGGCTAAACCGATAACGCACGCCCACCCGACGCAGGAAAGCCATCTGCAGCAGCAGATTGCCCACCACCGCGCCTATCAGCGCACCCCACGACAGCCCGGCAACCCCCAGATGCCCTCCTAGCAGCCATCCCCCGGCGATGATGCCCAGATTGTAGATGATGGGACCCAGCGCGGGAACCAGAAAGTGTCCGCGCACATACAGCGTTGCCATCATCAGCCCGCCCAGAAAGAAGCATATCTGCGCAGGCAGTACGATGCGCGTGAGCGCAGCGGTCATATCCAGCTGCCACGGCTGAAAGCCGGGAGCAACCAGCGGAACCAGCTGACGAGCAAAAATCTCGCCGACGAGCACAAAGCCCGTCACCACCAGCGTCATGAAGGTAGCCACCACCGAAAAGACCTTCCACGCCTCCTCCTCCTGACCGCGCGTCAAATACTCGGTAAACACGGGCACAAAAGAGGATGAAAGCGCACCACCTGCAATGAGGAAGAAGAGCAAATCGGGAATGGAAAACGCTGCCCGATACACATCGGTGTAGGCGTTTTGACCGAACCAGGCGGCGATGGCGGTGTCTCGCAACTGCCCGAGCACGCGGCTGACGAAAATCGCCGCCATCATCACCGCCGCGGCGCGGGCGACCTTGTGTGTCTCTCCAGTCATGCTGGGTGTTATTGTACTGCGCTACCGCTCTCCTGTCAAATGCCGGTGAGAGCAGACACACAGGTCTATCCCCTGCGGTCGGATGCGGGGCTCGAGGCATACCTGCGTGTGCGCAGTTACATTCCATCAGCCTCACTGCCTGTTTACAACAAAGTGGCGAATATGGTAGACTGTATACCGGTTCGGCAGTTCCTGCTTCATCTTTTGGGAGGGCTGGAGGTGGGGGATGGCTGCTTCCTCTCCATCGGGTGCCGAGAGTGAAACAAAACCGCAAAAGGTCCATCCATTGTGGGGAGCACTGGTTATCTTGGCAGCCCTGGCGGTTCTCTTCGTGATGATATACCCCTTCATCGCCGGTCGTCTGAGCCAGAATCTGCAGATTCCCTCTACCGAAGAGACCACTGTCCGGGTGGCTGACAGGATGGCGCCTTTGCCACAAGCTGAGCGTGCCAGGCTGGCCAGGGAGCTGTTTCGCAGCCCCAATCCCCTGGTGCGTCTGGCAGTGGTGGAATCGATTGAAGACTGGAAAATCCGGGACGCTTACCCCTTGCTGGAGCGGGGCATGGAAGATAACTGCTCGGCAGTGCGCCGACGTTCACTAGAAGCATTGTGGAAGTTAGAGCGGGAACGCGGGATGCGCCTGCTGCTGGCAGGGCTGCTCGATGAGGACGTAGACATCCGCCGTGCAGCCGTCAGTCAGTTGCGTTTCGCCAACGACAAACGGACGATACCCGCCGTGATGCCCCTGCTGGATGATAGTGACCAGACCACCCGCTTCTTCGCGTTGGGCGTACTGCGCAAGATAACCGGGCAGCCTTACTTCGCCAAAACGACCGATCCGCCCGAAAAACAGCAGGCGGTTATCCGTCAGTGGAAACAGTGGTGGGCGAAAGAACGCGCTCGATGGGTGGATGCAGAGAAATGGGCAAATGCAAAGCCCGTCTATCCTGCCCGCACCGACCCTGCTCCTGACTTCACCGTGACAGCGGTGGATGGTTCCAGGATACGCCTTGCGGACTATCGGGGCAAGATATTGCTGTTGCACTTCTACGGTACGTGGTGCGCTCCGTGCGAGTTTGAGATGCCCGAGCTGGTGCGCCTGCGGCAAGCTTTCCCGGAGGAACAGCTTGCCATGCTGGGCGTGGCGGTGAACGAAACAGAGGGAGAACGCGCCGTGCGCGAGTGGATGGCAAAGTTCAAAATCACCTACCCACAGGCTCTGGCAACCGCCGATATCGCCTCCGCATACTGGATACAGGGTGTGCCCATTACCTACCTCATCGACGCTCAGGGGCGTATCCGCTACCGATGGGACGGCGAACGCGACTTTGAAACCTTCCGCAGGGCAGTGGAGCGCATTCGCCGAGAATCTACCGCCACAGGTTCATTACCCACACCAGCAGGGGGGCAATAACCAGCGCAGGCAGGAAGTTCGCTACCGGAATCGGGCGCAGGTTCAGCAGGCGGATACCTAATCCCAGCATCATCAACCCGCCGGTGGCGAACATTACGTTCTTCATGCCTTCGGTCAGCACGTTGCCTATCCAGCCTGCGCCCAGCGTCAGTGTGCCCTGCACCACCAGCACCGTTCCCGCCGAGAACAACACTCCCCAGCCCAGCGCAGCGGTGAAAAAGGCGGCGGAGACTCCGTCCAGCAAGACTCTTCACCAACAAGCAGGCTATAGTCACCTCTCAAGCCGTCCTGAATACAACCCATGATGGTCATGGGACCGACGCAGAAGAGGATGCTGGTGCTTACGAAACGCCTGACTGAAGGTGCTCCCCCCCTCGTTGCTGAAGCGTTGCTGTAAGGCGTCGCCCAAGCGCGTCCAGCTTGCCCTCGATATCCAGCCCTTCGCCAATGAGTGCGCCAACCAGCAGGCTCGCCAGAGGTAAAAGGGGGTTTTTCTCGCTCAGGCTCATCTGCACCCCAATCATCAGCGTCATCAAACCGATGATTTGCATGGTGGTTTCGCGCAGGCGCGGCTTCAGGAACCGCCGCGCCGTGAGCCCTACGCCCGTGCCGATAACCACCATGGCTGTATTCATGAAGGTGCCGATCATCCTGCGCTGGCGCCCTGCTCCTGCTCGAGTTCCTTACGCAACAGCCGCTTGAGGATTTTACCCGTGCCCGACTTGGGCAGCGACTCGCGGAATATCACACGCCGCGGTACCTTGAAATTCGCCAGCCGCTGGCGGCAGTAGCGAATCATCTCACGCTCGGTCGCCTGTGCTCCCGGTTTCAGCACCACGTAAGCCACTGGAGCCTCACCGCGCAGCTCGTCATACTCGCCGACCACCGCCGCCTCCGCGACCGCCGGGTGAGCGTGCAGCACCTCCTCCACCTCACGGGGGTAGACGTTCAATCCACCCACGATAATCATGTCTTTCTTGCGGTCGAGGATGTAGAAATAGCCATCCTCGTCCATTTTACCGATGTCGCCGGTGTGGTACCATCCGCTGCGCATGGCTTCAGCGGTGGCTTCGGGCTGGTTATAGTAGCCCAGCATCACGTTTTCGCCGCGCACCACGATCTCGCCCAGTTCACCCACCGGAACCTCGTTGTCGTTGTCGTCGAAGATTTTCATCTCCACGCCGGGGATGGGTAGCCCGATGCTGCCCGGCTTGCGCACCCCTCGTGGCGGGTTCACCGCGGTAACCGGCGAACACTCCGTGGGTCCATCCCCCTCCACAATCACCACGTTGAACCGCTTCTCGAAGGCTTCCATGACCGCCACCGGCATCGGCGCACCGCCCGACACGCAGATGCGCAGGGAGGACAGGTCGTACTCGCGCGGCAACGGGAAATGCAGGATGGCGGCAAACATCGTCGGCACGGCGGGAAAGATGGTGCAACGGTGCTTCTCTATCGCCTCCAGCACACCGTCGGGAGTGAATCGCTCCAGCAGCGTGCTGGTACAGCCTACGTGGATAGAGAGATGCATGCATACCGTGCCCGCGAAAGCATGGAACAGCGGCAACACGGTCACGAAGTTATCCGCAGGCACCATCTCCAGCACGGGCACGCACGATTCGCAGTTGGCAATCAGGTTGCGGTGGCTGAGCATACACCCTTTGGGAAAGCCCGTCGTGCCGGAGGTGTAAAGAAACACAGCAGGATGCTCACGCGGGTTGAGCTCGGGTGGAGTGGGCACCGGTGCAGGCTGCTGCCACAGGGCGTCGAAAGGCAGGAAGTCAGGAGCTTCACCCCCTGCCAGCAACAGATGCTGTAGGGAAGGAACCTCCGGCTTCACCGCCCGAAGCACATCCGCCAGCATCGGTATCGTCACCGCTGCTTTCACACCGGCGTCGTTGTAGATGTAGCGTAGTTCGTCGGGCTTCAGCAAGGGATTGGCGGGCACAGCAATCGCGCCCAGTGCCTGGCAGGCGTAATATGCCATCACGAACTGCGGCATGTTGGGGAGCAGAATCGCCACCCTGTCGCCCTTTTCAATGCCGAGTTCCTTCAGCCCCTTCGCGACCCCGCTCACCGCGCCGAGCAGCTGTGCGTAAGAGATAGACTTATCACGGAAGATAAGAGCAGTTTGATCGGGATTGCGCTGGGTGGTTTGTAAAAGCATTCCGAAAAGATTCATCGCTCTGTCACACCTCCTCTCTGGTGGATTCGCAAAGGGAGGAGCTTTTTCCTGCGAAACAGGAATCACGGGATCACAGGTGGTAACAGCTCCATGTCATCGCGAGGCACGAAGTGAGCACATCAAGGAGGTACACAAGTGGCACTCGAGCAATGGGGTATCGGCATCGTCGGTTTGGGCGGTATCGCCAACATACACCTGACCGCTTACCGCAATCTGGCACTGAAGGTCGTGGGCGGCGCAGATATTGACCCCGAGCGCGTCCAGAGGATGCAGGCGAAATGGGAACTGCCCATCGCCACTACCGATGTGGAGTCTCTCATCGCCCATCCCGAAGTGAAGATTGTGGATGTGGCGGCGCCGCATTTCTTGCACGTGCGCGAACCCATTTTCCGCTGGGCAGCAAAGTACGGCAAAGCGCTGTTCGTGCAGAAGCCGCTGGAGCAGTACTACGAAAATGCCAGAAAACTGGTGCAAATCGCCGAAGAGGCGGGCATCCCGCTGATGGCCAACCAGAACTCGGTATTTGTGCCCGGTTTTCAGGTGGTAGAGCGGTATCTCCGTGAGGGAACTATCGGCACGCCGTACTACTGCCAGATAGAGAACCGCAACTGGTATGACCTGAGCGGGCACCCCTTCTACGGCAAGCAGGAGCGCTGGGTGCTCAGCGATATGGGAGTGCATCATCTCGCGCTGGTGGTGCACTGGTTCGGCAGCTGGCGGAGCGCATACGCCATCATGGGGCGCGACCCTTCCCAAAAAGGCATTGTCGGCGACACCTGGAACGTGATGAACATCCGCTTCGAGAACGGCATGCAGGCGTGTATCCTCAACAACTGGTGCTATCGCGGGCACCTGCCACGCCCGCACTCCGTGGAAGAGGTGGTGATTCAGGGGGACAAGGGTGCCATCACAGGCACCAGCGAGGAGGTGGTCATCGTGACTGCCGACCCGCCTGCCGAGATACGTCCTCGTTTCACTGGCAAATGGTTCCCCGACGCTTTCAGCAACGCCATATCGCACTACATCCGCTCTCTGGAGGAGGGCAAGCCTTACCTGTGCAGCGGCAGGCACAACCTGCAGGTGGTTGCGCTGATTGAGGCGGGCTACCGCTCGGTGCAGGAAGGGCGCGAGGTGACCCGTAAAGAGATAATGGGTGACGATGCTTGAAAACGGAAGCCATACGGAGGAGGAAATGAGCAAACTGCGTGTTCTGGTATGGGATGAGAATCCGCCCCATGCACCCAAAGCCATCTACCCGAACAGTATCAACGGCGCAGTGGCGGAAGGGCTCAAAGAGCTGGACACAGAGGGTGTGCTGGAGGTGCGCACTCGCCAATCTCGACGAACCGGAGCAGGGCTGCCCTGCCGACCTGCTGGCGGACACCGATGTGCTGATGTGGTGGGGACACGCCCGGCACGGCGAGGTGAAAGACGAACTGGCAGCACGTATTGCGCAGCGCGTCCAGCAGGAGGGTATGGGTTTTGTCGCCCTGCACTCGGCACACTACTCCAAGCCGTTCCGAGCGGTGCTGAACTGCACCGGACACCTGAAAGGCGGCTGGCGCGAGCACGAACCGCCGGAAGACGAGCATATCCGCGTGTGCGCTCCCTGGCATCCGATTGCTCAGGGGGTGGAAGACTTCGTCTTGAACGGTGAGGAGATGTACGGCGCGCCGTTTGACGTGCCTCCGCCGCTGGTGGTCATCCTGCAGTCCTACTTCCCGCTGGGCGGCGAGACCTTCCCGTCCGGTTTGTGCTGGACGGTAGGCAAAGGGATAGACCCGAACTTCACTTCAGGACCCGGTGGCGGCGTTGGACAGGGCGAAGGCATCGGGCGCGTGTTCTACTTCCGCCCCGGGCACGAGACGATGCCCACCTACTTCCATCCCACCGTCCGCCGCATCCTGTACAACGCGGTACTCTGGGCGGGGAAGAGAGTGTAAACTTCCCTCACAGCAAAAGGGGAACGCCCCTCTCCTCACCGGAGAGGGGCGAGGTCTCTCCTCTTTGCTATCTCTCCTTCAGCACTATCACCGTCAGCGAGTGTTTGGGGAAGGTGTATCGGAACTGCGGAGTAATCCCCCTCCAACTGCTCTCCACCGGCGCGACGCGCGTGGGGTTCTCCAGCGAGTTCTCGTCGTCCAGACTATCACTGGTGAGGGTTACCACTTTTGCCGAGGGCTGCAAAGCGCGCGTGCCCTGGAGGCGGATCTCTGTCTCCACCGCCCTGTCGGAAACGTTCACCACCTTGAGAATGACCTCACGGGTCTGACGGTTCCGGCTCGCCACAGCATAGAGGGCTGGTAGCGATTTGTCCTCGAAGTCATGGACCAATGTGCCATCCAGATAGCACCGGATGCGCGCCCCCTGCACCTCGATGCGGATGTCGTACCATCGTCCGGTTTCAATGCTGCCGGGTACCTCGTTGCTCACGATGCTCTTGCCGCCGCCGACGCACTTCTCTACGGCGTGTTTGGAGTTGCCCCAGCCGCCGAGGTTCCACCAGTACCAGTTGTTGTCATCGCGTACGCGGAAGAGGATGAGAAAGCCTTCCGCACCACCCAGCTTGCGCGCGCGCAGGGTCAGAGTGTAGTCCGTCCAGCTGGCGTCGCCCGCAACGGCACGGCAATCGGTGGCCAGGCTGTTCTGGCGATAGCTGCCTTCCACTGCCTGCCAGTCGCCTCGCACCACGCGCCAGCCGGTTGCCCCTTGCGTGAAATCGGCAGTAAACAGAGTCTGCCCGTCGTGCGTCACCTTCACCTCACGATACTCCGCCTGCGTCGCCCACGTACCCAGCCCGATCGCTCCGCGCTGTTCAGTCATCGCCATCGCCGGTGCCTGCACCTGCAGAGGCAACGCATGCGTCCCCCGATAGTTCCCGAACAGCTTCTGCACGTAATAGGAGGGCGTGCCATACACGCGCGAGCTGTCAAAACCAATCAGGTCGGGGTTCCACTGGCGGGCATTCACGTTCACCAACAAGGGTGCGTACGCCGCCATGATGACGATATCACTGTTGCGCTCTATACCCGTCATGAAGGCGGCTTCGGCAAGAGCCGCGCGCAGGTTACCCGTTCCGCACCCCTGCGTGACCGCATATTCGCCTACGAAAATCTTGGCACCGCTGCGGTCGTAACGGTCGTAGCGATTGGCTTGCGAGAGGAACCACTCCGGACTGGAGTAGTAGTGTTCGTCCAGCACATCCATCGGACGGCTGCGTACCGGGGAGTTGGCGATTATCTGAATCTGCGGGAAGCGCGCCTTGATGGCATCGTAGAAGCGAGCGTACCTTTCTTCATACGCCGGTCCCCAGTTCTCGTTGCCTACCTCCACAAAGCGCAGGGGGAAAGGTTTGGGGTGTCCGTTCTTCGCCCGCAGAGCCCCCCACCGGCTGCTGGGAGGTCCAATGGCGTATTCGATGGCGGCCAGCGCATCTTCGATCCACTCGTCCAGCTGTTCCATCGGCGCCACGTCGCCGTTGCGATACTGGCATGCCATCCCGCAGTTGACCACCAGCAGCGGTTCTGCGCCCAGGTCTTCGCTCATCTGCAGGTATTCGTGTAAGCCCAGTCCCTGCGTGGTGGTATACCCCCACACGCACCAGCGCGATGGACGCTCGGCGATGTCGCCCAGTGTCTCACGCCAGCGCAGGGCGTTGCTCATCCGATCGCCCTCCACGAAACAACCGCCGGGGAAGCGCAGAAAAGAGGGCTTGAGGTCCGCCAGCATCTGCGCCAGGTCCCGGCGCAAACCGTTGGCACGTCCCTTGAAGGTGTCTTCCGGCATCAGTGAGACCATATCCAGCCAGACAGTGCCCGGTGAGTCGGCGGTAATCACCAGTCGCGCTTTGGGGTCGGTCGCACGGGAGGTGAGCGTCGCGGAGAATCGTTTCCAGTCTGTACCGATTCCCCGCACGGTGTGCTGGGCGTACACCTGACCACTTGCCCCCTGCAGACTGATCGTCAACTGTCCGCGAAAGCGTTCGTTCCTCCGGGCGTACAGAGACAGGCGATACCGCTTGCCCTTTTGTACCGCAATGCCCCAGTAGCCCTCGTTCATCACGCTGACTCTCGATGCGCCCTCATCGATCTCCCAGTGCAGGCTGCGCGTGTTTCGGGCGTGGAGTGGGTGGGAAGTGTCTATCGCAATGCGGGACTTTCCCCCGCCGTCTTCAGCGAGTGTCCATGCCCGCGGGACAGGGGCATCCTCGAAGGAGCGGTTACGCACCAGCTCGGCGTAGATTCCCCCGTCGCCTGCGTGGTTAATCTCCTCAAAGAAGATCCCCCACAACAGAGGGCTGATAGGCGTACCCTCTACTCCCGCGTCCACTTCTATTCTGGCGACCTGAGCCTGCAAGCGCACCGAGAGGAAGACAAGCAGTGTCATCGCGAGGACGCAACCCTTCATGAACCACATAGGCATCCCTCTCCCATACTCTGTCTCAACTGAATGCGCTTCTTGTTTCGCCATATTGCGACGATTCACCTGCCAGGAGAGAAGTCGCACAGCTCGCCCGGGTTCCCCCCTCAGCCACCTTGCAGGTCAACCCGTGCTTATGGTATACTGGGTTGCGCAAGCATTTTGTACCTTGTCAAGTTGCAAGGGCGTACGCTACAGCCACACCCTGAGAAGCACGGAGCCAATGAGAGACTTTCTGCCTGATGTTCTGGCAGTCGTGGGCCCCACTGCGACCGGCAAGACGGACGTGGGTATCTTGTTAGCGGAAGCGCTGGGTGGCGAGATAATCTCTGCGGACTGCATGGCGGTCTATCGCGGGATGGATATCGGTACCGCCAAGCCTACGCCAGATCAACAGCGGCGCGTGCGCTTCCACCTCATCGACGTCTGCAATCCCGATGAACCCTTCAGTGTAGCAAGGTTCCAGCAGCTGGCACTGGAGGCGATTCGTCAGATTCGGCAGCGTGGAGCGTTGCCGCTGGTGGTGGGAGGCACCGGGCTGTATGTGAAGGCGTTGCTGGATGGTTTTCACATCCCACCCGCCGCTGCGAACGAGGCGCTGCGCCAGCAGCTGTGGCAGCAAGCGAAGAAAGAGGGCAGCACAGCCCTTCATGCGCGGCTCCAGGAGGTAGACCCCGTGGCGGCGTCGCGCATCCACCCCAACGACGCGGTGCGGATCATTCGTGCGCTGGAGGTCTACCAGCTCACAGGACGTCCTATTTCGGAGTGGCAGCGCAGCCAGCCTCCCGCAGAGGTGGGCAGTGCACGTCGCTTCGGGTTGACCATGCCGCGTGATCTGCTGTACCGGCGCATCAACGAGCGAGTGGAGCGGATGATAGCTCAGGGGTGGCTGGACGAGGTACGCCGACTGCTGGAAGCGGGTTATGCTCCCGACCTGCCCGCGATGCGCTCGCTGGGATATGGGGAGCTCGTACAGGTCGTGCAGGGACGGCTGCAACTCTCAGAAGCCATCACGCGGATACAACGTGAAACAAGGCGGTTTGCCAAGCGTCAATTAACATGGTTCCGCGCCGATAAGCACATCGAATGGATTGACGCTTCGCAAGGTGCCGAAGAGGCGGCGCGGCAAATACTGCAAAAACTGCGAAGCGGGCAAGAAAACACTTCATGGATTTTGGGATGGAGGGGAGCCTAAGACATGGCGAAGACTCAAATCAACTTGCAAGATGTTTTTTTGAACCAGGTGCGCAAGGAGAACATTGCCGTCACCATCTATTTGATAGGAGGCGTGCAACTGCGCGGGTTGGTTCGCGGGTTCGATGCCTTCACGGTGCTGCTCGACAGTCCGGGCAAGCCTACTCAACTGGTCTACAAACACGCGATTACCTCTGTGGTGCCTTCCAGACCGGTCTCTACCTATCGCCCGCCGGATGTTGCAGCACGAGCGGTCAGCGCGCCTGTCGAAGGCACCGAGAGCACCGAAACGCCTTCCGAGAACGTGTAAGCAGCGCGCCAGAGCGTCCAAAGGGCGAAGCAATCCTCCGACACCACAGGGGGGATTGCTTTGCTGACTCTCGCGACGATAACGCGCAATTCTAGGCGACAGGAGGTTGTGGATAGCGTAAAGTGCAGTTTACCAAGATGCATGGCATCGGCAACGACTTCGTGGTGCTGGACTGCCTGAAGTCAGAAATCGCTGAGGAAACTCTGCCGCAGCTGGCGCGCCGCCTGTGTGATCGGCGTTTCGGGATAGGAGCAGATGGCTTGATTCTGGTGTTGCCTTCCCGAGTGGCGCACCTGCGGATGCGTATGTTCAACCCCGACGGCAGTGAGGCGGAGATGTGCGGTAACGGTATCCGCTGCTTTGCCAAATACGCATATGACCGCAAGCACGTCACCAGCACACAGATGAACGTGGAGACGCTGGCTGGCGTGAAGTCGTTGAGGCTGAACACGCAGGGCGGCAAAGTGACCTCTGTGACCGTAGATATGGGCGTACCTCGCCTGGCGCCGGAGGAGATACCGGTGCGCGTGGAGGGAGTGGAAAGCGTTATCGGTTATCCTCTGCGGGTAGCAGGCAGAAAACTGGAGTTCACCGCCGTCTCGATGGGCAACCCGCACGCGGTGCTCTTCCTGGACAACGTCGCCACCTTCCCCGTGGAGAAAGTCGGTCCGGAAATCGAAAACCACAGGCTGTTCCCCAAGCGCACGAACGTGCAGTTTGTTCAGGTGGTGAACACGCGCGAAATCATTGTGCGAACCTGGGAACGAGGTGCTGGTATCACGCTGGCTTGTGGCACGGGGGCATGCGCATCGGTCGTGGCAGGTGCGCTGAATAAGCTCACCGGGCGAGAGGTTCTGGTACACCTGCCTGGCGGAGACCTGCAGATCGAGTGGCTGGGCGACGGGCGCGTGCTGATGACCGGTGCCGCTACCGAAGTGTTCGTGGGAGAGATAGATATCTGATGGAAGGAGGAGAGAGATTTGCCTGCACGTGCATCTCGTCTGGATAAAACTCCACCCTATCTGTTTGGCGAAATCGCGAAGCTGAAGGCGAAGGCGCTGGCAGAAGGGCGTGATTTGATCGATTTCGGTATCGGCGACCCTGACCAGCCGACGCCACGCGATATTATCGATAACCTGTACGAGGCGGCACAGGACCCCGCCACCCACCGCTACGACGAAACGCCCTACGGTGAACCCTTCTTTCTGCAGGCGGTTGCGGAGTGGTATCGCCGTCGCTACGGCGTGTCGGTAGACACCGAAGGTGAAATCCTGCTGCTGATAGGCTCGAAGGAGGGGTTAGCGCACCTGGCATGGGCATATATTGACCCGGGTGACATCGCGCTGGTTCCCGACCCTGCTTACACAGTGTATGCCATCAACACACGCATGGCAGGCGGTGAGGTGTACACCATGCCTCTCCTGCGTGAGAACGGCTTCCTGCCCGACCTTTCGGCGATCCCCTCCGACGTGGCGCGACGCGCCAAGCTGCTGTTCCTGAACTATCCGAATAACCCTACCGGTGCTGTGGCTACACCAGAGTTCTACCGACAGGCGGTGGAGTTTGCCCGACAATACGACATCCTGCTGGTAAATGACGCGGCGTACTCGGAGGTGGTGTATGAGGGATATCGCCACCCCAGTCTGCTGCAGATAGAGGGCGCGAAGGATGTGGCGGTAGAGTTCAACTCGCTGTCCAAGATGTTTAACATGACGGGGTGGCGCATCGGCTTCGCAGCGGGCAACCGGGATGCCATCGCCAACCTGAACAAGATGAAGTCGTATGTGGACAGCAAGCAGTTCGCAGCCATCTCACGCGCCGCCGCATACGCCTTGCTGTATGCCGACAACACCCGCACGCTGAACCTCTATCAGAAAAGACGTGACATCCTGGTGGAGGGACTTCAGTCCATCGGCTGGGAGGTGCAAAAGCCCAAAGCCACCTTCTATGTGTGGGTTCCCACGCCCGGTGGAATGTCCTCCATCGAGTTCGCGAAGCAGCTGCTGGAACGAGCGGGTATTCTGGCGATACCGGGCATCGGTTACGGAGAGTACGGCGAGGGATACGTCCGCTTCTCCATCACTGTGAGCGGCGACCACCATGGCGAGCGAGTGGAAGAGGCAGTGCGACGTATCCGCGAGCATTTCGGATAGTGCCAAAACCCGATGGACAGGAGGGATGCGCTCTGCCGCCTGAGTGTGGTCACTGCGGGGCGCAGCCCTCCCTCCAGTATGCAGGATGCCCTCCCGTCCGTGCCCGCCATACCTTGACGGAGCTTCACACGGTGTGGCACAATTTAGTATAGAAAAATGATTTTTCCGAGGAGGTACCCACCCATGATTTCCGGTCACAAGCAATATGCGCTCACGCCCGAGCAGGTGCTTTCTTATCGGGAAAACGGTTACCTGTTGTTGAAATCTGTGTTCACCCGTGAAGAGGCGCAGTATTTGCGGGAGGAGGCACACGCACTGATTGCCCGTCTGGCGCAGGGACACACGGAGAACGGTATTAACGCCGCATGGGGTAGCGCGAAGGAGATCACGCAGTTGCCCACGCAGCTTTTACACTGTCATAACGCTCAGTACCATAGTGCTGCCTTCACTCGCTTGATGCTGGACCCTCGCCTGACCGACCGCATCGCCGACCTCATCGGAGAGAACATTCAGCTACACCATACTAAGCTGTTCATCAAGCCGCCGGAGAAGGGCGCTCCTTTCCCCATGCATCAGGATTATCCCTACTTCCCCCATGAAAAGCACACTATGCTGGCGGCGATTGTGCACTTCGACGACGCGCCCATCGAGAAAGGATGCGTGTGCGTGATACCGGGCAGCCACAAGCTGGGTCCCCTGGAGCATCTTCCCGAAGGAGGCTGGCACTTGCCTGTGAACCAGTACCCGCTGGAGTCGGCGGTGCCTGTACCTGCAGAGGCGGGCGACGTGGTGGTTTTCAGCTATCTCACCATCCACGGCTCAGGGGTCAATACCAGCCGAGAAGCGCGGACGACTCTGTTGATTCAGATGCGTGACCCCACCGACCACCCGACGGTATGGACGCACCTTTCGCGCGGACAGGGCATGATGCTGCGTGGCTACGACCCCGAGGCGGATGCCGGTACAGGCACCGATTCGCCCTCACGCCTCCTGGCATCGCGGCAGGTGGAGGCAGTATTGTGGTAAAGCCACCTGGACAGACCTTGTGTCTGCCTCCCAACATGTTCTCCTTTTGAGTGTCAGCGAAGCATCTCAGGCGGTCGTTACACCGAGATGCTTCGCTTGCCTTCACAATGACATGAAGGGCGTTACCATCCTGTGACCCCCAGAACCATCAGGCTGGACGAACTACTCGTCCAGCGGCTGCAACACCACCTTCTGCAGGTTCATCACTGCCCCGCGAGGCATTTCCAGCGCCCGCACCGAGAGCGTGTGCCTCCCCGCAGGCAGCGTGAGTTCGCCCAGTATCACCTCGCGAAACGCCGTCCACGAGCCGGTGGCTTGCACCGTGCCCTGCAGGCGCTGTCTGCCTTCGATGCCGACGGTAAACCGGCTTCCTGCGTTCTCTGGGGGGCAGGCGTATGTCACGCTGACCCGATACCTCCCTCTTGCGGGCACGGAAATGTTCCACGTCACGTAGTCCGCAGCATTCGTCCAGAAGCCGATATTGTCCTTGCCGTCACCCTGCTCGTAGCGCGCGCTCTGACCGTGTACCTCCGCTTCGCGGGCATGACAGAGCAGTACGCCCCGGTCATCCGGCTGGACTACCGAAGTGACCTGCGTCACCACCGGTTTGCCCGCTAACTTCAGTTCTATCACCGTCGCGGCGGGGTCTATGCGTTTGGGCTTGGAGAGATACATCACCGTGTAGCCGTCTTTAGAGTGCTCGGTGCGCACCTTCAACGGTTCGTTGCCCAGCAGGGCACGTGCGCTCAGCACTTTCGTCTCCAGTCCCTCCAAGCGCAGTTCCCCATCGGGCCAGTTAAAAACGTGCAGGTACAGGGTATTGCCCTTCGCCGTGCAGCGTCCGTCAAACGAGAGCTTGCGGAAGGGGCTTTGGGTGGTGCCGTAGATGCTTTTGCCGTTGACCTTCATCCACTGTCCGATGCGCTGCAGACGTTCCACAATCGGCTCGGGGAACGTGCCTTCGGCGGTGGGACCGACGTTGAGCAGGAAGTTACCTCCTTTGTGGGCGATGTCGCACAATTTGCGAATCAGGTCTTCTGCCGATTTCCAGTTGGTGTCGTTCTTCGCGTAGCCCCAGGTGTCATTGATGGTCATGCAGGTCTCCCACAAACGCCCACCGGGCATTGCGCCTGCGGGGATGGTCTGCTCTGGCGTGGAGAAGTCTTCGGGCAGGTGGTTGCGGTCGTTAATGAGAATGTTCGGTTGCAGGCTGCGGATGAAAGCGTTCACTTCCGCTGAGCGCAACTCTTGTGCGTTATGCTCCCATCCGCCGTCAAACCACAGCACGCCTATCGGACCGTAGTGCGTTAACAGCTCGCGGAGCTGCCCTTTCATGAAATCGATGTAGCGGTTCAGGTCCGCTCCAGCGGCGGGACGCACCTCACGCTCCCATGGTCGGCGAGGCAGGTAATCGGGGTGATGCCAGTCCATGATGGAATAGTAGAAGCACAGTCGGATACCCTGCCTCTTGCACTCCGCAGCCAGCTCCTTCATGGGGTCACGCCCGAACGGCGTGGCTTTAACGATATTGTAGTCGGTCAGTTTGGTGTCGAACATGCAGAAGCCGTCGTGATGTTTGCTGGTGATGACGATGTACTTCATGCCTGCCTCTTTCGCCATGCGCACCCATTCGCGGGCGTTGAACTTCACCGGGTTGAACTGCGCAGCGAACTTCTCATAATCGCGCACCTGCATCTGCTTGTTGCTCAGATACCACTCGGCGATGGTCTTGCGCCCCTGCAGGTCGGTGGCGTCCGCAGGCACGGCGTAAATCCCCCAGTGAATGAACATGCCGAACTTTGCCTCACGCCACCAGCGGGTGCGCTTTTCGAAAGCTTGCGGCGTTTCGCCCTGCGGCTGAGCAAGCCCGACACTGCACACCACGACAGCGAAACTTATCCAGAACAGCACAGAGCGCATTGGATAACGACCTCCTTCTCACTGTTCTCCTGTGACTCTCTCCCCTCCGCACGCCTGCACCTCTTGCTCGAACTGCGCGATTGCCTCCGCGCCATCCAGCACGCCGATTTCCAGCGTGTAGGTGCGCTCTTCGCCCGGCTCCAGGTACTGCAGGCGTCCGGCGGCTCGTTCCTCCACGCGCCCCTGCACCAGCGCGTTGCCCGGCTCCAAGCCCACCACGTACTCACCCTGTCCCATCATCTTCCACTGGGTGAAATAGGGCAGTTCATTGCGGTTGTAGCGCACGTACACACCGTATCCGCCCTCGCACGCGCGGTTAACGATACCGCACACCACCGTGCCGTCCGCCTTTGCACCCATTTTGTGGAAGTACACCTGCTCGTAGAAGCCGGGCGTGGGCGCAATGAGGCGGTTCCAGATGGCGATGTCCTTCGCAGCGATTTCGGTGCGCGGAGTCACTTCCTGACTGGGAAGAACCACTTCCGCCCCCTCGTCCACCACGGGCCAGCCCAGGTTGATGTGATACAGAATCATGTGCGGGCTGCGTTTGTAACCCAGGTTCTTCACCACGTCGTGGATACGCAGCCACGTCGCGCCCAGCTGCGTCTCGATGCGGCGCGTCAGCTGCAGGTTCTCGCCAAAGACCACCGCCTCGCGCAGGCTCCCCTGAGCGAACAGCACGTACTCCTCACCACGCCACTCTCCGCCCCATGCCAGGTGATACGCCGGGGTGTACGAAGCCCGTCCGTGCAAGCCCAGCTGCTGACCGTCGTCCTCGCTGGGAAAGCCCATCGTGCTGTAGCCACAAGTGGTCACCAGACCGCCGTAAAAACCGCGCAACCAGCCGAACTTCTCGGGTTCGTAAGTGTACGGGTGGGCGTCGCCTGTGGCGGAACGCCACGCCAGTGGTTTCCCCTTATAGTGCGCAGCGGAGATGTCCATGCCGCGGCTGGCAAGCACGCTGAAAGTCAGCCCGCTACCCGTCAGGAAATCAAAGCCCAGCACGCCATCCTCTACTCCTTCCATCAGGCGTATCGGTTTCACCCGGGCGACCTGCGAGATGTCGCCGACCTTCTGCAGCAGTTCACTGACGCTGACACTCTTCCCGAAAAGCACAGGCATGGTACCGAACCTCCTGGTGATGTGTTGTTGAAAGCCTCTATTTGGAGTACCATTCGGCACGCGGGGAGCGTTTTTCCTACCCTTCCCACTCGCCCTTCTTCACCACCGAACCGAGCGCGAGACGCACGATAACCTTTGCGGTCTCTTCTTCCGCGAACACCACCTGGTCCACCCCGCAGCGGCGCAGTTCGGCGATTTTGCTCTCCTCGTGTGTGCGTGCCAGCACCGTGAGACGCGGATTAATCTCCTTCAATCGGCGTGCAGCCACCATCGCGCTGCTGCTTTCGGGCATGGTGAGGATGGCGATGGAAGCGGTGTGCGGGTTTGCCAGCTCCAGCACCTCGCGCGCCTCGGCGTCGCCGTAGATGGTGGGAATGTCCTGGTGGCGCGCCCGCAGGATGCTTTCCGGGTCCAGGTCAATCACCACCACCGGAACCTTCCGAGCCAGCAGCTGCTGAGCCACCCGACTGCCCACCCTCCCGAAACCGCACAGAATCACGTGGTCGCGCATGACACTGCGCTGCACCTGCACCTCCTCCCGCAGCTCGTGGAAACGCTCTCCCCGTACGAAGCGGCTCGCCCAGCGCGAAATCAGCGGCGAAAGAGCAAAGAGCAGTGGCGAGAAGAGCAGGGAAATCACCGATGAGGCAAGGATGGTGTTGTACTCGCTGAGAGTGTACCAGTTCCGCGTGCGAGCCATCTCCGCTATCACGAACGAGAACTCGCCAATCTGCGCCAGCGATAAACCGACGGTGACCGCGATGCGCATCGGAAAGCCGATGGCACGGATGAGCCAGGCGATCATCAACGCCTTGCCCACCATAATCAGTATCAGCAGGAACAGTATCTCCGTCCACTGATCCATCAGCGCGACAGGTTCTATCAGCATGCCCAGTGACACGAAGAAGAAGATGGCGAACACGTCGCGGATGGGAACGACTTCGGCGACAATCTGGCGGCTGTACTCGGACTCACTGATGATCAACCCGGTAAGGAAAGCACCCAGCGCCATCGAGAAACCCAGCGCGTGCGTGCCCAGCGCCATGCCGAAACAGAGGCTCACCGCCAGCAACAGGAACAGCTCGCGAGAGTTCCACTGCACCGCATAGCGCAAAAGAGCAGGAATAAAGCGCGTTGCCAGCAAAGCGGCTCCTATCAACACCAGCACCGAGCGCAGCAATGTGCCTCCCAGTGCAGAAATGCGTTCGGGGGTGAAGTCCGCCAGCACAGGCAGCATCCCTACCAGCACGATCAACGCCAGGTCCTGCGTAATGGCAATACCCATTGCCAGCACGGATGCGGTGCTGCCGATGTCGCCCTGACGTTCATACAGGCGAATCATCACCACCGTACTGCTCATCGCCACCACACAGCCGGCAATCAGCGCGGGGAACCATGCCCAGCCCAGCAACATCATCAGCAAGTAGCCCAAAAGAATGGAGAGAGTGATTTGCAGCCCTCCCGCCACAACCAGCCTGCCCCCGGAGCGCAGCAAGTCACGCAGCGAGAGCTCCATCCCCACCACAAACATCATCAGCGCAATGCCGAACTCGGACACGGTGTGCACGGTCGCGGTGTCGATATGCAGCAACGGGTTCAGCGCACCCAGCAACACCCCTGCGCTGATGTAGCCGATGATGATAGGCACGCGCAGACGATGCGCCACCGCTCCGCCGATGAACGCAGCCGTAATCGTAGCGATAATCGCCAGAAAGAGTGGATGCCCCAGAGTGACCATGCTTTCATTTTACAGGAAAGCGCAGGCTGAGGGAAGTCTTGACAGGCTTTTGGGAAATATGTATACTTTTGTATACTAATCTGCGTGGAGGGAGAAGCGTTGAGAGCAAAAGAGCGCACGGTGGACCTAGAAGTGTTGTCGGACCTGTTGTTGCGCCTGGCGGGGCGTGACGAACACTATCCTGCCTACACGCAGGCGCGCACCGCAAAGCGGGAGCAGGTGGACGCCCAATGGGCATCGCGCCTTGCTCCGCTGCACCACCATCCTCAGGTAGACGCGGTGGGCTTCTTGCGCCGGCGCGAGATCGCCATGATGCTGCAACAGGCACCGTTGACCGCGCGCCAGCGTCAGGCGGTGGAGCTTTTCCTGCAGGGCTATACCTTTGAGGAGATGGGCAAACGCTGGGGCATCAGCAAGCAGGCGGCGCACCAGCTGTTCCTCCGCGCCTGCGAAGTCATTCGCCACAGCTGGCAGCAACATCCCCTGCACGGCATCACGCGGACATATCGCGAAAGCACCCTGCGTCACTACGCGCGACGCACACGCTGGCTGAACCGCGAGGAAGATGGCGAATAGCCCCTGCAGGCGCAGCGAAATGAGGCTCGGCACGCTATCCATCTCTTCGTAGCCGGACTGGCTGCGAGAGATTCTCGTGCCGTGCCACCCCTCCTTTTGCGGGAGGAGAAGCGAAAGTGTTGTGTGCAGCGTGACTTACGAGGAGGGGCTTTCGCCCCTCCCCGATTAGCCACTGTTCAGCCGCGCGACAATTCTGCTCAGCAGTTCCCTTTCGTACTTGGTGCCCTCTTCGTGAGTCCACTTGCCGAACGATCCGCCTGCTACGGCAGCCAGCGCTGCGGGCAGGATGGCGAACGGACCCAGCGCGACGGTGGCGATAGCTCCGCCAAGCAGTGCTCCCAATCCGGTGGACTTGATCCTGTCACCGTCAATGGTTTTACGCAGGTAGTCGGCGGTCATTTCCAGGAAGGCGCGGTCGGACTCGCTCAGCACCACCTTTTGTAATATACGTTCTGCGGTCTTGCAAATCTCTCTGTGCTCCATCCTCATGGTTTCCCTCCTTGACGCCGTTTTCGTCTGTTTCTATGTCACACAGGTCAGTGCGCAACTCTTCCTAAACAAAGAGACACTTCAAACCCCGTTTTTGTTTCCATTGCTTCCGGTTACGAGATGGATGATGAACACGTGGGGAGATGGGGACCCGCAGCAGGGGCGTGGTGACCACACCTCTGCGTAGATGTTTCTCACCCGTCCCGAAGGACGGGTGCAACGCCGAAAAAAGGCACCAAATCCTACATTTTCGCCCTTTTTGTCTGGTTCCTTTTGCCTCTATTTTACACCCTCTGTGTGCACGTATAAAGTAACCTGGCTTACATCGACACCCGCGAACCTCACGCTGGGAGCGTGATCCATCCCGGTTCGCAGGAATGTAGTGTCAGCAAATAGAGTCTTCTGCACCTCTTGACGAGGTATAATGAAGAGGAGCAAACGCAACGCTCGGAACCAGCGTGTGGAGGCAGGCGGTTGACGGGAAAACTGGTCGTCGGTATCACAGGAGCGAGCGGAGCCATCTACGCCGTGCGCTTTTTGCAACATGCAGCACAGCACTTCGAGCAACTGCTGGTCATCGCTTCGGAGCACGCACTCTCCGTCGCCCGTACAGAGCTGGGGCTGGAGGTGCAGGCGGATAACCTTTGCGCTCGAAGCTTGCTCGGTCAGGATTATCCAAACATCCTTTTCCTGAACCCGAGAGACTATTTTACTCCCCCCGCCAGCGGCTCTTTCCGACACGACGGCATGGTGATTATCCCTTGCTCGATGGGCACTGCCGGGCGCATCGCACATGGTGTTTCCGATGACCTCATCACCCGCGCCGCCGATGTGTGCCTGAAGGAAAGGCGGAAACTGATACTGGTGGTCCGAGAGACACCGCTGAACCTGATCCATCTGCGCACGTTGGCTGCGCTCACCGAAGCTGGCGCGGTGATACTGCCTGCTTCTCCGTCGTTCTACCATCGTCCGCGCACGGTAGAGGAGCTGGTGGACACCATCGTCGCGCGGGTGCTGCAGCAACTGGGAGTAGAGCAGCAGATTGTGAGACAGTGGCAGGTAGAGGAGTAGCCCTCCCCGCGCTGGGAAGGAAAAAACGCCACTGATGCGTAAAGTTATCCCGCGAGCACTCATTATCACCTTATAAGGAGGCATTCATACCGTGTCCGCACGTTCCTTTCGCTGGACGCTGACAGTGCTGCTGATCCTTCTCGGAATGGTGGTGGGGTATCAGGCAACACCCTGGTTCATCAAGATGCTGAAGGGTCTGTTGCCTGCAGCCGCCACTGAGCCCGACACACCCAACATCCTGGACGACCCGCGCTTCCAGTTCACGGTGCAGGTGGCGTTGACGGTGGTCGGTGGCCTGGTCGGCGTGATTCTCGGCTCGGAGATATTCCGCTTTGTGCTCAACGTGCAGAAGCAGATTGAAAGCGCGTCGACCCGCGAGAAAATCGCTCTCACCCTCGGCGGCACCTTCGGCGTGCTGCTCACCGTGCCCTTTGCGGTGCTCTTTAGCCGATATGGTCTCGTGGGCATTCCGCTTACCCTGGTGGTGGGCATTACCTTCGTCTATCTGAGCACGGTGGCAGTGCTGAGCATGAAGGAGTTGCGCGTGGTGCTGCCCGCCTCCGAAGGCGCGGTGGATACGGAAGCACCCAAAACCAAGATTCTGGATACCAACGTGATTATCGACGGACGCATCGCCGACATCTGCCGCACGGGCTTTATCGAGGGACCCATCTACGTGCCCGGTTTCGTCATCGACGAACTGCAGCACATTGCCGACTCTTCCGACTCGCTGCGCCGGGCGAGGGGCAGGCGTGGGCTGGACATCCTGAACCAGATGCAAAAGGAACGCCATCTGGAGGTGCGCACCTACGACGACCTGGTAGATCCCAACGAACCTGTGGACAAACGCCTGGTGAACCTTGCCAAAAGCATCAACGGCGTCATCGTCACGAACGACTTCAACCTGAACAAGGTCGCCGAGCTGGAAGGCGTGCAGGTGCTGAACGTCAACGAGCTGGCGAACGCCCTCAAGCCGGTGGTACTACCCGGCGAGGAGATGCGCGTGCGCATCATCAAGGAGGGCAACCAGCCCAACCAGGGCGTCGGCTACATGGACGACGGCACCATGATCGTGGTGGAAGGCGGACGAGATTACATTGACCAGGACGTGGACGTGATGGTGACCAGTGTGCTGCAGACGGTCGCGGGCAAGATGATTTTCGCCAACGTGAAGACCGGGGAGGGCGAGAGCAGCGAATGGTCTGACCGCAGCAGTTTGCGTCTGCCTACAGCACGTCTGCGAAGACGACGGTAGGAAGTGGTGAGCGTGGGAGGCACTTGCGCTCTGATTCTGGCTGCCGGCAAGGGCGAGCGGTTCGGAGGAACGGAGGGCAAGCTGTGGTCGCTCGTCGGCGGTATGCCCGTGCTGTGGTGGGCGATTCGCGCCTTCCAGTCGCATCTCGAGGTACAGCATATCGTGCTGGTGGGCAAAGAGGAGGAACTGCCCCGCCTGCGCGAGCACACTGCGCCGTTCGACAAGGTGACAGCGGTAGTGCGCGGTGGGCGTGAGCGGTGGGAATCGGTGCGACTGGGGCTGGAGGCGGTGCCTGCGCAGGACGAGTGGGTGCTGGTGCATGACGCGGCGCGGGCGGCGGTCTCCCCTGAGCTGATCTCACGCGTGTTGCAAGCCACACGCCAAACAGGAGCAGCCATCCCTGCCCTGCGCGTGCCCGATACGGTCAAATGGGTAGATACCGCAGGCGTGGTGCGGGAGACCCTTCCCCGCGAAAGGCGACAGGACGGCGACCTCTGGCAACTGGCAACGGTGCAGACGCCCCAGGGCTTCGCGGTTCACCTCCTGCGCAGGGCGTACGAACGCTATGACTTCCAGCAGGGTACGCCGACGGACGATGCGATGCTGGTGGAACGTTTTCACCCGGTGACCGTGGTGCCCGGCGACCCACACAATATCAAATTGACCTACCCTGAAGACCTTGCACGACTGGAGGCGATCCTGCTGGCAGGAGGCGAAACACGGACAGGGCTGGGCTATGACGTGCATCCCTTTGCGGAGGGGCGTCGGCTTGTGTTGGGGGGAATACCCATTCCTGCACCGCGGGGACTTGCCGGACACTCCGACGCAGACGCAGTGTTGCATGCCATCACCGATGCCCTGCTGGGCGCAGCAGGTATGGACGACATCGGCACGCACTTCCCCGACACCGACCCCGCCTACCGCAACGCCGACAGCGCAGAGCTGTTGAGCCGCGCCTGGATGCAGATACGCGAACGTGGCTGGACGCTGGTGAACGTAGACGTGACGGTGCTGGCGGAGAGCCCACGCCTGCGCCCCTACATCCCTGCCATGCGCGAGCGCATCGCTTCTGTGCTTCAGGTGGATGTCGACAGAGTCAACGTGAAAGCCACCACGAACGAGCGCATGGGGTTCATCGGCAGAGAAGAGGGCATCGCCTGTTATGCGGTAGCCACGCTGAGGAGGTGATCCCTGTGCTGCAAGTGTTGCTGGTCACACTGTTCGCCATAGCGATGGGCTATGTGGAAGCAGCGGTTGTGGTCTATCTGCGTGCGCTGTACTATCCCGACGGTTTCCCGGTGCCTGTGAAGCTGGGCGCCGTGCCGATACGCTTCACCCGCATTCCCGAGTTCGAGAACCGGATGCCCCGGCGCATATTGCGCACCGAAATCGGGCGAGAGGCTGCCACCATCGTCATGCTGTTCTCTCTGGCTCTGCTGGCAGGGCACAACCCGATGCAAATGCTGGGAGTGTTCTTGCTGGCTTTCGGCGTGTGGGACATCTTCTACTACCTGTTTCTCAAGGTGCTGATTCGCTGGCCCGAGTCGCTGAAGACTCTGGATGTACTGTTCCTGATACCGGTTCCCTGGATTGCCCCCGTATGGCTGCCTGTCAGTGTTTCCACGCTGATGATAGTGGCGGGAGTGAGTCTGGTGCTGACAGCACGGTGAGGGATTTCACCTCTGCCACGTGGCGCATTCTTCGGTGCTGCACAGATCCCAGCCGCTGTCCTGCCAGCGCAGCACGAAGCCGCGCTGTATCTGCGAGACGTGCGGACAGGCAGGTGTGGTGACACAGGCACCGGGGTCGGGCGTGCCCAGAGCCACTTTGATCTCTACAACTTTCGGGGTGCGTTCCACGCCCTGCGGTGCCAAACCCTGCGTC
Source organism: Armatimonadota bacterium (assembly GCA_026003195.1). Lineage (NCBI taxonomy): Bacteria > Bacillati > Armatimonadota > Armatimonadota bacterium. The sequence continues at coordinate 181,665 of BPGU01000004.1, forward strand.
GCGTATTGCCAGAGTTGCTCGTGGATGAGCGGGGGGAAATCCTCCAGTGGAGCGATATCCGGCAAGTGATACCGCGTGTAAGCACGCAGAAAGCGCGATAAGACGCCGGTCAGCAGGGAACGTTCTTTGCTGAGCAGGTGCGTGCAACACTCATTCCGTATCTCGCCGTACAGAACGTTGCTGATAGCAGGGTCCACCACCAGATGCCACAGAGGCGAGGTAAACGTATCTACCACCAGACGTTCCACATGCAGCGCTTCCAGATCCTCGGGCGAAAGGGGAGTGTCAGCAAATGCGAGATGAGGGAAAGCTTGCTGTGCCAGATGGTGCGCGTGCTGCACCGGGATCAGCAAGAAGGAAGGAGGGACAGAGTGTACGGGCAAACCACGTTCCTCAAACCACTGCATCTGCACGGTGCGAAGCAACAGAAGGTATCGCCCCTGCAGATGTTCCTGCAGGATATCCACACAGAGGCGAAGCGAGAGAGGTGTACCGTACAGAGCATACACCCCTTCCTGTGCGCGAAGATGTACATGTACCGGCTGGCGCGGGATGACTTCGAGCAGATGTTCCCTCTCGCCTGCCGCATCAGCAAGACACGTCATAGGATGAACACATCCTTTCCACCAATAAAGGCAGGGACTGAATGGCAGGTGGTCCGACTTGAGACAAGCGCACCAGTAACTCACCATGGAGGAGATGGTGAGCATAGTATAGCATAAATAGATGACACAATACAAGTGTCAGGCTCTGTCCGAGAGGGGCGCGTTTCCCCACAAGATGGGGCGTAGAACAAACCGCTAAAGTTCGCGCTGGAACATGGCTTCCATCTCGTCACGGGTAATCAGTATCTCGCGGGGTTTGGCGCCGTCCAGCGGTCCCACAATACCCCGCTGTTCCATCATATCGATGAGGCGAGCAGCGCGGGTGTAGCCGATTTTGAACCGCCTCTGCAGCAGACTGGTGGAAGCATGTCCGTTCATCACCACCAGCCTTACCGCCGGCTCGAACAGCTCGTCTTCCTCCTCTTCCTCGATGTCATCGCGCGTGCTGAAACCGCTCTCAATGGGCGTGAGCGTATACTCCGGCACGCCTCGCTGCTTCAGGAATTTGACCAGCGCCTCCACCTCCTGTTCACTGATATAGCAACCCTGAATACGAATGGGTTTGGAGGCGTCGATGGGCAGGAACAGCATATCGCCGCGCCCAATAAGCCTTTCCGCACCCGCCATATCCAGAATGGTGCGGCTATCCACCTGCGAGGAGACCGCAAATGCGATGCGGGAGGAGATGTTCGCCTTAATCGTGCCGGTGATGACGTCCACCGAGGGGCGCTGCGTGGCGATGACCAGGTGGATGCCCGTCGCACGAGCCAGCTGCGCCAGACGACAGATGGAGGTTTCCACTTCCGCCGCCGCCTGCATCATCAGGTCTGCCAGCTCGTCTACCACAATCACCACGTACGGCAGTCTCTCTTCCTCGCTAACGCGCGAGTTGTAGCCGTCGATATTGCGCACGCCCGCGCGCGAGAAGAGGTCGTATCGCCTCTCCATCTCCTTAATCGCTGCCCGCAGGATGCCCGAAGCCTGTTTGACATCCTTCACCACCGGGCACATCAGATGCGGGATGCCGTCAAAAAGCGACAGCTCCACCCGCTTGGGGTCAATCATGATGAACTTCACCTCGCGGGGCGTGGCGCGATACAGGATGCTGGCAATCAGCGCGTTCAGGCACATGCTCTTACCGGAGTTGGTGGCTCCGCCGATGAGCAGGTGCGGCATCTTGGCGAGGTCGGCATAGCGGTTCTCGTTACCCACGTCCTTGCCCAGCGCGAAGGTGAGCAGAGAGGGCGCATTGCGGAACTCGTCGGTATCAATCACCTCGCGCAGGGTGACGATGCGCGGGTTGTCGTTGGGCACCTCCACGCCGATCGCCGACTTGCCCGGAATGGGCGCTTCCACGCGCACGTCTATCGCTGCCAGTGCCATCGCGAGGTTGTCCGCCAGGCTGACGATTTTGCTCACCTTAATACCCGGAGCCAGCTGCACCTCGTAGCGGGTGACGGTGGGACCATGCGCAATCTCCACCACGTTCGCGCCGATACCGAACTCGTCCAGTGTCTGCTCGAGGATACGGATTTTCTCGGAGAGCTCCGCCTGAATCCGTTTGGGAGGCGGCGCAGGCTCCGCCAGCAGCGACAGGGGCGGATACTCGTACTCTTCGATCACCTCACCGTTCACCGGCGCGACCACGGTCATCTCCTCTTCAACGGGAGCGGATTCGCGTCCCAGTCGCTGCTGCACGGCTTCTATCAGGTTGGAGCTGCGCTTGGGAGGCTCTTTGGCAGGGGAAGAGGTTTGGACAACCGCGCGATTGTCACTGCTCGCCAGTGTGCGCTTCACATCCCCTTTGCCTGCTTTGCGCGCCGCCCGCGCACTGCGAATCGCCGCGCCCTTCTCCTTCACCGTGCGCGCTCCCTGCTGTGCCAGCTGGAAGCCCTTGATCCAGCCCGCAATCGTGCGCCGAGCGATGTCCACAAACGGCAAGTCGACAATGAGCAGTATCGCGATGATGGTCAGGGCGGTCAACACAATATACACCGCCGCTAAGTTGAGCAAAGAGTGCACCACGTACACGATCACGCCGCCGATGTAGCCACCACCTGCACGCAGGCTTTCGGGGGAAAAGTTTCGTTCGAAGGGCACGCGCAGGACATGTGCCCATCCCGTGAACGTGAGAAACAGCAGCACCGCACCCCAAGAGGTATTGGTGAACGAAAACCGCTCGTACCCGATGAGAAACAGCGTGCCCAGCAGCATGAGCAAGAGCGGCACCGCAAACGCCCCCAAGCCCGCCAACCGGCGCAGTAACTCGTTCAACCATTGCCCCAGGTAGCCGTTCTCAGCAGTGGTCAGGCTCACCAGCACCACCGCCCCGAGTGTAAATAGCACAATACCCACGACGTCATACACGCGCCGGCTGATGACCACCGGGGACACCGGTTCCGTTTTGCGGATGCGAGTAGACATGCCCTCACGCTCCCTTGGCGGTCAGATAGGGTGAATCTCACTATCACCGCTATTATACCGACATTCCCATTTTCCCTGCATTCTTTGACAGAGGGGCAAAAGGCAAGATACAATGACGATGAAGCACTTGCTGCTGCGCCGTGGTGGCCACGCGGCAAGAAAACACAATACCTTGTTGGGAACGGAGGCATCCTTGTGTTGCTGAAACTGATAGCCTGTGAAGTGCTCACCCGTGAGGTCTGTCGTCACGTTGCGGACAGCCCGCATACGGTAGACCTGGAGTTCACCCCGAAAGGCGCACATGATGATAGCGAGAAGTTGCGTGCGATCATCCAGTCACGTATCGACGAGGCAGAAGCCTCGCCACGCCAGTACGAGGCGATCCTGCTGGGCTACGGCTTGTGTGGAAACTCCACGTTGAATCTCACTGCCCACAAGACACGGCTGGTGATCCCCCGGGCACACGATTGCTGCACGCTGTTTCTGGGTTCTCGGCGGAGGTTCCAGCAGTACTTTGCGGATGCACCCAGCACCCCCTTCAGTGCGCTGGGCTACATGGAGCGCGACGGGGCGTACACTCGCGAAACCACGCTCAGCAGTACCACAGGGCTATATGCCACGCTGGAGGAATACATTGCCCAGTATGGCGAGGAGAACGGCAGATACATCTTTGAAACGCTGTACGGAAGCATCAAAGCCGCCGAGGGTAACCGGATAGTGTTTATCGACATCCCGGAAACCCGCCATCTGAACGCGCTGGAGCGTTGTCGCGCCCTCGCCGAAGCCGAAGGCAAGGAGCTGGTGGTGCTAGAGGGCAGCAGCCGACTGTTGCGCAAGCTGGTTCACGGCGAATGGGACGACGAGTTCCTGATCGTGCAACCCGGTCAGCGCATTGCCGGTGTGTACGATTGGGAAGAGGTGGTCCGGGCAGAATAGGAAATCACTTGACCCCGGCTACTCACTCGCCGCTTACAGACCGAAACGCCCCATCTGTTCTTCCATTCTCTGCCAGAGGCGTTCATCCACCGCCACGCCTGCTTGTTCCAGTGCCATGCACACGGCGGCAATCACCATCGGGAAGCGAGGCTGGACGACCTCTGCCAGAGTGCTCCGGTAGACCCGCGCACGGAAGGCTTCGTGCAGCGGTGCGGGCGCTCGAGCTACCCCTCCGACGATTCCCACTTTGACCCGGTTATACTGCATCCCGAGCTTGCGCAGCACAACCACTGCCATCAGCCCCAGCTCCTTGCCCGCACTGCTGAGGATACGTATCGCCATGCGTTCTCCCAATCTGGCAGCGTCGGAAACCGCCCGCGCCGCAGCAGCCAGTTGCCCCCGCGACAACTGTCCAGAGTAAATCAGGCGATGCAGTGCGCTCAGACTCTCTACCCCGAAGTGCTCTAAAATAGCGCGCTTGAGCCATGTATTAGGTATTCGCCCATCTTCCGCCCGGGTACACACGTTCAATGCCTGCAGGGCAATCCAGTAAGCGCTCCCTTCGTCGCCCATCAGGTAACCCCACCCGCCCACAGAAGCGGCTTCACCAGATGCGTTCACTCCGAACGCGACCGAACCGGTGCCGGCAATGACCACTGCTCCCGGCTCGCCCTGGGTGATGCAATAGAGCGCGGTTCGAGTGTCGTGTACGACCACGACCTTCTCTGCGGGCAGTTCCTGACGGCAAATCTCTTCCACCAGCGCACCGCCGCCCGTCATGCCACACAGCGCCACCACAAAGCGTGTATCCGATGTCAACGAAGCACTTTGCAACGCGCCGTTCAGTGCCGTCCGCAGAGAGTGGCGGAGGCGTTCTGGACCGCCGGGTTCGTGAATGTGGTTCGAAGCTCCTCCGACCCCCAATCCCAGCAGGTTGCCTTCTGCATCGGCAATCAACGCGCGGGTGGTACTCTGCCCGCCATCGATACCCATGACCAGCGTCTGCGGCATTCTCTATTCCCTTCCTCCTACCGTCACCTGTTACAGAATCCCAACTTCTGCAAACACTATCTCTTCCTGAGCGGCGCTGGCAGCCTGTGCCAGATAACCCAAACCGTCGGAAGTGCGCGAGGCGTGCGCCACAATACTGGAGCGACCCTCGATCACCACATCGTCGAAAAGCTTGCCTACCATCATCGGGTTGATGCCGATGATCTCGCGGTGCTGCTGGCACGCCTGCCATAAGCCCGTTTTCCAGCTCTCTGCCTGCTCCTGCGTCCACGGCAGAGGGTTGAACGATGGCTGTGCTATCAGGCGCGCCTTTTGACGGACCAGTGCTTCGATGACATCAGCGTGGAAGCCGTCCCAGCAGATGGCGACGCCCAGCCTGCCCACGGGTGTGTCCACCACCCGCACATCTTCCACCGTACTCGCGCAGAGGTCCATCCCTTCTTGCTGCTCCAGTGGGATGAGATGCACCTTGCGCTGTGTCAATAGAAGCCGACCTTTGGGGTCAAATACGTGGCAGGTATTATACACTTCACCGGGGCGTTTGCTGTCGGGCAAGGGTGCACTACCTGCCACCAGCGTCACGCCGTATTTTCGCGCTGCCCGAGAGAACAGGCGGCGATAGCGACTCTCCAGTTTTTTGCCCAGCGCCAGCAAAATCGCACGGGTTGGTGAGACCTTATAGGCGTCTATCGCCTGTCGGATAGGCGCCGCATAACGCTGCGAAAGCACCGCAGCCGCCTCGTAAATGCTTCGACAGCCCTTCACCGCTTCGTAGTCGTCGAGAAAAAGCATTCCCAAGCCGATATCTTCGGGAAAGACGACCAGCGCGGGGATGCCAGACCGGACATGCCTCATGGCGGAGGCAAGCAGCCTGTCCAGACGATGCTCCAGCTGCTTCTCGCTTTGGTAGTCCTCCAGGGTGATGCGCATTTGTATGGCAATCAGCGCCACTTGGCCACCTGGCTTCATGTGCAAAACCTCCGTTGTCACCCCTTCTTCCTTTCGAGGTAACCTGCCATTTTCCTGCAAAATATCGCCTGAGCAAGCAGGAAACAGGTTCCAGCCTGCACCAGCATCTGGAGGGCGTGGCTCCTGCCGAGCCGCTGGTGTGAAGTGCATTGCCGTGTTCGCGCGTTGCGCTCTGATAGTGTTGGGAAACAATCTCCTTCACCCGCAGCCATCTCCCCGCGCCTTCCGCCAGTGAGCGATAGGACACAGCAGCAGGGGGGTGATTACTCGATGCAGAGCGCGCCGGTATCGCCAAAGACACGCCTGACATATGAAGCAGTTCCTGCAGTGGTAAAGGTTGCTTCGGAAGGCAGTGTGGAGAAATTTCTGGAATACAAGCGGAGTGTGCCAACGCTCCAAGCCGTACGCCCCTTGACAAATGCGCACAAATGATGTATTCTTTATACGAAACGTTTCGCGAAACGTTTCTCAAGGAGAAAACCATGCCTGCGACCATCCGCGACATCGCGAAAAGGCTGGGCATCTCGGTGTCTACCGTTTCCTATGCGCTGAACGGTGGTCCCCGTCCTGTGCCCGAAGAGGTGCGCCAGCGCGTGCTGGAGGTGGCGCGGGAGCTCGACTACCGCCCCAACCGCCTTGCGCGCTCGATGGTAACAGGTAAAACCGAAACCATCGCCGTCGTGCCGCCGGTAGTGACGCGCAACATGTTGCGTTCCCCCTACATCCACGCGATGCTGTCCAGCATCGCCGATGCGGTCGGTGAGCACGGTTACGATATCCTGCTGCACACCTCCGCCGCCCCAATGAGTGACATGGAACTGGTGCAGTCGTTGCTCAGCGGCAAGGTGGACGGTATCCTGCTGATTGCTCCTTTGAGCACCTCGCAGGCGCCGCAGGAGCTGCGTCAACGCGATGTGGCCTGTGTGGTGGTGTCGGCACGGGTGGAAGGGTTACCGTGTGTGTGCGCAGACAACGCAACGGGCATCTTCGCAGCGATGGACTGGCTTTACGTGCACGGGCATCGCCGGTTCGGCTTTGTGGGGGGTCCCCCCGCATTCTATGATGCCCAGCAGCGTCTGCTTGCCTTCCGCCGGTACCTGCAGGAGCACCATCTGCCTTTGCGCAGAGAGTGGCTTGCGGAAGGGGACTTTACCGCGCGGGGTGCAATGCAGGTAGCACAGCCAATGCTCACCTTACCAGAACGCCCCACAGCGGTTCTGGCGGCGAACGATGAAACAGCGGCGGGCGTCATGCAGGTGGCTCAGGAATTGGGGCTGCGTGTGCCGGACGACCTGTCGGTGGTGGGCTTTGATGACACGCCGTTCGCGCAGGTATTGTCGCCTCGCCTGAGCACGATACGCCAACCTCTGGAGCAGATGGCAACCGACGCAGTTAACATGCTCATGGCGTGGATGGAGCAGCGCGAACGACCTGCTGAAGAGGAACGGATATTCCCGACGGAGCTGGTGTTGCGGGAAAGCACAGCACCGGCTCCCGGTTTCTTATCTCAACCACGAGGAGGCAACATACCATGAAACGCACCGGCTTTACGCTCATCGAGCTGCTGGTGGTGATCGCGATTATCGCGATACTGGCAGCGATTCTGTTCCCCGTCTTCGCGCAGGCGCGGGAGAAGGCGCGTCAGGCCACCTGTCTGAGCAACATGAAACAGATAGGATTGGCAACGCGCATGTACCTGCAGGACTACGATGAGACCTGGTTCCCCGCCTGGCACAATCGCCCCGAGGGGAATGGGCACTGGTTCTTCCGCATTTCGCCCTACATCAAGTCGGGTACCGGCGACAACTGGGATACCTACCGGCAGAGTGGCGAAATCCGCATCTGCCCCTCGGGTATCGCTAAGCGGTTTAACTACAGCATGAACGGCCACATCTGCCCGCTGTGGGGCGATTGGGATGGGTGGGTGCACTACGTGCCCGATAGCGATGCCATCTTCACCCACCCGGCAGAGACCATCGTGTACGGCGACGGCACGCAGATCGGCGCGTGGGGTTACGACACCTCCGCCAACTTCTGCTGGTGGCCCGGGCAGGAGTTCTGCTGGTGGGGGCGCTTCCCGGAGGGCGATAACGACCCGCTGTGGAAGCTGCTGGACCGCGACCTGGGCGCGGGCGACTGGGACGGCAACAACTGGGATTGGACGACCAACCAGGGTTATGGTCAGGTGCGGTATCGCCATAACATGACCGCCAGCTTCGTCTTCGCCGATGGTCATGCGAAAGCCATTCGGCGCGGGCTGGTGAAGGTGCCCTGGAACTGGTCTATCACCGGCAAAGACGAGAACGACTGGTCACGCTAAACCCTCTTTCTCAGAGCCCTCCGCCGGGGCGGAGGGCTCGATTTTCTGCTGTCTCTTTTATGCCGCTCGCGAAAAGATAGGTGTCCATTTCTCTGCCTCTGCGCGCAGATGCTGCTCTTCCCGCTGGGTAATCTTACGGAACCGCTCCGCGAAGGGTATCGCCATGCGGAAGATATTTTCGTCACCGGGGGGGATGGCGGCGGTGATATTCGGCAGGGACAGGGTGAAGCGCAACGCCAACTCTGCCAGCTTCGGGTCGGTGACCGGCTCGTACCAGCACTTCTCCAGTCGCTTCGCGCCCTCTTGCCAGTGCGTCCGCGCCATCGCCTTGAGTGCAAGCAGGGTGACGCCGCGCTTCGGAGCCTCCTTCAGCAGCTCCCAGCCGAAATTGCCCTTGAACAGGGTCACAAAGTTGAACGGGAAGAGCGCGCTGTCGAAGGGGAACCGCTTGATGGCTTCCAGAGCCACCTCTTCCGAGTGCGCGCTGAAGCCGATGTAGCGCACTTTGCCCTGCTCCCGTGCTTTCAGGAAGACCTCCATCGCTCCGCCGGGTGCAAAACACTGCTCCAGCTCTTCCATGTTAGACAGTCCATGTAGCTGATAGAGGTCAAAATGGTCGGTTTGCAGTTTGCGCAGGGAGGCTTCCAGCTCTTCCTGTGCCCCCTTCGCATCGCGCTTCGTGGTTTTGCACGCGAGGAAAAGCTTGTCCCGGAAAGACTTGATAGCCGGACCCATGCGCTCTTCGGCGTCCCAGTAAGTGGGCGCGACGTCGAAGTAGTTGATACCTCGCTCGAAGGCTTCGCGGGCGATGGCGTCAGCCTCTTTTTGTGGTAACCTCGCCAGCACAATGCCTCCCAGACCGATGATGGAGATTCTGTCTCCTTTTTTGCCATACGGACGTTTGGGAATCATCACACACCTCCTATAGAATCAGGCGATCAGTCACACGCTATGAGTGTAACCTCTCCCCCAGCCCCTCTCCTGCAAGGAGAGGGGAGTAGTTTCTCCTTCCCTCGAAGGGAAGGCGATTGGGGATTAGGTTTTACCTTCATACTCCTTGAGATGCTGTTCCAGCACCCGCGTGCTATCTTGCAGCCCACCCTCGCGGTTGCGTGCCATCCACAGACGGCGGTGCTCCCCCAGAATCTCGCGCATCTCGGTGGCGAGGGCGCGCCGTTCCGAATCCTCATCGATGATACCCGAACGCACTGCCAGCGCGCGACGACACCCGTGTAGCAGCATCCGTGCGGCGTTGGCAAACTCGTCCACCATCAGCGAGGCATCTGTTCTATCCATGCGGGCGAGTGCCAACGGTTCGGTCACCGCGCGAATGTACTCCATGGTGGCATGGATGGTTTCCTGCGTGATGCTTTCCGGCAAGGGTTGGGTGAGGGGCGAGTGCACGAAGTGGAACAGCGCACTGGCGTTGCCCACCAGATGTCCTATCTTCTGGTAGGCGTTGCCCAGGTCATACACCAACCTGCCCATCACCTCCGCATCGTCGCGGAAGACATGCACATCCAGCGCACGCACGATATCGATATCGCGGTTCGCCGGATAGCACCACGACATCGCCGCTCCCGCCGCGAAACCCAGGTAGCTCACCGGCAGGTATTGCCAGTGCCCGTTGTCACCCCAATCAGTGATCAGGTAGCCGATGGCGCCGTGCTTCAAGCCGTTCTCGGCGGCGTTGCGCAGGTTGCCCAGGCAGTTCTCGGTGCGCCCTGCAATGGTGTTCCACGAAGAGGTGCCAGGGCACACATAGAACGGAATGCCCGACGCCGCGAACTTCGCGCCGTGCTCGTCAAAGGGATGGGTCGCCTCGTAGCCCCACTCCAGCGCGACTACGTCCTTGGGCAGCTCAGGAACCAGCTCGGGGTGCTCCATGATAATATCGCCCCAGAAGTGCATGGTGCGCCCATGCCGTTTGACCAGTTCGTATATTTTCAGCAGGAACTCCAGATACACGCGCCCCTTGCCTTTGCGCTCGCACTCCGCTTTGCTCCTGCCCTGCCCCAGGTCGAAGGTCTCATCACATCCTACGTTGAACTTGCGGCTGCTGAAGTGCGGTAGCAGATCTGCGTATAGCCCCGCGATGAACTGCAGGCTCTCGGGGTTGGTGGGGTCCAGGCTGAAGGGTTCGTCGCTATGCCCGCCCCAGGGCCAGCCGAAGCCGTCGGGGCATTCAGCGAGGTGGCGATAGCGCGGCAGTTTGAGCCAGCGGTGCATGTGTCCGAAGGAGTTCTGGTTGGGCACCAGCTCTACGAACCGCTCGCGGCAGTAGGCGTCGAGGCGCAAGATGTCCTCGCCTGTCATCGGGCTGGCTTGCGCCCACACTTCGCGATGGTTGCGATAGGCAAAGGTGTGCTCGGTGTACAGCTCCAGGTGGTTGATTTTCCACTCCGCCAGTTCGTCCACCAGTGCGAAGAGCGTTTCGAGGGTGGGCACTTTGTCGCGGCTGATGTCCAGCATCACCCCGCGCGAGGGGAAGTCGGGGTAGTCTACTATCTCACAGCAGGGCAGGTCGCCTGCGCTCTGGCGCAGTATCTGCTTCAACGTCATCACGCCGTAGAACAGCCCGGCGGGTTCAGAAGCGGCGATGGAGATGTGCTCAGGCGTGATGTGCAGGCGGTAGCCCTGCGCCGGGATGGATGCAGAGGTATCCAGAGTGAGTACTGCCTGCGCCAGCGGGTCTCCATCTGCACTGCCCGCCCACAGGCTCCACTCCATGCCCTGCGTTTCCCACACCGCTTCTTGTAATTTTGCAGCGATGGGAAAGAGGGTCTGCGGCTCTCCCTGACAAACGATACGTGCCCCCTGCCGCAGAGCAAGCGATCCCCCCTGCCCCTGCACACGGCGCGGCTGTGGTAACAGAATGAAATCATCTATCGTCGGGTGCATAGGACTCTCCTGATGTATGGGTGATGTCTCAGGTATTCGACGTGGAGGGGCAGTTTCCTGTTGAGACGCATAGAGGAAGGGATAAGTATGTTCCGTTGACAGGCGTCTCCAGAGGCGATTACAATAGGTGTGACAACAGGAGGCTCCACGTCCATGAGCGGCTCTCAGCGATTACAGATACTTGAAGAGATCAAGAGGCTGGAGCAGGAGATTGAACGCCTGAAGAAACTCCTTGCCTCCGACGAAGCCGAACAGAGGAAACAAGAAGAGAGCACGGACGATGCAGCAACAACCAGAACATCACTTGCGGATTTAGTCCGGGCTATTGGCAAACTTTCGAAGGGCGGCAATAGCGTGGAAGATACGCATCAGGAGCGCGAAAGATGCGGCTGGTGATAGATAGCAATATCTTTGTCAGTGCGCTTGATCCCAATGACGTTTTTCATTCCGAATGCTATCCTGTCATCGAGAGACTCTTGAGCCGAGAAATTGAAGCCGTGTGCCCCTTGCTGGTATTGGTAGAAGTAACCTGTGTCCTCCGAAGAAGGACAGGCTCTGAGCCACTGGCAAGGTCTGTTCTTCGGAGTTTGTTACAATGGTCATCGGTTGAGTGGCTGGACGTCACTCGCAAAGCAGCAGAGCACGCAGCAGCATGAGGGGCGCGAACGGGCGTCAGGGCAGGAGACGCGGTGATACTTCGAGTAGCAGAGGAATACGATATCCCTCTGCTTCCAAAGGACAAAGAGATGAAACAAAAGAGACCGGAAAGTGTTCAAGTAATAGATACTTCCGATATGACTTGGTAAGAGAGCTTACTTTGCTTTCTTCCAGCTCGTACGGCGTGACAGCAGCGCATCTGGTGTGGGGTGCTGATACACGGCAGCGTGAGTTCGGCTCTAAAGTAGGGTACGCGCTTTACACCATCCCTGCAAACACCGCCTTGATGACCTCGTAGGGCGTGGTGACGCCTCGTAGCACCTTGTCGCGACCATCCTCCAGCATGGTGCGCATCCCTTCCTGGCGTGCGATCTGCAAAATCTCGTCGCCGGAGGCGCGGCGCAGGATGGCTTTGCGGATTTCAGGCGTCACCTTCAGCAGTTCAAAGATGCCCGTGCGCCCGCGAAAGCCTGTGCCGCGGCACGCCTCGCACCCTTTGCCGGTGAAGAACTGTTGCTTTTGCGCTGCATCCAGCGGAAGTCCCAATGCCTTCAGCTCCTCGGGGTTGGGCTGGTAAGGCATACGACAGTTGCCGCAGATGATAGGTACCAGCCGTTGCGCCATCACCCGTACCAGCGTGGCGGCAATCAGGTAATCCTCCGCACCCATGTCTATCATGCGGCTGATGGTCTCTACCGCGTTGTTGGTGTGCAGGGTCGTGAACACCAGATGCCCCGTCAACGCCGCCTGAATACCGATTTGCAGCGACTCGCGATCGCGAATCTCACCGATCATAATCACGTCGGGATCGTGGCGCAGGATGGCACGCAGCGCTTTGGGGAAGGTCACCTTCTCGGTCACATGTATCTGCATGATGTTATCGGGGAATTCGTACTCCACCGGGTCCTCCACCGTGATGATGTTACGGTGTTTACGGTCGAGCAGGTTAATAGAAGCGTAGAGGGTGGAGGTCTTTCCCGCACCGGTGGGACCGGTGACCACCATCATGCCGTAAGCGGTTTGCAGTGATTGCTTCCAGTCTGCCAGCACATCGGCAGGCATACCGAGTTTGTCCAGGTCCACGCGCATCTGCGCGGGGTCCAGCAGACGGATGGCGATACGCTCGCCGTTGAGGGAAGGAATGCACGAAACGCGCGCGCTGAGCTTGCGGTCGTTGTACTCCATATCGATGCGCCCGTCCTGCGTCTCGCGCTTCTCGTCGATGTGCATATCCGCGGCAAGCTTCACCCGGGTGAGGATGGCTTGAATCAGGTCGAGGTCAGTGATGGTCTGAAACTCGTGCAGTAACCCGTCGATGCGGAAGCGGATGCGCAGCATGTCGCGCTCCGGGTGAAGATGGATATCCGACGCGCCAGCGTCCAGCGCGCGCATGAACATCAGGTCCACCGCCTGCACCGCCAGCGAGAGCTCCTGCCCACCCATCTCACGCATCGCGCCGGGCTGGCGCATTAACAGACGAAACGACCGCCCCGAACTGCGCATTCCTGTGTTATACATGTTCTGCATCACTTCTCCAATTCCAGAATCCTGATATTGCGGAAGCGCACACGGCTGTTCTCACCCCATGCGCCTTCACCCCCATGCACCTGCAAGCCGATGTAGCCCTCACGTGGATAGCGTTCCTCCGTATCTTGAAAGTGTATGGTCTTCACGCCGTTCAGCCACGCGGTGATGTGCGCCGGCTGTCCTTCGATACGCACCCGCAACCTGTTCCAGCCTTTGTCTTTGTAGGCTTTCTTCCAGTCTTCGTATTGCACCAGAAATCCGGCTGTACCGGAGGCGTACAAGCTACCCACGTAGCCGCCGTCGCGATAGTCGATGGTAATCTGGTAGCCCATGCCGTCCTCGCGGGTGCGCAGGAACAGACCGCTGTCCACCGGGTAGTCCGCCTGAAACTCCAGCTCTATCTCGAAGTCGGCGAACTTGCGTTCTGTGCCCAGCAATCCCCCCGTATGGTCGGTATCCTGATTGCCTACCAGCGCGCCTTTCTCCACCGTCCACACGCCACCACGTCCGCCATGCACTGCCATCAGTCGCCAACCTCTCATGCTCTTGCCGTCGAACAGCTTCTGCCATCGCGGCGCGGCAAACACGCAGAGGCTCGCCATTGCCAGCATCATTGCCAACCAGCACCACTTCGTGTTTCTCATGCGCATCCTCCTATACACCGATAGTATCCACCACGTTCCACCCTTGCACGTATGGCAGAGCATTCGCGAACCGAATATCCGGCACGTTGCGCCAGGGGTCACGGATGCCCATCGCCAAACGGTAGCGACCACTGCCCACTTGCAGGGGCATTTGCGTGCTGAAGCGAAACTCGCCCGGCAGCCAGCGGGTAATGTCCACATCGACCTGGTGTGTTTGCGCGACACTGTCATCGGGGCGAAGAAGAGCTACCTCCACCGCCCATGGGTAGTAGAAGGGCGCAACTCCCTCGTTGACGCCACGCACTTGCAGCCAGAGGGTGCGTTCGCGTAGTCGCCAGGTGACCTCCGTCAAGCGATACTGGTAGCCCATTTGGCGCACCATCCAACGGGCGTTCTCCAGCTCGGCTTCGGTGAGGTCGGTTTCCAGGATGGGGCAATAGGGACCGACCCAGGTGAGATGCATCCGCTCCAGCATGGTGCGCGTTTTCGCCCACTCGGTGCTCAGATACTTTTTGCCCTGGTTGGGCACCATCTCCGCGCCGATGGCAGCGACCTTCCAGTTGTTTTCCCTGCCTGCCCGGCGCAGCTGGGGCAGGAAGTACCACTCGTAGCCCCGTCCCTCGTAATAGTCGGTGTCTTCAGGGAACATGTCGTCGTGGTAGCCCAGCCAGGGCTCGCTGGTGGCGGGATAGGGAGCACGGGCGAGCAGAATCTTGCTGGGGAAGGCGCGACGGTACGCCTGCACCACCGCCCGCTGGGTGGCTTCGCTGGCGAACAGCTCGGTGCGCGGCCAGGTATGCCACTCGCCCCAGAAGCCCAGCGTGCCCAGTGCGACAAACGCCACACGCGGATTGCGGTTGTATCGCTCGCCGAACGCCGCGATGAACTCCAGCAGCGGGTTCAGCAAACGTGAGTCGTCGTAATCGGGCGACAGTCCCTTGCCGATTTCGGGAATATCGTACGGGCGCATGGCCACCCCGCTATCTATCACCCACTGAGGCACACCCGTAGGCAAGTTGGGGTAGTCCAGATACAGCCGGAAGACGATATGCTTACCGCGTGCGTTGGCGCTCTCCCATCGGTTGGCTTCCCATTCGGCGAAGCGGTATCTGCCGCGCTCGGGTTCCAGCTCGCGCCAGGAGACGTAGAAGTACGCCATGCGTGTGGGCAGGGCATACCGGTTCCACTGCTCGCTGTACGCTGCCCAGCCTTTGAGTGGGTTGTCTAACGCGCCGTCCGCTGGGACAGGGCGCACCGTTCGCGATTGCACAGCACGACGTTGTGACATGGGACGACCAGTCTCCGTAAAGCAGTGTGTTCATTGTATTGCCTTCTGGAGAGGATTGTCAACCGTCTTTTGCCCTTGTAAAGGAGAATCTCTGTGGGAAAGGGAATTATCGCAAGGGCGCGGTGAGCCTTGCGCCCGACTAACAACGGCGTTAGGAGGTATGCAATGGTTATCGGAGTACCCAGGGAAATCAAAGACAGCGAGTTCCGTGTGGCAATGGTGCCCGCGGGTGTGGAGATATTGACGAAGGCAGGGCATACGGTGCTTATCGAGACGGAGGCAGGTAAGGGCACCGGCATCAGTGATGAGGAGTATGCTCAGGCAGGGGCGCGCATCGCTCCTGATGCGCGGACGGTGTATGCCGAGTCAGACATGATAGTCAAGGTCAAAGAGCCCTTACCGCAGGAGTACCCGTTGATACGCCCCGGACAGGTCCTCTTCACCTACTTCCACTTCGCCGCCGACGAGGGGCTGACGCAGGCGATGGTGCAAAGCGGCGCGGTGTGTATCGCTTATGAAACCCTGCAAATGGACGACGGCTCTCTGCCTCTGCTGATCCCGATGAGCGAGATTGCTGGGCGCATGGCGATCCAGGAGGGGGCAAAGTATCTGGAGCGCCCGATGGAAGGCAGGGGTATCCTGTTGTCGGGCGTACCGGGGGTGCGTCCGGCGCATGTGGTGGTGCTCGGCGGTGGCGTTGCGGGCACGAACGCTGCCAAAATCGCCGCTGGAATCGGGGCAAACGTCACCGTGCTGGACATCAACACCGCACGCCTGCGCGTGCTGGAGGACATCCTGCCCAAGAACGTGGATACGCTGATGTCCAACGCCTACAACATTCGCGACGAGCTGCGTCGTGCGGACCTGGTAATCGGCGCTGCGCTGCGCCCGGGAGCGCGTGCACCCATCCTGATACCCCGCGACATGCTGTCGCTGATGAAGCCGGGTGCAGTGATTGTGGATATCAGTATTGACCAGGGCGGTATCGCGGAAACATCCCGACCAACCACCCATTCCCACCCTACCTACACGGTGGACGGCATCATCCATTACTGCGTTGCGAATATGCCAGGAGCTGTTCCCGGCACCAGCACCTATGCGCTGACCAACGAGACCACACGCTGGGTACTGGAGCTGGCGAACCTGGGATGGAAAGAGGCGGCGCGCAAACATCGCCCCTTGCAACATGCGCTCAACGTCGTGGAAGGCAAGGTCACCTACGCAGCCATTGCGGAGCTGTTCGCGATGCCTTATACGCCGGTGGAAGCGGTGCTGTAGGATGTTGCTTGCTCTCTCGCTGGCACTGTGAGAGGGGACGATCTAACCCCGCGTCCAGTCTTGCACGGTTAGCCCATCTATGTAGTGGAAACGCTCGTCACTCGTGACGAGGATGAGGTTATGCGCGAGGGCGACGGAAGCAATCCAGATATCGTTGACAGGCAGAGGTCGCCCTTTGCGCCAGAGAGCGGCTCTTACCTCCGCAAATCTCTCGGCGACCACACTATCTACTGCCAAAATATCTGCAATACTATAGAGAAACTGCTCATGCTGAGTGTGCCCACCAATTGGAGCCACGCTTGTGGCGAGTTGCGTCGAGGGACGTTCTCCTCTGGTGCTACCGTAACCTCTACCCGCGTGCCATCGGCAAAGGGCAGAGGTTCATCCAGCTCTATCACGTTACCCCGAACAGCGCCTTTCACGCTCATCAAATCTCACCTCCTCGTGGGGTTTCCGTGCTGATGATAACACGCTGTGCTGTGGCGCGACTCGGCGGAACCCCCGAACGGTGAGGTTCGCAGCGCAAGTCACCTCCTTTCCAACGAAGCCTGCCTGCGCCGGCTGAACCCCTGTGAAGGCAGGGTTTTGTGGGTGTGGGAACGGCCAAAGCCGTTCCCTTATCGTGCTTTGCCCTTCAGCGGCACGGAAAAAGTCACACCGTCATCGGCATTCCACCCTGTGCGGCGGATTTCCACGCCGCCTCGGTCATTTCAATCACGCGCAAGCCACACTCCGGCGGCGACTCTACCGGCGCACCCTTCAGGATAGCGTCCACGAAGTTGCGTCCGGGACTGCTACCGGCAGGCATGTCCTTCTCGGTCAGGTCGTGTCGTTTGCCTGCGGCGTCCACGAACTGCAGATGACCGTTGCGATAGAGGAACATGCCCTCGCTACACCAGATAGAGATGTCCTCATGCCAGGTGGGGGCGTTGCCCACGATGGAGATGTTGCCCAGCGCACCGTTCTGGAAGCGGATGGACAGCGCGCTGTTGATGTCTACTTTCGACTCAAAGTTCTCCATGAAGGCGGTCACCGCCTGGGCGTTCAACCCTGTCGTCCACAGGATGATATCCACCAGGTGACTGCCCGAGTCGTTCAGCTGACCACCGCCTGACAGCTCAGGGTCCTGCCGCCAGGTGCCCATGGTGCCTTTGTACCAGCCCTGGCACTGTAGCGCAGAGACAAACTGCACCTCGCCAACTTTGCCCGATTCGATGCTCTGCTTGATGTATCGGAACTGCGGGGCGTAGTGACGCTGGTAAGAGACCAATCCGACCTTGCCCGTCTCCTTGAAGCGGTTGACCAGTATCTTCGCGTGCTCGGTGGTGCACACCATCGGCTTTTCAATCAGCACGTGTAGCCCTTTATCCAGAGCATCCATCGCCTGCTGGAAGTGCTGCGTGTGCGGGGTAATAATGGCTACCGCGTCCATCGCCACCTTTTCCAGCATCTCGCGGTAGTCTTTGAAGACAGGCACACCCTTGAGGGTAGGGAAAGCCTCCAGGCATCGCTGGATTTGTTCCTCACTGGGGTCGCACAGGGCGACGATTTGTGCTTCGGGAACGTTGGTGAAGAAGTTTTTCATGTGGGAGCGAGCCATGCCGCCGCACCCGATAAAACCGATGCGTACCTTCTCTGCCATCTGTTGTTTAGCCTCCAAAAGCGAAGCGTTGGGTACTTCTGTGTTACTACCAGAATTACTGAGGGCGGGGGAGAATATCCTGCGTTGCAAAGTGTACAGGGTCAACGAAGCAGCCGCTCTTCAGCCAGCAGGGCGGTGTCATAGTCATTGCCTGTTCGGAAGGCAGTCGGTTCGGGTGGATGATGCAGGCTATTGTGCCGAAGTAGGCTCTGGCTCCTGCGCGTGGGAGCAGAGCACGTATCTGCTTTCGCTCAGGGGGAACCCTCTACTTTCCTCCTGTCGCCTGATGGATCGCTATCGCCTGCTTCAGCAACCCCTCCAGCTCGCTCAGCGGGAACATGGTCGCGGGGTCGGAGAGCCCTTTGTCCGGTTCAGGGTGTACTTCCATGAACAGCGCATCCACCCCTACCGCCACCGCCGCACGCACCAGATGGGGGATGAACTCGCGCCTGCCTCCGCTACGTGAACCCGCGCCGCCCGGAAGCTGTACGCTGTGTGTGGCGTCGAACACCACCGGCACGCCCAGCGCACGCATCTGCGGTAGCGAGGTGAAATCCACGATCAGTGTGTTGTAGCCGAAGGAAACGCCGCGCTCGGTGAGCATCACGCCCGCTGCGCCCGACTCACGCAGTTTCTCCACCACATGGCGCATATCCCACGGAGCCATGAACTGCCCCTTCTTCACGTTCACCGGCTTGCCCGTACGCGCAGCTGCCACCAGCAGGTCGGTCTGCCTGCACAGAAAGGCGGGAATCTGCAGCAGGTCTACCACCTCGGCGGCACGTTCTGCCTGCCAGGGTTCATGGATGTCGGTGGTTACCGGCACGCCCACCTGCTGTTGGACCGTTGCCAGCACGCGCAATCCTTCCTCAATGCCCGGTCCGCGGAAGGAATGCAGCGAGGTGCGGTTCGCTTTATCAAAAGAGGCTTTGAAGATATACGGGATGCCCAAACGATCACAAACGAGTTTCACCTCGTGGGCAACCTGCAGGCACAGCGATTCGCTTTCTATCACACAGGGTCCGGCGATGAGCGCCAGCGTGCCCGCGCCGATAGTGTGATGTGCCACCTGTATTGGGGTGATGTTTGGTGTGTTCATGTGTCTATCATACATCAATACCGCGATGATGGTCAACCGGAGAAACGAACGGCTCGGCGGGAGCCTCGCCCTCCAGCACAGTGTCATTGCGGGCGCCAGCGAAGCATCTCGGAGTACGAAGAGGAGGCGATTTTCCGACCCTCCGAGAATGATGTATAGAGGCTCATGGTTCGGACGGTGCTGTCGGTAGAGTATCTTCAGGTGGTAGGTGTTCCGAGCAGTTCTGGAACACCCTTCATCCCTCTTGACTGTTGAATGGTATATCTCTATACTTACTGTTGATAGGGCTAACCTGACAAAACGGGTAAAAGCGTCATGGCAAGAAAAGGGAAGCGCACAGTTTCTTCGGGCAACGGGCAGGTAACGGATTTTCGGCACGAGGAGGCAACTCGGAAGAACAATCCTCCAGCCGGCATCGCGCCCACTTACGAAGCGCGTGAGTATCAGACGACCCGCTATGCCTACGACCCACATCTGGACCCGCAGCTGGTCTGGGCAGGCAAGGCGGAGCACACCTCGTTTGAGGTGGATGTGGTCTCGCTCCACATCCACGAGCGCATCTCCACCCGTGCCATTCTGGACGCCGTGCGCCGCCCGCAGCCGATTCAACCGGACCTTTTCGGCGAGACGCCCCTGCCAGCCGACCAGCAGATCGAGTTCTACCAGCACGAAGTCGGTTGGGCCAACCGCCTGATTCTGGGCGACTCGCTGCTGGTGATGAATTCGCTCCTCGTCAAAGAAGGTATGGCGGGCAAAGTGCAGATGATTTACATCGACCCGCCCTACGGCATCAAGTACGCCTCCAACTTCCAGCCGCGCATTGACCGGCGGGATGTGAAAGACAAGGACGAAGACCTCACCCACGAGCCGGAACAGATCAAAGCCTACCGGGACACCTGGAAACTCGGCATCCACTCCTACCTCACTTACCTGCGGGACCGCCTGCGCCTCTGCCGGGAACTCCTCCACGAGTCCGGCTCCATCTTCGTGCAGATCAACGACGAGAACCTGCACCTGGTGCGGTGCCTCCTGGACGAGGTGTTCGGGCGGGAGAATTTCGTGGCGGTGATTGCTTTCCAGACCGCCGCAAATCAGAATGCGAAAACCATCCAACGGCTGTTTGACTATCTGCTTTGGTATGCGCGTGACATTGAGCAGATGAACGTCTATAAACTGTTCCGTCGGAGAACCGATGAGGAAATTCAAAAGGTGTTTCCGCGTATAGACGACGAAGGCAGGCGATTCAAGGGCTCAGATGTTTCCCAACGGACTCACGAGGAGATTGCGAGGTTTCGCGCAGCAGAACGTTTGACTGTTGACACGCGAGCAATGATGTTTCCCGACGACTTCCCAGTCACGGAGATTCACAACGTATGGGATGACACCGTTTTCGGTCATGCCAAGGCTAAAGAGAAAGTTTACGCCGTCCAGACCAACACCAAAGTCATTGAGCGCTGCATTCTGATGACCACCGACCCCGGGGACTTGGTTTTTGACCCCACCTGTGGCTCCGGCACCACGGCCTACTGCGCCGAGAAGTGGGGGCGGCGTTGGATCACCTGCGACACGAGCCGCGTCGCCCTGGCCATTGCTCGTCAGCGGCTGATGACGGCGAAGTTTGATTACTACGAGCTGCGCGACCCTGAGCGCGGTCCCGCCGGCGGCTTCCTCTACGAGACCGTGCCGCACATCACGCTGGAGTCCATTGCCAAAAACACCGAGATTGACGCCATCGCCGCCAAATACCAGCCGCAGATTGACCGGGCGCTGGCGGAGCTGAACCGGGCGCGGGGCACAGACTGGAAGGAATGGGAGGTACCGCGCGAGGTGCCCCATCCCCTCTGGCACAAAGAAGCCCACGAGGCTTATGCGAAGCTGCTGGAACTCCAGCAATCCGGGCAGTTAGGCGCGGAGGACGAGGCATCGCCGCTACTGGAGACGGTCTATCGCCTAACCGGTCATCGCTGGGAGCGCCTGGCTGACGTGCCCGACCCCATGCCACCCGCCGATTGGACTGAGGAGGCGAAAGAGGCTCTGCGCCGCTTCTGGGCGTTGAAGCGCGAAAAACGCCAAAAGATCGACGAAAGCATCCAGCGAAACGCCCCGCAGGAGACGCTCTACGACCGGCCGAATGTGGTGCGGGGCGTGGTGCGCGTCTCTGGCCCTTTCACGGTGGAAGCCATCCCGGTGCCAGTGGTGGAAGACCCCACCCGGGCGCCCATCCCGCAGTTCGAGCAATCCGTAGGGGCAGACCTCGTGTCTGCCCAGGAAGGCCGCATCAGCGACCGGGGCGGGGATTACCTGACGAGCATGATCAACCTGCTGAAGCAGCAAGGCGGCGTGCTCTTCCCCGGCGGGAAGCGGCTGGAGTTGCAGAATATCCGCCCGCTGAACCTGGGCTATCTCCACGCCGAGGCAGAAGCCGGGCAGAACGGCGAGGCACTGCGGGTGGCGATCAGTTTCGGACCGCAGCACGGACCGGTGATCGCCCATCAGGTGCAGGAGGCGATTCCGACAGCCAAGGTGAACGGCTACCAGGTGCTCATCTTCGCCGGGTTTGCCTTCGACCCGGAGGCGCAGGCGCTCATCCAGAAGGCGCCGGTGGCGGGGCTTCAGGTGCATTTCGCCAGCGTCGCGCCCGATGTGCTGGTGGGTGATCTGCTCAAGACCACGCGCGCCAGCCAGATTTTCACCGTGTTCGGGCAGCCCGATGTGCGGGTGGAAGCGCAAAAGGACGGCACCTGTGTCGTGGAGTTGCGTGGGGTGGATATCTACGACCCGCTCACGGGCGAAGTGCATTCCACCCGCGGCGAGGATGTGGCTGCCTGGTTCCTGGACACCGACTACGACGGCAGGACATTCAAAATCTCGCAAGCATTCTTCCCCGGCGACGCGGACGCCTGGGAGAAGCTCCAGCGTGCACTCAAAGCGCAAATTGACCCCGAGGCGTTTGAGAAAATGCGCGGCACCGTCTCGTTCCCCTTCCAACCTGGCGAGCATGGTCGCATCGCGGTGAAGGTGGTTGATTTTCGGGGAAACGAGGTGGTGCGGGTGGTAAACTTACAAAAGGAGGCAATGTATTATGGGTAAGCGGTATGCCAATCCCCCTATTGTCGAGGCAGTTTGTGAATTCAGGCTGACATCGGACACTCCATGGGACCTGACGATACCTGGATTGTTGTACGAGAAGGTGAAAGCGACGTTTCCTCAAAAAGAGCAACGGGTGATTCAGGAGGTGGAGCTTACGCAAGGGCTGGAAAGTTTTCAGCAGCAGATCCGTACCAGCGATCGGGTTTTGTTGTTCAAGAAAGACAGAACAATGCTGATTCAATTGGGAAGTCGTTTGTTGGTCATTAATGCGCTCAAACCCTATCCTACGTGGGAAGGCTTTAAACCCCACGTTAAGATGGCTTGGGAAGCCGTGCAAGAAGCCGTGGAAGTTAAGGGACTTGAGCGCATAGGCCTGCGCTACATTAATAGGATTGAACTGCCCGCACAGAGGATGGAGTTAGCGGAGTTTTTTGAGTTTTATCCATTCGTGGGTCAGCGACTTCCTCAAGAGATGGCGTCTTTCCTCGTAGGGGCGGTATTTTCGTACGCGGATGACAGAGATCGCTGTCGTGTTCAGCTTGCTCCCATTATAGGTCCAGAAGACAAGAGCGCGTTCATGCTGGACATAGATTACTTTCTGAACCGTCCACGCGCAGTGGAGGTTTCAAATGCTCTTGACTGGCTTGAGGAAGCCCATGGTCGGGTGGAAGAACTCTTTGAAGGATGCATAACAGATCGCTTGCGGGAGATCTTTCAGGAGGTGAAATAGCATGGCTACTACCGAAACCTTTCCGATGTCGCCCATGCCGATCTCCCCGGGCTGGATGGGACGTTTTGAAACGTCACGAATCTCAAGCACTACTCCTCAGGTTAGAGCATGGCGTTGGCGAGCGTCTCTCACGGCGTCCGGGACGCTCTCCGACCCTATAGAGCCCATACGGTCCACAGAATTCTCTTCTCTTTTGGTTGACATCGAGCGGCTTTTGAATGAATTACAACAGTCCGGTATTCGTCTGAGAAAACACGATGAGCTTCGAGATTACCTTCTTCGGTTCCCCGCCATGCTGGATGTCGTTGACAGGGTCGTGCAGGTGGCCGGAGAGCACATACCCGAAGCGGAGCTTTGGCTTGAAGTTTATCATGATCCTGAGAGCGAAGATAAACATTTGGTGATTTACGCCCGGTTTCATGAATATGATGAGGCGACTATGGAACGGATTAGGTCTACAAGAAGGGCATACAGGCCTTTCCTTGCTGGGAAATCCGGTTGGTTAATCCTCACGACAGACTTTGGAAAGCCGGAGTAGAGTGAGATGTCCTTTGATTGGGTTGAATTCTTAGCTCTAGCGCGTAATTTACAGGGACGCTCGGGTGCATCCTACTCAACTGAGGCGGCAAACCGAACGGCTGTGAGTCGTGCCTATTACGCCGCATTTTGTCATGCGCGCAACTATGCCGAAAACAGGTTAGGCTTTCGGCGCACCGGAACTGGACGGGACCATAAGTTGCTCAGAGATCATCTGAGAACCCGTGGCACACCTTGGGACGAAATCTGCGAATATTTAGAAGACCTACAGAAATGGCGCGGGCAGTGTGATTATGATGACATGATTCAAAACATGGGCATCCTCGTCTCAAACGCTATAGATACGGCCGAAAAGATTATCGAACAGTGTAGGTGATGAACTATGTCGCTCCTTGTAGACAACCCCATCGTCAGCTCCCCCTTTGAAGAGCCCACCCGCTACTGGGCTTACGAAGCGGGGCAGCCGGTGCTGAAAGAGGGCCGCCGTCCAGCAGGGTATTATCTCAAGGCGCGCACGCGCGGTCCGCAGATGGCTCTGCTCGAAGAGGAGTTCGTCCCGCTCGACCTGGTCAACACGATCCGGGAACGGGTAAAAGCATGGCGGGAACGGGGATACCCGGGCGTGACGCCCATCACCCGGCAACTGCTCAACCACTGGAACAATTCCGATAGGGAGCGCAAGCTCTTCTTCTGCCAGCGGGAAGCAGCCGAAACCCTCATCTGGCTGGTGGAAGCCTCGCCTGCCGAAAAACAAGGGATCACCATTGCCAGGGACAACGGGCTGGTGCGCTATGCCTGCAAGATGGCCACCGGCTCCGGCAAGACGGTAGTGATGGGCATGGTGATTGCCTGGCAGGTGCTCAACAAACTGGCGAACCCTCAGGACCGGCGGTTTTCCGACGCCGTGCTGCTTGTCTGTCCCAACCTCACCATCCGCGAGCGCCTGCAGGTGCTGCTCCCCTGGAAGCCCGGCAATTACTATGAGAAATTTGACATGGTGCCCCACGGGTTGCTCGAACGGATGCAGCAGGGCAAACTCGAGATTACGAACTGGCATCTCTTCCAGCCGCAGGACGACAGCCGTTCCCGCAGTGTGGTACAGCGGGGTGTGGAAGGCGATTCCGCCTTCTGTCGCCGGGTGCTCAAAGAGCTGGGAAGCAAGCAAAACATCCTTGTCATCAACGACGAAGCGCACCATGCGTACCGCCCCGCGCCGCTTGCGGAAGAGGTGAAGGAGACGCTCTCGGCAGAGGAGATCAAAGAGCGGGAAGAAGCCACAGTTTGGGTCAGCGGGCTGGACAAAATCAACGCCGTGCGCGGCATCAACTTCTGCGCCGATTTTTCGGCAACGCCTTTCTACATCAAAGGCAGTGGCTACGAGGAAGGTGCCCCGTTCCCCTGGATTGTCTCGGATTTTGGCTTGGTGGACGCCATCGAGTCGGGCATTGTGAAGATTCCGCGTGTGCCGGTGGACGACAACACCGGCGCGCTCATCCCCAAATACTTCCGCTTGTGGGAGGCAATTAACCAGGCGTTGCCTGCTTCCGAGCGGCAGACCGCCCGCCGTCGCGCCAAGCCCGAGTCGGTGCTGCGGGAGGCAGAGGGGGCACTGGCGACCCTCGCATCGGAGTGGAAGAAAACCTTCGACGAATTCCAGCGCGCCGCATCGCCCGTGCCCCCTGTGATAATCGTGGTCTGCGACAACACCGACTTATCCAAACTCGTTCATGAGCACATTGCTGGAGGCAATGTGCTGCCGGAGCTCGCCAACAGCCCCAACGGCGAGGTGACATTCCGGATCGATACCAGACTTCTCGCTGAAGCCGAGACGGCGAGCGAGGGTGAGACAAAGGCGGAGGCGGCGGAGCGGCTGCGCAAGGTTGTGGATACCATCGGCAAGCTCGAGTGGGATGGCGAAGGCGATCCGCCAGGCAAACACATCCGGTGCGTGGTGTCCGTCGGGATGCTGAACGAAGGCTGGGATGCCCAGAATGTCACGCAAATACTGGGCTTGCGTGCCTTCACGTCGCAACTGCTGTGTGAGCAGGTGGTGGGGCGAGGCTTGAGGCGGCTCAACGTGGACGACTTCTCGGAGCCGGAGTATGTGGACGTCTATGGTGTCCCCTTTGAGGTGATCCCGGTCAAAAAGAAGCCTGTGAGCCGCGCCGAGGTAGCGAAGGTCTCCACGCTCGTGAGGGCGCTGCCTGAAAGGAAAGACCTCGAAATCACCTTCCCCCGTGTGGAAGGGTACGTTGTCGATGTCCGAAGTCGTATCCGCCTCAACTTGGAAGGTGTTCCTTATCTGGAAATCACCCCGGGCAGCGAGCCTACGGAAGTGACAGCCAAGCCAGCGGTAGGGTATCGCATCGGCCGCCCCGACCGTTTCGGTCCCGGAACGGAGGTGGTACACGACCGCAATCCGTTCCACAGGGAGAAGCGGCTCCAGGCGACGGTGTACGAAATCGCTGCCGAACTTACGCAACGTCTCAAAGAACGGCGCGAGGACTGGAGCGCACGGCACGTGCTCTTTCCACAGGTACTCAACGCCGTGTGGCAGTATCTGGAAGAGCGTGTTGTGCTTAAGCAGGATGCTCCTCTCGAGGAAGTTGCCCTGCTCAAGTATAAGCAGCGCATCATCGAACGGCTGACCGAAGCCATCGAACCCGATACGCAAGCTGGAGAACCGCCCATTCTCCCCGTCATCGAGCGCTTCCGTCCGACGGGTTCCACCGCACAGGTGCTGTTTCGTACCGTGCGACCCTGTGTGGGCACGACCAAAAGCCACATCAGCCACGTCGTGCTCGATGCGCCCAGATGGGAGCACAGTGTGGCGTATCAGCTGGAGCGGATACCAGAGGTGGTCGCCTACGCCCGCAACGATCATCTGGACTTCACCATTCCCTACGAGTGGCAGGGGGCTCGACATGAATACCGTCCCGATTACATCGTCCGCTGGCGTCGCCCGAATGGTCGGGAGATCCGGGTAATCCTGGAGGTCAAGGGCTTCGAAACGGAACAAGACCGCCAGAAGGAGGCTGCCGCCAGGCGGTGGGTGCGGGCGGTGAACCATCACGGGGAGTTCGGGGGCTGGGCGTTCGTTGTATGCGAAGAGCCTTCGCGGCTGAAAACCGTTCTGATGCATTCATGCGCCTCTGCGTAACACAGGCGGGAGATTGCTTCGGCACTGCGTGCCTCGCAAGGACACGGGAAAACGGCTCGGCGGGAGCCTCGCCCTCCACAGAGGGACCAGTGCAGGACCACAACAGGGCGTGCCCCTCCACAAGTGTGTGTTCGGAATTCGGAACACCCACCTTTCACCTTGACACCCTCCTCTCTCTTTCGGTATACTAATGGGCGATTGAGAAATCCTTCGCGAACTGGCACGATGAAGAAGAGCCGGCGCATGTATGAACATCTTCCGCAGCCGCGTGGCAGGCGGTTTTTTATTGAGCAGGAGCGCGGGGTTACCGATGTCCGGGTGGAGGTCGGGCTGGCGCACGTGCGCGTGCGTGCAGGCTCCGGCGAAAAAGGTTTGCATAACCACCTTAAGGTGCTCGAAACCATCGCCGAACAAGGGGTCAGCGTTTCACTGGTGAAGATTCACCACGACTGGATTACCTTCGCAGTGAACCAGACGGACGTGCCGAAGGTGGCACCGTGTCTGGAAACGCTGGGCATCGAGTACAAAATAGTGCCTGACCTCGCGCTGGTGATCACCGTTGCCTCCAACATGCGCGAGTCGGCGGGGGTGATGGCACAGATTGCCGAGTGTTTGTGGGAAGCCAATGCGACCATCATCGAAACAGGCGACTCCCATAATACGGTGCAGTGCCTTGTGCCTGAATCGCGCGCCTTTGCCGCCGCACAAGCGCTGCGTCGCCGGTTTCGCCTGACGGAGGTGGCATCGTGAAGATTCTGGTGATGAAATTCGGAGGTACCTCCGTCGATTCGCCGGAACATCGCGAAATCGCCGCCCGCAAGGTCATCCGCGCGAAGGAGAACGGCTTCGCCCCCGTGGTAGTGGTATCCGCCATCGGCAGGCGCGGTGCCCCCTACGCCACCGACACGCTGATAGAGTTCCTGCGCAGTATCGATCCGTCCGTCCCTCCCAATCCCCGTGAGCAGGACCTGATGATGGCGTGTGGGGAGATTATCTCCACCGTGGTGATGGCACACACGCTCAAGACGATGGGCTACGATGCGGTCGCCCTGACCGGCGGGCAGGCGGGCATCATTACCGACAACGAATACGGCAACGCCCGGGTGCTGCAGATACATCCTCAGGCGATTCGCCATCATCTGGAGGCGGGCAGGATTGTGGTGGTAGCCGGTTTTCAGGGCGTCGCCGAAGATAAGCTGGGCTTCCATCCCGACATCACCACACTTGGGCGAGGGGGTAGCGACACGACTGCCTCCGCACTGGGTGCCGCTTTGAACGCTGTGGCGGTGGAAATCTACACCGACGTGGACGGTGTGAAGACCGCTGACCCCGATATCATCCCCGATGCCAAGACGCTACCCGTCATCAGCTACGAAGAGGTGGCGGAAATCGCTCACCAGGGTGCGAAGGTGCTTCATCCTCGTGCTGCCGAAATCGCTATGCTCCATAACATCCCCCTGTGGGTCAAGTGCACCTTTACCGAGGAACCCGGCACGCTGGTTACCTCTGCCGAGGGCGCAGAAGGGGTAGACCTGCCGGAAGTGACCGGCGTTACCCATATCACCGGCAAAATCGTGTACCTGATTTTCCATATCGGGGAGGTGCCAGAGAAACCGGAGATAGAACTGCAGCTCTACCGGCTGATGGCGCAGGCGAACATCAACCTCTATCTGAACAGTTACAGCCATGATACTCTCAGCTTTGCAGTGCCTCGCGACCGCTGGAACCTGGTACAGAGCCTGCTGGACGGGCTGGTGATGCCGGCGGGTAATCCTGCTCAGCGCCTGTTCCTCTTTCGAGTGGGCGAGAAGCCCTCGCGGGAGTACCTGTTGCAGAAGCAGATGCTGAGTGCTCTGGGGGAGACTATCCCCCTGCAGGAGGTTCCGGTGGACGTGCTCGAAAACTGCACGATGGTTTCCCTGATTGCTGCCAAACTCAGCCGCCGTCCCGGCGTGATGGCACTGTTCCTGCGCACACTGTATGAGGCGGGGATACAGGTGTTGCAGACGGCGGACTCGGAGATGTCGCTATCCTGTCTGGTCAACGAGAGCGACGTAGAGAAGGCGGTGCGCGTCTTACATGAGCGGTTCGTCACCGAGCGAGCGTACGCCCGA
This sequence comes from Armatimonadota bacterium, assembly GCA_026003195.1. NCBI lineage: Bacteria > Bacillati > Armatimonadota > Armatimonadota bacterium. Next base: position 210,597 of record BPGU01000004.1, read on the forward strand.
CAGTGACCGGGAAGAGCGAGAGCCAGAGTTACCAAAGGCTCCCGAACTTCCCGAGCCGCCGGAGATACCCGCGCCCGACTTTCGCCTGCCCGGCGAGCCTCACCGAAGAGAGGCTCCCATAGACAAAGGCATGCGGGCGATGGCGCTGGCAAGCACCATCGGGCTGTCGCTGGTGATACCGCCTGTGCTGGGCTATTTCGCCGGCCGCTGGCTGGATGGAAAGTTTGGCACCGAACCGGTGCTTTCGATGATGGGTCTGGTAGTCGGTATCGTGCTGGGGTTTGTGGAGATGGTGCATATCCTGCACCAGATTGAGCGGGAGGAGCGCAAGGGAAAGTAGCGATGCAGGAACTGCGCGTTGCCTACAGAAGCATGGCATGGATGGCTGCGCTGGGAGGGTATCTGCTGTTGCATTACCGGCAATGGCAAATGGCAGCGGGCTATCTGGCAGGCGCGGTACTGGCAGCGTTGATGCTGTGGAGCTTGCAGCAGCTGGCAGGTGGGCTTAGTACGAGTGTTACCAGACCTGGGCGCTGGTGGTGGAAACATGCGCTCTGGCGCTACCCTGTGCTGTTGCTGGTCTTGTGGGCCGTTTCGCGACAGCCGATCATGTGGATAGCGGGGTTTGTGATGGGGGTTACTTTGTTACCGTTATCGGTAGGGATGCTGGCGATGCGCCGGGCATGGCGTCGCCCGGCGTGGTGGAGCGTCGAGTACTGGGCGCCTCGCACCGTTCGCAAATCACGAGAGTTATAAGGGAGGTCATCGGAGGAGGAATTGGAAGGCCATCACGCCAGTCCATGGTTGTTTGTCGCCAACGCAGGGTTCGTCGCATTTCTTCTGCTGCTGGCGGCGATAACGGGCACGCGCCGGATGGAGAAGATTCCCCGCAGATTCTGGCAGAACGTCGCCGAGCAGGCGGTCGAATCGTTCCGTCATTTCGCGGTGAACGTCATCGGACACGGCGGGGAAAAGCATGTTCCTTTTCTGGGCACGCTATTCATCTTCATTCTGGCATCCAACCTGATTGGTCTGGTGCCTGTTTTCAGTGCAGCCGCCCCGACGGCAAACCTCAACACAACCATTGCGCTGGCGTTGATCACGTTCTTCTATGTGCAGTGGCAGGGCATTCGCGCCAACGGTGTGCTGGGGTATCTGAAACACTTCACCATGGGCACTCACCCATTACTCTGGCCGCTGATGGTGCCTCTGGAGATTATCAGCGAGCTGGCAAAGCCTCTGTCTCTGGCGATACGTTTGTATGGTAACATGTACGGGAAGGAACAGGTGATTATCGTGCTGGTGGGGCTGGCGGCGTCGTTGTTGCCCATCTGGCTGCCTATTCCCTTCCAGTTTCCAATACTGGTTTTCGGAGTGTTCGTCGGCTTCGTGCAGGCGCTGGTGTTCACCTTGCTGGCAGGGATTTACATTTCCCTGATGACGCAACACGAGGAGGCGCATGCCCATGAGGTTCGGTAGTCATCGCGGCACACTGTGCCGCTTTCTATAACACTTGAGTACAAGGAGGAAGAGCGTGGGTCTGTATCTATTCGGGTTAGCGCTGGCGGTTGGCTTCGGCTTGCCGGTGGCGGTATTGTCGGCGGCGATTGCGCAGGGGCGTGCAGCCGCAGCAGCGCTGGAAGGCATGGCTCGTCAGCCAGAGGCGGCGGGGAACATCCGAACCGCGATGATTATCGCTCTGGCGTTCATCGAGTCGCTGGTGATTTACGCCCTGCTCATGTTCTTCATGCTGCAGGGCAAGCTGCCCGGCATCGATGCGCTCGCGCAGCTACCCAAGTAGTTGCTGGCGGGGTGCTGACACACCCCGCCTCTCTACACACATCCAAGGATAGCGAGGCGTAGAAGCGACACATGGGCAAAATCATGCATCAACTGGGCATCGAACCGGCGACCATCGTCGTCGAGATGGTGGGGTTCGTGCTGTTGCTGTTGCTGCTCAAACGTTTCCTGTGGGTTCCGGTGACGAACTATCTGGAGCAGCGTCAGAAGGACATCGCGCAGACATACGACAAGGTCGAGCAAACTCGTCAGGAGATGGAGCGACTTCGCAGCGAGTACGAGCAACGCCTTGCGAACATCGAGGCGGAAGCCCGTGCTCAGATTCAAGAGGCTGTCAAAGAAGCACAACAGTTGCGGGAACATATTCTGGCGGAAGCCCGGCAGCAAGCGGAAAAGATGGTACGCGACGCGGAAGAGACCATTCGCTATGAGCGCGAGCGGGCGCTGTCGGAGATGCGGACACAGGTGGTGGAGCTGACCCTGCTGGCGACCTCCCGAATCCTGCAGGAGAGCGTGGATGACGCCAGGCATCGCAAGATGGTAGAGGACTTTGTGGAGCAGGTGGCGAGCAACGGATGAGGGAAGAACGCGTCGCTAAACGATATGCTCGTGCTCTGTTTCAGGCAGCAGTACGCGCTCAGGCAGTGGATGCGGTAAACGAGGCGTTGCAGCAACTGCTGGCTACACTGCACGAGCAGCCGCCTCTGCGATACCTGCTGCTCAACCCTCTGGTTCCGCGAGAGCGCAAGCAGCAGATGGTGCAGGAATCCATCGGGCGCCGCACGCATCCCCTGCTGGCATCCTTGCTCAGCGTTCTGGTAGACAAGCGACGGGAACGCTTGCTACCTGAGGTGGCGCGCGGGTTCAGCGAGCTGCGCGATGAGCACCTAGGCATCATGCGGGTGCAGGCCGTCACCGCCTATCCGCTGGATAGCCAGCAGGAACAGGCGCTGATCCGCAGCTTGGAACGGCGCACCGGCAAAACGGTGCTTCTGGAGACACAGGTAGACCCGTCGCTGATTGGTGGTATCCTGGTGCGCATCGGCGACACGATTATCGACGGCAGTGTGCGTGGGCAGCTGCAGCGACTGAAGCAGTATTTGCTAAATGCTTGGGGATGAGGAGGCAGGAGCCTTGGCGATAAGACCTGAAGAGATTACATCCATTCTGGAGAGAGAGCTGGAGCAGTACCAGCGTGGTTATGAAGAGGTAGGCGTCGGTACCGTTCTGCAGGTTGGCGACGGCATCGCCCGTGTGTACGGCTTGCAGGATGTGATGGTGAGCGAGCTCGTGGAGTTCCCCGACGGCACGATGGGGATGGCACTCAACCTGGAGGAGGATAACGTCGGTGTTATCATCCTCGGTAGTGACGAAAACATCAAAGAGGGAGACACCGTCAAGCGCACGGGACGCATCCTCTCGGTGCCTGTGGGCAAACCGCTACTCGGACGGGTGGTGAACCCGCTGGGACAGCCCCTGGACGACAAAGGCGCTATCGTGGGAGAGGAATATCGTTTGCTGGAGATTAAGGCGCCCGGTGTGGTGCATCGCCAGCCGGTGAAAGAGCCTCTGCAAACGGGCATCAAAGCCATCGATAGCATGATACCCATCGGTCGGGGACAGCGCGAGCTCATCATCGGCGACCGTCAGACGGGTAAGACCGCTATCGCCGTCGACACGATTATCAATCAGAAGTACACTCACCAAACCGACTCGCCGGTGTACTGCATCTACGTGGCAGTCGGACAGAAGCTCAGCACCATCGCGCGTGTGGTGAAGACGCTGGAAGACTACGGCGCGATGGACTACACCACGGTTGTCGTGGCGAGCGCGTCCGACCCTGCGCCGTTGCAGTACATTGCGCCCTACGCGGGATGCACGATGGGCGAGTACTTCCGCGATAACGGCATGCACGCGCTGGTGGTGTATGACGACCTCTCCAAGCACGCCCAAGCGTATCGACAGGTTTCTCTGTTGCTGCGCCGACCACCCGGGCGCGAGGCGTATCCGGGCGATGTTTTCTACCTGCATTCGCGCCTGCTGGAGCGTGCGGCGAAGCTCTCGGACGAAAAGGGCGGCGGTTCGCTGACCGCCTTGCCCATCATCGAGACGCAAGCGGGCGACGTTTCCGCCTACATCCCGACCAACGTGATCTCCATCACCGATGGGCAGATCTATCTGGAGAGCGACCTGTTCTTCGCTGGTGTGCGCCCCGCGATGAACGTGGGTATCTCGGTGTCGCGCGTCGGAGGAAATGCGCAGATTAAGGCGATGAAACAGGTCGCAGGGCGCCTGAAGCTGGACCTCGCCCAGTACCGTGAGGTGCAGGCGTTCGCGCAGTTCAGCTCTGACCTGGACCGTGTCACCCAGCAGCAGCTGGCGCGTGGACAGCGTATGGTGGAACTGCTCAAACAGCCCCAGTATCAGCCTATGCCTGTCGAAGACCAGATTATTGTCATCTTCGCGGGTACCGGAGGCTATCTGGATGACATTCCCGTCAGCGCCATCCAGCGGTTTGAGCGGGAGTTCCTGGCGTTCGTGCACGATAAATACCCGGAGGTACCGGAGAACATCCGGCGGGAGAAAGAGATAGATTCCATCACGCAGTCTGCGCTGGAGAAAGCAGTGCAAGAGTTCAAGGCGCAGTTCAAGGTATAAGCGATGGCGACACTGAGGCAGATACGACAGCGGATCCGTATCGCGCGCAACATCCAGCAAATCACCCGCGCGATGAAGCTGATCGCAGCCGCACGCCTGAAGCGGGCGCAAGACCGCGTGCTGGCATCGCGTCCCTATTCCGAGAAGATGCAGACGCTCATCGGTACGCTGGCACTGGCGAGCGGTGCCGTAGAACATCCGCTTCTGCAGAGCCGAGAACAGGTGCGCCGTGTGGGCGTTTTGCTCATCACCGCCGACAGGGGGCTGTGCGGCAGCTATAACACCAACATCATCCGTCGCTGCATGGATTTTGTGCGTCAGTACGAGCCCGATCAGGTGCGTCTGTTGACAGTGGGCAAGAAGGGAATGCAGTTCCTGCAGCGGCGAGGTTACCCCTCTGTACAGCATTTCAGCATCCCCCTGTCGGGACCCACCATCGCACACGCCCAGGAGATAGCGAACGTCGCCCAGCAAATGTTCCTATCGGAGGAGGTGGATGAGTTCTATCTGGTATTCAGCCGTTTTCGCAGTGCGCTGGTGCAGATACCGACGGTGCAGCGCCTTCTGCCTGTGGAGCGTGCGGAGGCAGAAAACGGACGGGTGGAGTACCTGGATTTCCTTTTCGAGCCATCCTCCGAAGATTTGCTCAAGAGGCTGTTGCCTCGCTATGTGCTGAATCTGGTGTACCAGGCGTTACTGGAGTCTGCCGCTAGCGAGCATGGCGCGCGCATGACCGCTATGTCCGCCGCAACCGACAATGCGGGTAAAATGATATCGACACTCACTCTCAACCTGAACCGCGCCCGACAGGCAGCGATTACCAAAGAGATACTGGAGGTCGTGTCGGGAGCGGAGGCGTTGAAGGAGGGCGAGTAACCCGTTCGCCCGGAGGTGATGGTAATGTTGCGCCGTGTCTCGTTGCCCCTGCTGGCAGCATCGTGTGGGGTGTTGACGATAGGATGGGGGCTGGCACAGTCCCCGGACGTGGTGCGCCTGCCGGTGGTCTTTACCGAGCGCGAGGCGGTGATGGTGGCTCCGCCCGACTTCGTAGCTCCACCGGAGGTAGTGGACGGCAAATGGTCATCCGATGGGCGTTATGCTATCGTCGTGCGGCGGTATGCGCGCCTTGTCGACCCGCAGAACCTACCGGAGCAGTTTCAGTGGTCTCTTCTGGTGTGGGATAACCGCCAGAAGCGAGCTGTAGAGGTTTGGAAAAGCACCGGAGGGCAAAAGCTGGTGTCTGAGATACAGTGGATGGCAGGTGCACCCGTTGCGTTGCTGAAGATGCACGGCGGTGTGCGCGAGGTCGTAGAGGACGTTTGGGAAGAAACTATCGTCTTTGCGCGTGTACACGCCGCAAGCGGCACCTTGAAAATGTTAGGAGAACCCGACCGCTGGAAGGAAATGAACGTCTCGCCAGTGAAGCCGTTCGCTCTGCTACTGGGCGAGCAGGCTTACCAGGTGCTTCGGGCGGATGGCACGCTCAGTGCGCCCATCCCGTATGAGCAGGTATTCTCAGCAGGTGAATCCCGACGCCCTTCGTGGACGTGGATGTTCGGAGCAACATGGACGGCAGACGGCACGAAACTGGTAGTCGAGCTGCTCGACAAGACGCCTGAAGGCAAAACGGAGAAAAAGTTCATCATGGTAGACCCGCTTGCGAGAACGAGCCAGTCTGTTTCGCAGGAGCCTCCGCTGTATGAGCCTGCTCCGCGCCGTCTCCCTCTGCGGGTGGAGATGGTAGAGGGCGAGCTGAAGGCGGGGGATAGCGTGGCAGAGGTGCGCTCGGCATGGCTGGTGGGTAGCAAAGGGCGTACCTTGATATGCGCGGATGTGCAAGCGGCAGACTTGACTCCCACAGGGGAGGCAGTATGGTATATCTCGCAGGGAGCGGCATGGGTAACGCCTCTGCGAAAGCTCACGCAGAAGCAGTACGATGCGCTACATCGCGAGGCGTTGCGCGAAACGGTCATGTCCAACGCTAAGCAGATTGGACTGGCGCTGCTGATGTACGTGCAGGACTACGACGAGACCTTCCCACCCAACACGGGCAATGTACAGGATATTCTGATGCCCTACGTCCAGAATCAGCAGGTATTCAACTTGCCCGGCACCAGCTTCTTCTACCTGATGAACGCACACACTCTGCCGAGCATCGACCGACCTGCAGAGACGATGGCAGGCTACATCCAGACCCCATACGGACGCGCGGTCATCTGGGTAGACGGGCACGTGACGTGGCAGAGCGATTAAGGCAGGGAGAGCCGATGGCTGTCACCGCTGGGAAAAAGACGTACACGATAGACGACCTGTGGGAACTGTCGCACAGGGTAAAGGACAGGCGTCTGGAACTGGTGAGGGGAGAACTGAGGGAATTGGCACCAGCAAACGACGAGCACGGGTACCTGGCAAGCCAGCTATTACTGATTGTCGCGCAGTTTGTCAAGCAACACGGTCTGGGCTACACTTTCGCTGCGGAGACGGGCTTTGTGCTTTTGGAGAACCCTGCCACCGTGCGGGCGCCTGATTTTGCCTTCGTCTCGCGGGAGCGTGTGCCCAGGCAATGGACACGCCATTTTGCTCGTTATGTGCCCGACCTGGTAGCGGAGGTGGTCTCTCCCAGCGATACCTTCAGCGAAGTGACGGAGAAAGTAGACGACTGGTTGCAGGCGGGGGTAAGGATGGTGTGGGTGGTGGATCCGTCCAGTCGGGTAGTATATGTGTATCGTGCAGGACAGCCTGTGCGTGTGTTGCATGAGGAAGACGTGCTGCAAGGCGAAGAGGTGTTGCCCGGTTTCCAGTGCAAGGTGTCCGAGATTTTCGCGCGATAGAGGCAGGGAAAGCAGATGGCTGTAGCCACGGCAAAGAAGACATACACGATAGACGACCTGTGGGAACTGTCGCATCGCACAGGCAAACGCCTGGAACTGGTAAAAGGAGAACTGAGAGAGTTGACCCCGAGTGGATGGGAGCACGGCAGGTTATGTGCGCGGATAGCGCGTTTGCTGGACGAATACGCTGAGCGCGAGGAAACGGGTATCGTACTGGGAGCGGAGGCGGGGTGTATCTTGCAAGGCGGTGACCATCCCACAGTACGTGCGGCGGATGCAGCATATGTGCGTACAGAGCGTCTACCGCAAGGTGTCGTGCCGCAGCGTTTCGGGGAGGTGCCTCCCGACCTGGTGGTGGAGGTGCTGTCTCCGTCTGATACCTTCTCAGAGGTAGCAGAGAAGGTGAGTGACTGGCTGCAGGCAGGAGTGCAGCTGGTATGGGTGGTGGACCCTGCAGATCACACGGTGAGCGTGCACCGTGCGGGGCATCCTGTGCGTGTGTTGCATGAGGAGGACGTGCTGCAAGGCGAAGAGGTATTGCCCGGTTTCCAGTGCAAGGTGTCGGAGATTTTCGCACGATAGAGGCAGGGAAAGCAGATGGCTGTAGCCACGGCAAAGAGGACATACACGATAGACGACCTGTGGGAGCTGTCGCACAGGGTGAGGGACAAGCGTCTGGAGCTGGTCAGGGGGGAACTGAGAGAGTTGGCGCCGGCAAACGAAGAACACGGGTATCTCACGATGCGCCTCGGGACGCTGGTGACGGTATTCGTCATGCAACACCAGTTGGGCTACACTTTTGCAGCGGAGACGGGCTTTGTGTTGTCGGAGGAGCCTGCCACCGTTCGTGCGCCCGATTTTGCGTTTCTTTCTCGCGAGCGCGCTCCGCAGGAGTGGAGCCGCCACTTTGCCCGCTATGTTCCCGACCTGGTGGCGGAGGTGGTCTCTCCGAATGATACCTTCAGCGAAGTGGCGGAGAAAGTGAACGACTGGTTACAGGCGGGGGTAAGGATGGTGTGGGTGGTGGATCCGTCCAGTCGGGTAGTATATGTGTATCGTGCAGGACAGCCTGTGCGTGTGTTGCATGAGGAGGACGTGCTGCAAGGCGAAGAGGTATTGCCCGGTTTCCAGTGCAAGGTGTCGGAGATTTTCGCACGATAGAGGCAGGGATGGCAGATGGCTGTAGCCACGGCAAAGAGGACATACACGATAGACGACCTGTGGGAGCTGTCGCACAGGGTGAGGGACAAGCGTCTGGAGCTGGTCAGGGGGGAACTGAGAGAGTTGGCGCCGGCAAACGAAGAACACGGGTATGTCGCAGGAAGGATGTTTTATGTGGTGACGCATTATGTGGCAACGCATCGTCTGGGCTACACTTTTGCAGCGGAGACGGGCTTTGTGTTGTCGGAGGAGCCTGCCACCGTTCGTGCGCCCGATTTTGCGTTTCTTTCTCGCGAGCGCGCTCCGCAGGAGTGGAGCCGCCATTTTGCCCGCTATGTGCCCGACCTGGTGGCGGAGGTGGTCTCTCCGAATGATACCTTCAGCGAAGTGGCGGAGAAAGTGAACGACTGGTTGCAGGCGGGGGTAAGGATGGTGTGGGTGGTGGATCCGTCCAGTCGGGTAGTGTATGTGTATCGTGCGGGACAGCCTGTGCGTGTGCTGCATGAGGAGGACGTGCTAACAGGTGAAGAGGTGTTGCCCGGTTTCCAGTGCAAGGTGTCGGAGATTTTCGCGCGGTAGCTGAGTAGAGAGAAGCATCTCGGAGATCCTTCGCTTCGCTCAGAATGACACGAATGTTGGGAATGTCAGGGCGCCAGAACGACAGCCTGGCAGATGTGACAAATATTCTTTCTGAATCAGGGAGGTTGAAGTCCAATCGATGGCAATAGGCAAAGTGTCGCAGGTGATGGGACCGGTCGTGGACGCGCGTTTCCCGGCAGGGGAGCTGCCCGCTATCTTGAACGCGGTCACCATCGACGACTCCGAACGGGGCATCCATCTGGTGTGCGAAGTCGCGCAGCACTTGGGGGACGACATCGTACGCTGCGTCGCCCTGGACTCTACGGATGGACTGGTTCGGGGTATGCCTGTCGTGGATACAGGCGGTCCGATTACCGTGCCGGTAGGTCCCGAAACGCTGGGCAGGGTCTTTAACCTGCTGGGGGAGCCTATCGACGAGCGCGGACCGGTGAACGCGCAGAAGCGAATGCCCATCCACCGTCCTGCCCCATCCTTTGAGGAGCAGTCCACCACCACCGAGATTCTGGAAACGGGGTTGAAGGTCATTGACCTGCTAACGCCGTTTAACAAGGGTGGAAAGATTGGTCTGTTTGGCGGAGCGGGTTTGGGCAAAACGGTGTTGATACAGGAGCTCATCCGCAACATCGCCACCGAGCACGGTGGCGTGTCGGTGTTTGCCGGTGTGGGCGAGCGCACCCGCGAGGGTAACGACCTGTGGCTGGAAATGAACCATTCCGGCGTCATCAACAAGACATGCATGGTGTTCGGGCAGATGAATGAGCCGCCAGGGGCGCGCCTGCGCGTGGGCTTAACCGCCTTAACGATGGCGGAGTACTTCCGCGACGAGCAGGGGCAGGATGTACTCGTGTTCATCGATAACATCTTCCGCTTTGTACAGGCAGGTTCGGAAGTGTCCGCGTTGTTAGGGCGTATTCCCAGCGCGGTGGGCTATCAGCCTACTCTGGGTACTGAGATGGGCGCGTTGCAGGAGCGTATCACCTCCACCAAGCGTGGCTCCATCACCTCGGTGCAGGCGATCTACGTGCCCGCCGACGACCCCACCGACCCCGCTCCGGCGACCACCTTCTCACACCTGGACGCCTACGTGTATCTAGAGCGACGCATTGCCGAGAAGGGTATCTATCCTGCGGTAGACCCGCTGGCGTCCATGTCGCGCAACCTGGACCCCAACATCGTGGGGCAGGAACACTACGAGGTAGCGCGTGCGGTGCAGGCGATTCTGCAGCGCTATAAGGAGCTGCAGGACATCATCGCCATTCTGGGCATCGACGAGCTCTCGGATGAGGATAAACTGCTGGTAGCTCGCGCCCGCAAGATTGAACGCTTCCTGTCGCAGCCGTTCTTTGTGGCGGAGCAGTTTACCGGCAACCCGGGCAAGTATGTGTCCATCGCCGACACCGTGCGCTCGTTCAAGGAGATTGTAGAAGGCAAGCACGACGACCTGCCAGAGCAGGCGTTCTATATGGTGGGCACTATCGAGGACGCTGTCGAGAAAGCGCAGCGTCTGCTAGCTCAGGCATAGCGGGGGCAAACGATGGCGAAGAGCTTCCATCTGGAAATTGTAACCCCGGACCGCGCACTGCTGTCCGAGGAGGCGGTCAGCATCGTTGCGCCCGGAGTGGAGGGGTACCTGGGCGTGCTGCCGAACCACGCGCCTCTGGTGACCGAACTGAAGGTGGGCATTCTGCGCATCCGGTACCCGGATGATACCGAGGAGAACGTGGCGGTTTCGGGCGGGTTTATGGAGGTCGTGAACAACCGGGTGTTGGTGCTGGCAGATGCCGCCGAACGTCCACAGGATATCGACATCCAGCGGGCGAAAGAGGCACTCCTCCGCGCCCGACAGAGGCTGCAAGACCCTACCACAGACCATGAGCACGCCCGAGTGGCACTGGAGCGTGCCATCAATCGGCTGAAGGCAGCCGGAGTAGAGTTCACCAGAGAATTAGAAGAAGGTTAAGCTCCATCGCCCCCGCCGGATGGCGGGGGCGATGTGGGGAAAGACCTACGGACATCCCATCGCAGCGCGGTCGCTGGTGTAGGGGTAACCAGGTTCGGGCGCGCCAAAGTCTGCGGTGGTGATGCTGCGTAGCTGCCGCCACTTGACATGTCCGTCCACAAACACGGCGTTCAAGCCGTTGTTATGCGGGGAGCGCAGGCGGTCGAACAGCGAACATCCTTGCTCGATCCCCCAGTCCCACAACCAGACGTTGTTCGATTCAGCAATGATAATGGTTCCTGCGGCGCCGCGCGGCGAGGCATCAGCAATGCGATGCAGGGTCTTCTGTCTTTCGCCCCAGTCGGTGCAGTAGTAGTCGTAGCTCATACCGACCGTAGGGTTCCATACCAGCTGCCCATAGGAAACATGTTCGCCGGTGCTGGGGCACAGGTAGATTTGAGCGTTCTTGATGTAAGGGTAGTATGCGCTCAAAGCTTGCCACACCCATTCGTTCTGATAGGTAGGCAAAGCGGGCACCTGCGGATTACAGAAGTAGGTACTGATTGCCTGTACCTTGCCATCGTAATCCTCGGCGTACATCAGCATGGCTAATCCCAGCTGCTTCATGTTGCTCAAACAGGCAGTCGCTCGTGCCTTTTCGCGCGCCTGGGCGAACACCGGGAACAGAATCGCCGCCAGTATCGCGATAATCGCGATAACCACGAGCAATTCAATGAGCGTAAAGCCTTTTGCGTGAGTGAGTCGTTTCATCGCCTTAACCTCCTTCTGAAGTGAATTTAACGTGCCATGCCTCCGACATCGCTGGGGGGAAAGCCACCCCCACCCGTTGGAGGCATACCACCGGGAGCTGCAGGAGCTGCGGGGATACGCGCACCAGGTACTGCTGCCGCGGGCACCAAACCCCGTGATACCGCTTCATCGAACACCTTCTTCTCTTCGGGAGTCATCATCTGCACGTTACCGCCTGTGCGCTTCAGAATCTCCATCGCCCGCTTGCTCAGGTCGCCAGCTTCATCGTGCTTTCTGCCGCCTGCTGAGTACTGCCAGCCGAGTAATGCTCCCAGAATCACCAGCACCACGAGGATCACCACAATGGCGGTCGTTTTGGGTATCTCTTTCTGCATGGTTCCCACCCCCTCTGTGCTAGTACGTCAAAGTTGCCATAGACCACCCGGCGACTGGAAGTCGCGGGCAACGTGGACACCCCCCTTCGGGGGTTGATAACCTGCGTAAGCAGGTTTCGTGTTCTGTTGCCCGCGATTTTCCATCGCTGGGACAACTACAGAGTGTGAAGAAACAGCCTTGACAGACTACCAGTTAGTAGTGTAATCGTTATGCTGCGATGTGTCAATACACAAATTACCTGAATCTCGGGCTGGCAGAAGCGGTTTTCCGCTTCCGCCAAGCTGTGGTCACTTGCCCATTCGCTTCAGGTTCTGCAGGCACAACTCGATGGTCTTCAGTGGTGGATGGGCATAGGTCTCTTGCTCTACGATGTACCACTCGGTCTTGCCGATGGTCTCGCACAGTTCGAAAATCTCTTTCCAGTTGATGTCCCCCTCGCCAAGCACGGCGTTGGGGTTGCTCTTGGAGAACTCTTTCAGGTGCACCGTCGCGGCGCGCCCCGGATATTTGCGCAGGAAATCCGCCGCCTTCGCTCCGGCGTGCATGGCGTTGCCGGTGTCGAACTGCATCACCACGTCCTTCACGGTGTTGCCGAAGAAGGTGTCCCAGGGCAGCTCGCCGTCCAGCGGCTTGAACTCGATGGTGTGGTTATGGTAGCCCACACGCATCTTGTAGGGCTTCACCTTTGCCGCGATCTCGTTGAACAGCTTAGCGGTATCCAGCCATGCCTTGCGCGAGCTGGTATACTCGCCGGGCAGCCCGGGCACAATCAGGAACTTGTTGCCCAGAATCTGGTTAAACTCGATGGTGCGCGGCAGCTCATCGCCCAGCAGGGTGTTGATGCCGATATGTGTGCCACAGCACTTCAGCCCGTTGTCGTCCAGCATCTTTCGCAGCTCTTTGGCGCCGTAGCCATAGTAACCGGCAAACTCCACGCCCTCATAGCCCATCTTGGCGATGGCAGCAAGGGTGCCTGGCAAGTCCTTGGCGCAATCATCGCGCACGGAGTACAGTTGAACCGCAATCGGAATCCGTTTTGCCATCTTCTTCCCCCACACTTACGAAAAGTTGTACTCTCCCTTTCCCTGTGCAGGCACAAGACTCCTGCGAATTTTCAGCGTTGCGCCGATTCTCTGCTGTGTGCCGGCTGCACATACACCCGGTGCACCCGCCTGCCGCGCATCTCTACCACCTGCATTTCGTAATTCCCAAAGGTCACGCGATCGCCCACGCGCGGGATAGAGGTGAGCTTGCCCATCACATAACCGGCGACGGTCTCGAAGGCGCTGTCCTCTTTCGAAACCTCCACCTCCAGCTGTTTCGCCAGCTCGTCCAGTTCCACATTAGCCTCCACCAGATAACGGTTGTCGCCGAGCTTCTGGATGCGCGGCTGGATCGGTTCGAACTCGTCGTAAATCTCACCCACTATCTCCTCAATCACGTCCTCGATGGTCACCAGCCCAGAGGTGCCGCCGTATTCGTCTACCACAATCGCCATATGCATCTTTTGCTTCTGGAACTCGCGCAGCAATTCATCGATGGGCTTGCTTTCGGGCACAATCAGGCAATCGCGGGCGATATGCTTCAGCGAGTCGATGCCATGCTGGCGGGCACGATACAGGTCTTTCACGTGTACGATACCGATCACCTTGTCGGGATCGCCCTCGCACAGCGGAAAACGGGTGAAGCCGTACTGTTCAGCGATGCGCAGGTTTTCCTCCATCGACCACGTCGTGGACAGATACACCATGTCTACGCGGGGAACCATGATGTCTTTCGCTCGCTTATCGCCGAACGAGAAGACGTGCTCCATCAGCTCCGCCTCGGTGTCTTTCAATGCGCCCGAGCGCCGCGAAGAGGCGAGCAGAAGACGCAATTCCTCCTGCGAGTACGCCTCCTCCGGAGAGGCGGGTGGAATGCGCAGCAGACGCAGCACCAGCGACGCACAACCGGTCATCAACCAGGTGAGAGGAAACAGCAGGCGATGAAACAGGTTCAGTGGAGGAGCCGTCCACAAGGCGGCAGGCTCCGTACAGCGGATCGCGATGCTCTTGGGGACCATCTCACCCAGCACCACGTGCAGAAAGGTGATGGTGAGGTATCCGATGAGGAAGGCGGTCAGGTGTACGCTGCGAGGGGAGGTGATGCCCAAGAGCGTTAACAGAGGTTGTAACTGCTTCGCTGCCCAGGGTTCCGCCACCCATCCCAATCCGATGCTGGCGAGGGTGATGCCCACCTGCACTGTGTTGAGGTAGGCGTCGATATGTTGCTGGGCGTGCTTGGCGATGCGGGCACGCCAGTTCTGCTGCTGTACCAGCTCCTCCAACCGGGTGGCACGGACGCGCACCAGAGCGAACTCCGCAACCACAAAAAAGGCATTGAGCACAATGAGCGCGACAATAAGCAGCGCTTCTGCAGAGAACATCCTGTTTCACCTGCGAGGCGTTTCTCAGGGTGGGACGAGCGCAACGGCTCGGCGGGAGCCTTTCCCTCACCGGTAACAAGGTTTGACCGGCTTGCCTCGCGAGTGTTGCTTTCACCGTGGGCAGGCTGAAATCCTACGCGGGAGCATAGAACGCACAGGCGGCGTAGCCGACCACATGCCGGGTGTCCGCACCGGGTACATCGCCGGAGGTGTAATGGCACAGCACCTCACCCTGCTGAATGCCCAGATGGCGCATGGCGAACAGCAGGACCGCAGTGGGCATCACGCCGCACATGCTGATATCGCGACGGAATACCTCCTCTATCAGTCGCTCGCCGTCCACCTCGCGCACCGCCTGCAGAGCGATCTCGTCCATGCGGTATGCCTCATCGCGCGGCACGTAGTGCATCAGGTCGGTGCTGGCTATCAGCAGACGGTGGTGCATCGGGTCACCCAGCAAGGACGCCATTGCCTTGCCCAGCTCTTTCAGAACCTCCACGGTCTCGCGGTCGTAGTACACCCTGCCGAAAACGATGGGCACTATGCGAGCGCGCGGCGCGACTGTTTGCAGGAAGGGCAGCTGCACCTCCAGGGAATGTTCTGGAGCATGGGCGTTTTCGTCCTCGCGCACCACAGGAGCCAGCTGCTTGATGGTTTCGGCAGTGGGGGTGTCTATGGGAATTTCGCCCAGCGGCGTCTTAAACGTCCCGTGAGAGACCATCGCAATGGGGGCGCCGATGGCGCGGTGGTTGGGTCCCATCAGGATGACCGTTTCAGGCGCGCCGTCTTCAGCGAGGCGGGCGTAGGCATGTGCGGCAGCGGCTCCTGAGTAGCGATAGCCCGCGTGGGGACACATGAATCCGCGCAAGGAGCGTTTTCCGTCCGCTACTGTTTCGGGGAAACGCCCCGGTCCCAGGGGAGACAGGAAGCATTCGCGTATCTCCTCGCGCAGTTCGGAGGCACTACCGGCGTAGAACATTCCCGCAACGGCAGGTGGGCGTATCATGGCTCTCCCTCCTTCTTGCCGAGCAGCTTCTGAAGCTGCTCTAGAGGATTCGTCTGTTGCTGGGAACCTTCCTGCAGCTTTTCAATATCCTCTATCGGAATGACAATGGAGTTCACGCCGTCCAGGTCCAGCCCACGCACGTCCAGCACCAGCCAGCCCTTCTCGGACTGCCTGCCCTCATGGGAATGGATGACGCGCATCCGACCCTTGGGAAAGTTCATCCTCTATCCCCCCTTCACCGCTTCGAGCTGTTCACCGCCCGCACGATGTCGCCCTCTTGGACCTCTTCGGCGTCCTTCGCGCGGCGAGTAAAGCGCAGCTTCGCCCGTTCGTCCTGTAAGTCGGTGACCTTCGCCGTGCCCAGCGAAACGGTGTCTGTCCACACCACTTGCCCCTTCGAGTTGCGCACGGTGGAGACGCGGAACACCTCGTAGGTATCGCCCACGCGCACGCCCTGAAACCGCCCGCGGTCGATAATGAACTCATCGGGCGACATCACCGCGATCACCTCCGCCTCCGAGGGGAAGTAGATGGCGATTTTCTTCGCGATGTCGTCCACTGCCTTGCGGGTGGCGCGCCCAATCTGGCTTTCCGCCCATTCGCGGCTGCCGAAGTCCACGCCAGCCAGCCAGTCGAACAGCTTCGCGCCCACCAGTGTGAGGTCATTGCGCGTCTCGCGCCCTTCACCCGTTTCCGCCATCAGGATGCGTCCGGTGCGCACGTCAATCAGGCGAACATCCGCCTTCACACGAGCGGTGCTGCGCTTGACCCGCACGCCCACCGAGAACTGCGCAATCACTCCTCCCAGCTGGCTCTCGTCGCGGATGCCGAACTCGGTGATGCGCCCGCCCAGGATGTAGTCTACGCCCAGAATCTTGCCCATCTCCACGGCGGTCGCGGGGTCAATGATGCCCGAACGCGCCAACTGCTGCTCACGCAGAACCGCCTCCAGCTGCGAACGTTCGATGACCTCCAGCCCCATTTTCACCAGTGCGGTGGTGAGCATATCACCGATGACGTTGCCCAGTTGTGCGGTGCGATACTCCATCGGTGCGTCAAAGGACAGTACTGCAATACGCTTGCGGGCACGCGTCGGCTCCTGCGCCCACGCACCCAGCGCCAGGAGCAGCGCCAGCAGGATAAGTGCGAACCTGATTCTCATCGCCATCGCCTCCGATTGTCCGGGTTGTTTTGCATCATCCGCCGAAGTCATGACCCCAAATGGACGGCTCGGCGGGAGCTGCGATCCATTTTTATAGACGCTTCTGGCACGGCGAATGCATCACTATTTCATCCATACCGGCGGGGCCGGCGGCAGAGATTGCTGTGCTGGCGCAGAAGTTGGCGGATTGTAAGGTATCAGCCCGATATCGCCCGGCGGGCGGTCGCTTGCCGCGCGTTTACCGCCGTCGTCGCGCCCGTCTTCTCCGACCGAATAGACGAGAAAACCTTTCTCCGAGGTTTGATAGACGAACTCGCCACCAGTGAAGGGGTCTTTGTTCAGGTCAGCGACGCCAGCCTCCGCCAGTGTTTTCGGATACCTGCCATGCCTCAGCCGGTATGCTCGTACCGCCGCTGAGATGGCAAGAAGGCGGTTCCGTGCCAGCTGCTCGGCTTTTGCGCGGTAAAACCCATTTGCCGATATAACAGGAAATGCGAACACCAGTACCGGATGCCTTGCCTCAGGTATCTTTGCTTGCAGGACGATAGGCTTGTTTGCTTGTTGCCTGATCATCTCGTAAAGATGTTGATACTCACGCGCTGCAGATCGCAGATTGAGCAGCCTGCCGGGCACATTTCGCCATTGCAACCTGCCATCGTAAAGGTCGTGCAGGAAATTGAGAGCGGCTATCCGCTGGTGTTCCCATGCCTGATCGGGAGGTACTCTGATTTGCTCCCACTGGCGAGTGATTGCGACCAGTTTGTCACACCCTTCGGGTGGCATCTTTTCGAGCGAATGGACAACTACCCGACGAATATTGCTCACACATACTCCGGCTACCATGTGGTGCACCACGAGACCGCCATGGCATATCTTTTCGCTAACACGGAGTACGGTTTCATAGTTGTCCAGCACCCGTTGGTAGTCACCAGCGCGCATCGCCAGCAGCCCATCTGCCGCCTCTGTATAAGCCCACAAACGGAAGCCTTTCAGATACGGAAAGTCCTCCCTGATGTCGTAGGAGAGCACGATCATGCAGGGTTCGTCCAGGTGCCTGCGATATGCACGGCGGACTGGTTCCCAGAGCTGGATGTAACGGCGTATCTCCGCATTATCGGTGATCTGCCCAGAATCAATATCGCGTCTCAGGCGATCGGCGGTCAACCGGATCTGGGTGTCTTTGTCATGCCTCTCCGCCATCTCTTCCGCCATCTTGTGGTATATCGCGAAGGCATTCGGGGTGGGATAAGTCGGCGGGGACACGCGCAGGATGTCTATCGGTGCGGTCCACCACCGCACCAGCAACACGGCGGCAACCACCGTTGCGGGGAATAACATACCGCAACCTGTAAAGCAGGCTCGCAGGTTTCGCATACGCTCACCGGTTCTCGCTCACGACCATTACCACGCGCCACGCTCCACAGAGTCCGTGCCCAGCAGTTCGCCGCCCCTGTCGAGGATTTCTATCGCCTCCTGCGGGGTGGCAGATTGCTGTCTTGTCTGGTTCATCTTTGTTTTTCACCGTTCAGTTCGCCTGCAATGCCTGCCTTCCCTGCGCAAACAGGAAATCGCCCTTCTCATGCGGAAGTGAAAGGAGCAGTATTCCCACCAGGAGGTTGACCCGATGGCAGCATCTTCCGAAACCCGCAAGGCGATTGTGCTTATCGGCGACGGGATGGCGGACCGACCGCATCCCGCCTTAGGCGGCAAGACCCCTATCGAAGCCGCGCATACACCCCACATGGACCGTCTCGCCGCCGAGGGCGAGACGGGTTTGATGGACCTGATTGCGCCCGGCGTGCGCGTGGGCAGCGACACGGGGCATCTCGCCCTGCTGGGCTACGATCCCTACGCCGTATACACCGGACGCGGACCTTTCGAAGCACTCGGCGTAGGCATGGAGGTGCGTGGAGGCGACATCGCCTTCCGCTGTAACTTCAGCACGGTGGACGAGAACATGGTGGTGCTGGACCGCCGCGCCGGACGCATTACCGAAGGAACCGACCAGCTGGCGGCAGAGGTGAACGGCATCTTTATCGAAGACGTGCAGGTGTTCTTCAAGGAGTCGGTGGCGCACCGTGGCGCACTCATTCTGCGCGGACCGGGACTATCACCCAAAATCACCGACGCCGACCCACATGCCGAAGGCGAAAAGGTGCATGAGGTGCAGGCGATAGACCCCGATGATGCCGCTGCACGTCGCACCGCCCGAATCGTAAACCAGTTCGTGCGCCTCAGCTATGAGAAGCTGAACAACCACCCTGTCAACCAGAAGCGACGCGAGCAGGGCTTGAATCCAGCCAATATCATTCTGCCGCGCGGTGCGGGTGTTGCGCCCAGCATCCCCGACTTCAACACGCATCACCAGCTGGTTGGAGCATGTGTGGCGGAAACGGGACTGATTAAGGGTATCGCCCGCTTCGTGGGGCTGAAGGTGCTGGAGGTACCCGAAGCCACCGGTGGGCTGGATAGCGACGTGATGGCGATGGGGCGCAAGGTGGTGGAAGCTCTGCAGGAGCATACCTTCGTGCTGTGCAACGTGAAGGGACCCGATGTGGCTGCACACGACCACAACCCGCAGGCGAAGGTGGACATCATCCAGCGCATCGATGCCATGCTGGGCTGGCTGCTGACGCAGATTGACCCCGCCACCACCTTTATCGTGGTCTCCGCCGACCATACCACCGCCTGCTCCTTCGGCGACCATACGGGCGAGCCGGTTCCGATAGTGCTGTGGGGACCGGAAGTGCGCACCGATGAGGTCACACAGTTCGGCGAGCGGGCGTGTGCACGCGGTGGTTTGGGACGCATCCGGGGCAAAGACCTCGTGCCGATGCTGACCAGCCTGATGAACGTGCAGGAGAAGTTCGGTGCCTGAGTTGCCGTCGGTAGCGGTTTTGGGAGCAGGGAGCTGGGGCACTGCGCTGGCTCTGCTGCTCGGCAAGAAAGGGGTGCAGGTAGCGTTGTGGGCGCGCGATGCTGATCTGGCAGAAGCCATTCAGCGCGAAGGTCAGAACCCGCGCTACCTGCCCGGCTTTGCTCTCCCCCCTTCGGTGAACCCCACCAGCGATATGCAGCGCGCCGTGCACGAGGCGGAGGTGCTGGTTTTCGCCGTACCTGCAGGCGCATTGCGCGAGGTGGCATCCGCTGTCCGGGAATGCCTGTCTGCTCCGCGGCTGATTATCTCCGCCGCGAAAGGACTGGAAGCAGACGGCAGTCGTCCTTCTCAGGTATTGCAGGCGACGTTAGGTGATCGCTGTGGCGACCTCGTGGTGCTGTCCGGTCCCAACCTCGCACTGGAGCTGGCTCGCGAAATACCCACGGCAACGGTGGTAGCGTCTTCTTCCCCCGAAGCAGCGAAACAGGCGCAAATGCTGTTGATGCATCCTTCCTTCCGCGTGTATACCAATCGCGATGTGACGGGTGTGGAGCTGGGCGGCGCGCTGAAGAACGTGCTCGCCATCGGTGCAGGCATCAGCGATGGCATGGGCTTCGGCGACAATTCCAAAGCGGCGTTCGTCACGCGCGGTTTAGCGGAGATGGTGCGGCTGGGCGTGGCGCTAGGGGCGGAGGAGCGTACCTTCATGGGGCTATCGGGCGTCGGTGACCTGTTCGCCACCGCCTCCAGTCACCTGAGCCGCAACTGGCGGGTGGGGCATGGACTGGCGCAGGGCAAACCGCTGGCACAAATCCTGCAGGAGCTCCAGCAGGTTGCGGAAGGTGTGCCGACCACCTTCGCGGTGTGCGGGCTGGCGGAACGGCTGGGCATCGAGATGCCTATCGCACAGACCATCCGCGCCGTGCTGGATGGGCGACTGAACCCCCGTGACGCCATCCGCGGGCTGATGCTGCGTACCCCGAAAGAGGAATGGTGGGGCGGTAAGCTGGAGGAGGTGTGAGCGGGTCAGCAAGTGGCGTGTTGGGGGACACCCTTTCCTCCGCGGTGCAACGGGGAATCCTGTATACTTTTTCATGGAGGAAAATCATGCACAAGGAGGTGGTCGCAGGGTGAGCAAGGTGGAGATTCGTTTTGGAACCGACGGCTGGCGTGGAGTGATTGATGAAGATTTCAACGAGGCGAATGTGCGGCTGGTGGCGCGAGCGGTCGCAGAGTATCTGCACAGCGCAAAACCCGACGGGCACGGCGTGCTCGTGGGGTATGACAACCGCCTCAAGTCGGAGGTATTCGCGCGGGTAGCAGCGGAGGAGCTGGCACGGTGCGGATTGCCTGCTGTGCTCTCCGAAAGCTCGCTGTCATCGCCTGCGCTGTCGTTCGCAGTGCATCACCGTCAAGCGCAGGGCGGTGTGATGATTACCGCCAGCCACAACCCGCCACAGTTCAACGGCTTCAAGTTCAAGGCGAACTACGGCGGTTCCGCCCTGCCGGAAATCACCGAGCAGATCGAAGCGCACCTGCAGCGGATACTGGCAGGCGAACGAACGGCGGAGTACCCCCCTGCCGAGCTACGTACCGAGAACCTGACCACCGAGTATCTGCAGCACCTGAAGACGCTGGTGGATATGCCACGTATCCTGGACGCGGGCTGGAAGGTGGTCACCGACGCCATGCACGGTTCCGGCGCAGGCTATCTACGCACGCTGTTGCAAGGTGGACACTTGCAGGTGCTTGCCATTCGGGAGGAGCGCGACACGCAGTTCGGCGGCGTCAACCCCGAGCCGATTGCGCCCAATCTGGGTTTGCTGAGGGAGACGGTTGTTCGCGAGGGGGCAGACATCGGTATCGCGCTGGACGGCGACGCCGACCGCGTGGGCGCAGTGGACGAGCAGGGCTGTTTTGTCGATAGCCACCGCATCTTTGCGATCATCCTGTACCATCTGGTGCAACGGCGAGGCTGGCGTGGGCGCGTGGTGAAAACCCTTTCCACCACCAACATGATTGACGCCCTCTGCCGACACTTCGGACTGCCCTTGACCGTGACGCCTATCGGCTTCAAGTATATCTGTGAGAACATGCTGCAGGGCGACGTGCTGATAGGCGGCGAGGAGAGTGGAGGTATTGGCATCCAGCACCACATTCCCGAGCGGGATGGTGTGTTGATGGGGCTGATGCTGCTGGAGGCGATGACACTGAGTGGCAAGAAGCTCAGTGAGCTGGTGCAGGAAATCTTCGAACTGGTGGGAGAGCACCACTATAACCGAATCGATTTGCATTTGGAGCGCGAGGAGATGCCCGCTGCCCGCGAGCGCGTGGCGCAAACCGAAGCGCGTGAGGTTGCCGGATTACCGGTGAAGGCAATGGATCGCATGGACGGCACCAAGTTCCTGTTGGAGAACGGCGCGTGGCTATTGCTGCGGGCGTCGGGCACAGAACCAGTGGTGCGCGTGTACGCCGAAGCGTCCTCGCCGGAGCTGGTGCAACGCCTCCTGGCTGCTGGCGAGGCGCTGGTGCGGGGGAATTAGCGCTGGCAGGGGCGGTCCTTTGGGTCCGCCCCCGCTGTCATATCTGGCGCGAGGCAGGATGGTAACGCTTCCACACGCGGAAGCCGATTTTGCCGTAAAAGTCCACCAGGTCTGTCCAGTCAATTGCCATGCGCTCTGCGCCCTGCAGCTTCACATACTCCACGCCCTTGCAGAGCAAAGCCAGTCCCAATCCCTTTCCGCGTGTGCTTTCCGCTAGACCGATAGGTCCCAAGCCTCCGTACGCCTCGCCCAGTAGTTTGCGCCAGTAGATGGAGGGCCCGATGCGCTTCGAGCCACGATGGAAGGTGTGGCAGAAGCCTACTACCTCCTCCCCGTGTGTGAGGAGAAGGATGTCTCGCGGGGTATCCTCCACCTCCAGCCGTTTGACCGTCTCGTAGTACCACCTGCCGGGGAACTCCTTCTGCAGAAAGCGCAGCAGGGCAGGCACATCATCGGGAGTGCAAGAGCGGATAGTATACTCCTCGCGCAGGCGGTGCAGATTCTGCTCCACCTCGTCGGGCACGCGGTAGTCCGCCAGGTCTCGCACCAGGTCCACGGCGATATGCTCGCTGATGGTGAACCCCATTTGCTGCAAGAGCTGCTGATGGAGTGTCTGCTCCGCAGGAACGCCGGGGAACAGGTGTGCCGGATCGGAGCCGTAGCTCACGCGCTTTCTCCCCTGCGCCTTCAGCCAGTCCAACGCGGTCTGTAGAATCTGGCGCGCTGCGTGCAGTCCTTCGTCGCCGGGAAGGAAAGCCAGTGCGCCTATCCAGCCCTGCTCGGGCATCATGCCTGCCGATCCGAGCGGCTCCTTGCACACTTTGGCGTGTGCATACGCCAGCAGGTTTCCTCCAGCGTCCTCCACTACCCAAATCGCTTGCGGGTCGAAATGGGCATCTCTCAGCACATTCTGTTCGAACAGGGAGGAATCCAGGGGGAAGTGTGCTCCCATACACCTGTTCCACAAGTTCAATACCGCAGGTTCATCGTCCATACGCAACAGACGTATCTGCATCTTCAATGCCCCACTCGTCTGGCGTATTTTTCCAGCTGCGCCCGCAGGTGCGCGTCGTAGCGTGCCACGATGTTGCGCGTGAGAATGATGCGCCCCAGCAGGTCGCCTCCGTCCGCCTCGATCACCTGCATCACGTGCGCCTGCTCAAACAGCTTCTCGAAGGGGTCTTCTCGTAGGTTGCCCTCTCCTTCGGAGAGCACCTGGTGGATAAAGGGAGCCATGGCGCGGCGCACAGGAGCGTAGTGTTTCTGCATCCAGCTTCGCAACTGCTGGTACTTTTCATCACAGCCATCGTGCACGGTATCGCGTGCCGCCCAGCACAGCACGTCTACCAGCTGCTCATACTGCTCGTAGAAAGCCAGGAACTGCTCACGCTGGCGTCGGCATTGCGCCAAAGGGTCGGTACGTTCCAGTACCCAGTGCGCCACCAGAGACATCCCGTCTCGTACCCATGCGGTGAATGTCTTCACCCCGCGAACTGCCCACAGATAACAGCGTCGGATGAGATAATAGCGTGCCCATTGCGCGCGTAACCAGCGAACCTCCGCGCCCTCTTGCGAACGATGCATGGTCGCCTCCTCTCTTTCTGTTACTCCGCAGTACGCTGCACGAAATTGAGCCTCAAATCGGTGAGCAAACGCTCTAAATCGCGACGCTGGGAGTCTGCGAGATGCGGTTGGAGCACCTCTGCCAGCGCCGCCACGCAATCGATGGCGATTTTCGCCTGAGGCAGGTCTGTGTGCAACTCCCCCGATACAGGGTCTTTCCACAAGCCCAGTTTCACCCACGCCTGAGCCTGCATCTCCTCAATCATCCACAACGCCACGGTGATGACGTCCACAGGTTGCTTTTGGCGTTGCTCTTCCGCCTGTGTGCTTTGTTCGGATCGCGGCTGCTGTTCCTCCATACCGGTACCCTCCAGCAGTGTCACCGATTATATCACACCTTGTGCGGGACAGCAACTGTTCATCTGTCTGCCTGTAGCTTGAAATGATAGTCTCCAGAGCCGATTTCCACCACCATCCAGTCGCCTTCGTCACGCACGCTTTGGACTCCTGGCACCCTGGACAGGAACGTGCCGTTGCGCCACACCTTGCCCTCCGCCTCAGTGAGAACGGGTTTGGTAATGCCCAGTTTGGGGATGTACACCGTCGCCGAGCTATTTGGGGGCACCAGTACACTGAGCAGAAAGGCGTCGGGGCGCTTCTCCCAGCGCACCCCTGCCCTTCCGCGAACGGTATCCACGGACGCTTGTGCCCAGCGCAGGTCGCCCACAGGGTGCGGACGCACGGTAAAACGCTCCCAGTCGCCTCGTGAGGCATCGGGCTGGATGCCTGCCAACGCCTCGTAGAACCACCCGCTAATCAGCCCGAAGGCGGGATGGTTGTGCGAGTTCATGCCTGGACCCACTTCATACTTCCACAGTTCCCAGATCGTGGTGGCGCCCATACGCACCATATAACCCCAGCTGGGGTAGGTGTCCTGCGACGCCACCAGATAGGCAATATCGGCACGTCCGAGCATGGTGAGCGTATCCAGCAGGTAGCGTGTGCCGATAAAGCCTGTGCTGAGATGCCCCTTGTGGTTGACGGTGATGTCATGTATCACATGATCCAGCACCTTCTGCTGGTGCTCTTTGGGTACGATACCCAGATAGAGCGGGAAGATGTGGGAAAACTGACTGCCGTTGCCGTATTGACCCGTCTCAGCGCTCCAGAATCGCCTGTTAAAGGCGTCGGCGATGCGCTGACACAGTTCACGGTATTGCCTTTCATCGGCGCGTTTGCCCAGTACATGCGCGATGTCCGCCAGTCGTTTCACGCTCAGGTAGTAGGTGCCGGTGGAAATGAGGTCTTTGGGGGTATCCACCACCGCCACCCAGTCGCCGTAGTTGTTGCGGGTGAGGATGCAGCTTTCTCCCGCCTCACGACGCAACATCTCCACATAGCGCTGCATGCCTTCGTAGTGCTCTTCCAGCAGATGCTTTGCGCCCGTATGCCGATACATATCCCAGCAGATGAAGAGATATGCTCCTGCCCACTGCGGGTCGCCCGGATTGGTTCCCCACACATGGGGCACGGTATCGGGGATACGTCCATCCTCGCCCTGCGCGTCGGCGATGTCGCGCAGGAATTTGACGTAGGCGGACTCGGCGGTGAAATTGTACAAGCCCATGTTGGCGGTCATCTGTGCGTCGCCCATCCAGCCCTGTCGCTCGTCGCGCTGGGGGCAGTCGGTGGGAATACTGTGCCAGTTGGTGCGATAACCCCACTGGGCGTTGCGCTGAATCTGGTTCAGCAGCTCGTTGGAGCACTCGAACTGCCCACGTTGCACAAAGGAGGTGTGCACCACTCGTCCCTCGATGTCTTCGGGTTTCAGCACCCCCGGATAGCCTTCCACCTGCACGTAGCGAAAACCGTGATAGGTGAAGCGCGGCTCGTATATCTCCACTCCCTCGCCTTTGAGGATGTAGGTGTCGGTGGCTCTGGCGGTGCGCAGGTTCTCCTGGTTCACCAGCCCGTTTTCGTAAAGTACTTCGGCGTGCTTCAGCGTGATGGTGGTGCCCGCACTGCCCTTTACTTTCAGCCGACACCACCCGGAGAAGTTCTGTCCGAAGTCCACCACAAACACGCCCGGGCGCGGCTCTGAAATCCATCTGGGTTTGAGGGTTTGTGTGACCTTGATGGGCGGCATCATCTGCGCGGAGAGGGCAACGCCTGGCATCTCGCTCGTCAGCACCGGTTGCCACTGTTCTGCTGCGACAAAACCGGGTTCGCTCCAGCGAGGCTGTTCCAGTCGGGCATCATAAGTTTCGCCGTGATACAGGCTGTTGTCCAGAAGGGGGCTTTTCGCCCAGCGCCACTCTCCGTCGCTGGTGATGACCTGTTCCCTGCCGTCGGCGTATTCGATGTGCATTTGCAGCAGGAAGTGTGGTTTGCCTTTCCACCAGCCGTTGCCCAGTATAGCACCCACGCAGTTATCGCCGCGACGGAGCAGGGGAGTGACATCGTAGGTGCTGTAATAGATGCGCTTCAGGAAGTTCGTATATGGCGGGTCGAGCACGCGGTCGCCCACCCTCTGCCCGTTGAGATAGAGTTCGTAGTAGCCCAGACCGGTCACGTAGGCGCGGGCGCGTTTGACCCTGCCTTCCACCCGAAACTCTCGTCGGAGCAAGGGAGCATAGGTATCGGAAGGGCGCGATTCGCGCACGCCGTCGGTGAGCATCGCTCTGCCCCAGTCGTTCTCTTCGATGCTATCCTGGTTCAGCCCGGCGGTGGTGACGGGAGCATTCAGGGCGAGGTTGTGCCCGGCAGAGTCCAGTACCTCCAGTTCCGCCAGTGCTGCCAGCGGGCGCGTATCAGCAGGGTGGTGCAGTTTGGTGATAACCAGCCGCACATAACGCGCTTTCTGGGTACCCACATCGATGGGGAACGGTCTTGCGCCAGGGTTCGGCACATCCGCTTGCGTGTAGTCGGCAAGCACGCGCAGGTGAGCAAAATCGGGATCGTCGCTGGCTTCAAGGCGGAATCGCACGGGAAAGCCAAAGCCGGGCTCATCGCGCACCCAGTTATGTGGGCGCGCAGGATAGAGTACCATCCGCTGAAACTCCACCGACTGGCGCAAGTCCACCTGAACCCATTTGGTCACATTCACGCTATCTGCAAACTGCGAATGCCAGCCGTTTCCACCCCCTCGAGGCACGGCAATCCACTTTGCCTGCCATTCGCTGGCGTTCATCAGAGCGGTTTCGAAGGTGGCGGTCTGGCTGTAGGGACTGGTCACACCGTTGTGGTCCCACACCCGCACGCGCCAGTAGTAGGTGGTGCGGCTCCGCAGTGGTTTTCCTTCGTAGCGGATGTGCAGGCTTTGCGATGAATCCACCCTGCCACTGTCCCACATATCCACCTTGCCGTCACGCAGCAGGTCCGGTCTGCTGGCGACCTGAATCTGGTAGGCGCTCTGGCTGGCGCCACGGTCTGCATGTTGCATCTGCCAGCCAAAATGCGGTTGAGGGCTATCGATGCCCAGAGGGTTCTCCAGCCACTCCGTCAGAAGATGAGTCACGCTCAGACGGCGCTTCGACTCGCCGGGTAGTGCAAACACCAAGAGAAACACCAGCACCAAGAACCAGTCGGTTCGCAACTTCACGCTTCCTCCTCGCCGTTGATGATATGGCTATTCGCTCCTGCTGGTCAGGTTCCTGCAACCTCCGATTCCAGTGCGAAGATGGTTTGCAGCTGGCGAGCATTATCGGGAGCATAGCCGCTGGTATCGTTGTTCAAATACACGAACACCTGCTGTACGTCCCGAGGCAGATTGCGGATCTGTCGGGCGAGTTCGCGCAGTTCCTCCATACTGTAGCAATAGTCATACGCCTGCGTCACCCCGTGCAGGCGCACGTAGGCAAAGGGAGCGGTCACCGTCCAGTTCATCGGATAACGAGGGTAGCTGATGGTGCAGTGCGCCACCCCCAGCGTGCGGAGCATGTCGTACACCTCGTCGCACTCCCAGGAGGAATGGCGAAACTCCACCGCGAGGCGTGTGCCTTTGGGGAACAGTTGGAGAAAAGCCTCCAGCAGTGGCACGTCCTTGTGCAAGCCGGGGGGCAGCTGTATCAACACCACACCCAATTTGTCCTTCAGCAAACTCAGTCGCTCCATCCATCGCTGTACGATGGGCTGGCAGTCGCGCAGGCGTTGCACATGCGTCGCCTGTCTGGAAAACTTGGCAGCAAATACAAAGCTTTCTGGTGTGCGCTGATGCCAGCTGAGCACTATGTTCTCGAAGGGCAAACGGTAGAAGCTGCTGTTAATCTCCACGGTGGGAAACACCCGCGCGTAGAAGGCAAGCCATCCTTCTCGCTCCAGCTCCGGCGGATAGAAGATGCTCCGCCAGTGGTCGTAGCTCCATCCAGAAGTGCCGATAAGCACACGCTGTGCCATACGCGCCCTCCTTACACTCCTGGTATCCTCTTGACGATTCGCCCCCAGCTCCGATATAGTCCTTGTGAAGAAGAGCAAACGGGGGTGAACGGTTGAGCGAAAAAAAGGTTCGTCCTGCCGTGTTTCTGGACAGAGACGGTGTGATTAACGTGGATCCGGTGGAGTTTGTGACGCGACCGGAGGAATTGCATCTGCTCCCTACCTCCGCGCAGGCGATAGCCCGTTTCAATGAGGCGGGAGTGCCGATCATCGTCTGCTCGAACCAGTCGGGGGTAGCCAAAGGACTGTACACCTTGCAAACACTGGAGCAGATTAGCGAGAGGCTCCAGCAGATGCTGCGCGATTACGGAGCGCACATCGACGCCTTCTACTACTGTCCCCACGACGACGCCGATGGCTGTGAGTGCCGGAAGCCCAAGCCGGGGTTGCTTCTGCGGGCAGCGCAGGAACACGCCATCGCGCTGGAGCGTTCGGTGTTTGTGGGGGATTCCTGGCGGGACGTTGTGGCAGGTCGCGCGGCGGGGGTGAAGACCGTGCTGGTGCTGAGCGGACATGTGAAGCCAGAGATGCTCGATTCTGCCGAAATGCAGCAACACCCTCCAGACCACGTTGCTGCAGACCTGCAGGGGGCAACAGAGTGGATTCTGCATCAGCTGAACCGCTGCGAATAGTGTGTGCCCGCTGGATTACCGCCCTGCTGGTGCTGGGGATGCTGGGCAGTCGCAGCTTTTCTGCGCCTTCGCCTGTCGAGGAGGAGCCGTGGCGACTGCTGGCACAGCGTGTGGAGGCACAGGAGTTTCAGCGTTTTCTTGCCGAAGGGGATGCCGAGGTGCAATGGGGTAACCGGCGTGTGCGGGCACAACGGATGGAAGGCGACCTGCAAACCGGCTGGATCACAGCCACCGGCGATGTGCTCTTCTCCGACGAACGGGGAACGTTTCGCGCTTCGCGAATGCGCCTGAACCTGAAAACCCGTGCGGGCGACTTGTACGATGTGCAGGGGGAGGTCGAGGGCATTTTCGTCACCGCCGCGTTGTTACACTCCGATGGAAATACCCTGACCATGCAGGAGGTGAACCTGACCACTTGCGACAAACAGCCCCCCGATTTCCTGCTGTCTGCCAGTGAGCTGAGCCTCAGTACCGCTCTGCGCCTGCGCGCTCGCAGGGTATCTCTGTCTGCCTGGGGACGTCGGTGGATCACAGTGCCGTATCTGAGCCGGCGAATCGGCAGGCGTGCGCCGGGCGAACCTCTCCTCCCGCAAGTTGGCTACTCGCGCCGAAGAGGGGTGCAGTTATCGCATGGAGACCTGCTGCCGCAAAGGTGGGGGCAGATACGCTATGGCGCACGGGTGTTCACCCGTCACGACCCCGAGATTCAGATAGACTTGCTGCGCCGGCTGGATAACGTCGGCGATCAGGAGCCTCTCCGTCGCCTAGAACCGACAGAGCGTTCGGGCGACTCTTTCTTGGAAACGGTGAACACCCCGTACTGGCGTCACTCGCCGGACGCACGGGCGAAGCAGGCAGTGTTTCTTTCTCTGCGGGCGAATTCACCGGTGGAAAACCTGCAGCGTACCGACCTCTACTTGCGGGGAGCCGAGCTGGGTTACCAGACGGTTGCCTCCTGGGGAGGCGGTTTACTGGAAACGGAGTGGAAAATAGGTCGGTTCCGGGAGAGCCCGACGCTGGTAACCGCTACTCGAACCGTTGCTCTCGTGCGGTGGCAGTCTCCAACCGTGCAGATAGGCAAACAGTTGGGTGCGGACGTCGTTCTGGATGCGCGAGCCAGTGCGTATACGGGTGCAGAGGGCTATAGCTGGGCACGGGCGCTGTGGGGCGTGTACTGGGACGCGGGAGAGCGGCTGCAAGCAGGGGTCGGACTATCGCTGGCTGCGACGAGTGGCAAAAGCCCATTGGCATCAGACCAGCTGGAGACGCGAAGAGAGGCACGCTTTCGGCTGCGCTGGACGGCGAAATGGGGGGTGGACGTGCTGGGAGTATGGGACATCGAGCACCACCGCTGGCGCGACTGGCAGATTGCTTTGACGCCCCCTGCACACTGCATTCAGCCACAGTTAGTATGGAGCTCTCAGCAGCGACAGCTTCAGGTGTATCTGAGCCTGGTCAGCAGATAAAGGGTTTTTCCTCAAAAAGGGTAAACCTCTTCCCTTGCTGAATCGTCAGAGGGTAACGAAAGAAGAGAAACGGAGGTACTCCAATGTTCCGCTGGTTATGCATCTCTCTGCTGGTCGCGCTGGGGACATGGGTGGCGTCGGCAACGCCGCTGGATGATTATGTGTCTGCCGAGGATAACACCTACGGCTGGCAAATCGTCAATAGCCGTGAAATAGCCGGCGTCACCGCGCTGGAGGTGAGCCTCACTTCGCAAAAATGGCGCGATCTCGTGTGGAAGCACAGGGTGTACATCCTGAAACCGGCGCAGTTAAAGACACCTGAGTTCGCTGTGCTCTATATTACCGGCAGCAGCGGTATGGCGGAACTGGCGGCGTTTGGGCAGGTGGCGAGCAAGGTGGGCGCGTTGTGTGTTATCCTGAACGACGTGCCCAATCAACCACTCTTTGGTGGCTTGAGCGAGGATGCGCTGATCTCTTACACCTTCGTGGAATTCGCCAAATCGGGTGACAAGACCTGGCCCGCCCTGCTGCCCATGACCAAGAGCGCGGTGCGCGCCATGACCGCCGTACAGGAAATCGCCAAAAAGCAGTGGGATATCGGCGTGAAGGAGTTCATAGTCACGGGTGGCTCCAAGCGCGGCTGGACTACATGGCTCACGGCAGCGGTGGATAAGCGCGTGCGCGCTATTGCCCCCATGGTGTACGACATCCTCAACTTCCCCAAGCAACTGCCCCATCAAGTGGCTACCTGGGGCAAGTACAGCGAGATGATCGCCGACTACTCCACCAAAGGGTTGACGGAGATGCTCTCCACTACGGAAGGGCAGACGCTTACCGCCATCGTTGACCCTTACTCCTACCGCGAGCGGTTCAAGATGCCCAAGATGATTATCAACGGCGCGAATGACCGCTACTGGGTGATAGACGCCGCGCAGTTCTACTTCAACGACCTGCCGGGCGAGAAGTACCTGATGTACGTGCCGAACGCCGGGCACAGTCTGCAGGAGGGTCTGCAGCGCGTGGTCAATAACCTGACCGCATTCTACCTGGCGGTGGCGTCCAAACAACCACTGGCACAAATCCAGGCGGACGTCCAGCGGCAGGGGAACAAACTGCTGGTCACTGTGACCACAAAAGGCAAGGTGGGGGGCGTGCAAATCTGGACGGCACAGTCCAGCACCAAAGACCTGCGCAGCTCAAAGTGGACGGCTCTGGACGCCAAACCCGCCGGCAACGGCAAGTACACTGCCGAAATCGCCCTGCCCACCGATGCAACCGCCTTTGCGCTATTCGCGGACGCCCAGGGCAGCGTCAACGGCACAGAGTACCACGTGTGCACCGTTCCGGTGGTGACGGTGATTCAGTAAGAAGGTGTATGCTTACCCGCCGCTGCGTGCGGCGGGTAAGCGTCATTCTCATCCTGTAGCAGCCGCTGAGATAAAGGTTCTGCACTGACGAACCGCCTGTTCCACCGATTGCGTCATCGCCGTTGCCACCTGATATGCTGCTGATGAGCACAAACGATCAGCAGTTTGCCGCTGCTGCAGGCTACGTTGACGGCTAAAGCCGTTCCCCTTCAGACGAAGCCAGCCTGCAACACCACACAGTAACAAGGTAACACGTTCCAGCACGCGCCGTCAAGAGAGGCCGCAGCAAACACCTACCCAGCCGCACGTGATGGTTTGGATGTCAGCGGAGCGGTTCCACTGTTATGTCCTGATGCAGCCGCAACCTTCAGTCCGCGTGTCTGTGGCTACAAGGGTTACTAATCCTGTAGTAGCCACTGAGATAAACGCTGCTTGATGCGTCGGAGGCGTTGCGTGGAGACTTCGCCAATTGCTCCCAGCAGAATATCTTCCGACACCACTGCCAGCCGCCCGATCCTTATCACACTTTCCACCTTCAGTCCGCTGAGAACAAAATCATCGTCCTCAGGGCGTACTATTTCGTCGAAACCGGTAATGTAATGTCGCATTTGGGACGAAACCATGCATATCAGCCAGTCTGGAAACTCGCCCGGAACCCGACACAAAAGTAAGGCGGGGCGCAGTTTACCCTCTTCCATGTCAGCGTGTGGAAAACGCAACAGAACAACCTGGCCCGAGTGTATCATTTGAAGACAACCTTCAGGTCAGCAGTATCGTACAACGTTTCCTCCTCTTCCATTCCGCGCATCGCGCTCTCCAGCGAAAGGTCAGACCATTCCGCCAGCTCGCGCCGTTCTGCCTTCAGGAGCAGGTAGCGGATGAAATCCAGAAGTTCTTCCTGATAGGGTTCGGGTAGCCTCTGCATATAGTCAATCAGTTTCGGGTCGAGAGCCATGTGCTACACCTCTCAGGATTTTGTGGTCTCTCAGGCAAGTATAAAGGTAACACGTTCCAGCACGCGCCGTCAAGAGATGCAGGTGGTGTTTCGCAAGCGGAGAAATGGGCTTGAACAGGATAGCCTCGTCTCTGCGTATAACTGAATACACCGGTGAGATACAATGGCAATCCTGATGCCTCATCTGGTGATAGAGCCGATGCGGGCGGAGGACATCCCTGAAATCATGCAGATGGAGCGGATGTGCTTCCGTACCCCCTGGCACGAGAACGCTTTTTACAACGAGCTGTACCACCAGCCCGCCTGCTACCTGGTGGCAAAAAGCAACGGTCGTGTGGTGGGCTACGGCGGTATGTGGGTGATTATGGACGAGGCGCATATCACCACGCTGGCGGTGCATCCGCACTATCGCCGACAGCACATCGGCGAGAAGCTGCTGCTGGCGTTGCTGGAATGCGCCATTGCCCGGCGAGCACGTCATGCCACCCTGGAGGTGCGCGAAACCAACCTTGCTGCCCAGAGGCTCTACACCAAGTACGGCTTCTATACCGTTGCTATCCGTAAGGGCTACTATGCCGACACCGGCGAGAACGCGCTCATCATGTGGACGCCGGATATGCAAACGCCAGAATACCAGCAGCTGTTGAGAACCAACCGATGGAAACTGCTGAAAGGGGGAGGCTCGGAGCCATGAACGTTCTGGGCATCGAAACCAGCTGTGACGAAACCTCCGTCGCCGTGGTGCGCGATGGGGTGGAGATATTGTCCAACCTGATCGCCTCGCAGGTGGATATCCATGCGCTCACGGGGGGCGTCGTGCCCGAGGTGGCGGCGCGTAAACACGTGGAGCGGTTGGGTGTGCTCATCGAGGAAGCATTGCATCGAGCAAACGTTGGCTATGCGGATATCGACCTCATCGCGGTCACCAACCGTCCTGGGTTGGTAGGTGCGCTGATGGTGGGGGTGTCCGCAGGCAAGGCGCTGGCGTATGCGCTGGGCAAACCCATCGTAGCAGTACATCATCTGGAGGGGCATATTGCTTCTAATTTCCTCACCGCGCCCGACCTGCAGTTCCCGTTTATCTGCCTGATTGTATCGGGCGGGCATACCGACCTGCACATCGTGGAAGCGCATGGACGCCGGCGCCGGCTGGGTAGCACGCGCGACGATGCCGCCGGCGAAGCCTTCGACAAAGCCGCCCGCCTGCTGGGGCTGGGCTACCCCGGCGGTCCGGTCATCGATCGCGTCGCCAAGCAGGGCAACCCTCAGGCTATCCCCTTCCCGCGCGCCTGGCTGGAGGAGGACAGCTATGACTTCAGCTTCAGCGGGTTGAAGACGGCTTTACTCCGCTATGTGCAGGCTACCGGCGAATCGCTAAACGTTGCAGACACCGCCGCCAGCTTTCAGGAAGCGATAGTGGACGTGCTGGTAGGCAAGACATTACGCGCTGCCGAAGAGCATGGCATCCCGCGCGTTGCCGTGTGCGGAGGCGTTGCCGCCAACTCGCGCTTGAAAGCAGTGCTGAGTGAGGAGGCGGGCAGGCGCGGCTACCAGCTGGTGATCCCACCGCTCATCCTCTGCACCGACAACGCCGCCATGATCGCCGCGGCAGGATACTTCCAGTACCTCACCTTCGGCGCCAGTGAGATGGACTTCGACACCATCGCCAGCGAGGCTCTGGCAGGGTAGATGGCAATATGCGACGAGTGATTATCTTCCGGCGTGAACTGCGCCTCACCGACAACCCGCTGCTGCAAGACGCCCAACAGGGAGAAACCATACCCGTCTTCTTTTTAGACGAATACAACCAGCAGGAACATGGCGACAACCTGCGCGCCCTCTTCTTCCACGCCCTGCGCGAACTGCAAAGAGGCATCGAATCGCGAGGGGGCAGGCTGTACGTCGTCCCGCTGGAGCAACAGGAACAATTTTTCGACATCGCCCGCCCCGATGAAGTGCGATTCTGCGAAGATGTGGAACCCCACTCGCGGGAGCGGGATGGGCAGCTGAAGAGGTTGCTGGAGCGCAAGGGTATCCGCTACCGTGTGCTGCGCGATAGCCTGCTCAGCCCCTTGCCCGACAGCACCTATCCCAGCTTCACGCAGTTCTACAAGCGACACTTCACCCAGCACGTGCAGCCGGAGCCACCTGTGCCTGCTCCATCCCGACTGCATACGCTCGTTATGGATGTGCCCACTGTCGCCATCCCCGAGGTGGATACTGAACCCGCCCGCAAATGGTATGCCACCGAGCGGGAAGTGCAGGCGCAGTGGCAACAGTTCGTTGGAACCACTCTGCCGCGCTACAGTAGCCTGCGCAACCTGCCCTCGGTGGAAGGGGTATCGCGCATGAGCCCTTATATCCGTTGCGGAATGATTTCTCTGCGTCAAATGCTGCGCGAGGCATGGGGCGTCAGCGAGCAGTTCGTGAAAGAGCTGGCATGGCGCGACTTCTACACGCACATCCTGTATCATCACCCCGAAACGGTGCACATGGAACTGCGTCCCGAATGGCGCGGTTTTCCCTGGAGGCACCATGAAGAGCAGTTTGAACGGTGGGCGCAGGGACGCACGGGTATCCCGCTGGTGGATGCCGGGATGCGCCAGCTGCTGTGTGAAGGTTGGATGCACAACCGCACGCGCATGGTGGTCGCCAGCTACCTGACGAAACACCTGCTCATCGACTGGAGATGGGGCGAGCGGTGGTTCTATCTACACCTGGTAGACGCCGACCTCGCGCAGAACGTGGGCAACTGGCAGTGGGCGGCGGGGTGCGGCGCGGACGCCCTGCCCTACTTCCGCATTTTCAATCCCATCCTGCAGGCGCAAAAGTTCGACCCGAAAGCCGAGTACATCCACCGCTACGTGCCCGAGCTGCAAGGGGCAACCGACGAGCAGCTGAGTGACCTGCACCATCTCAGTCGCGCCTGTCCCGATTACCCATCTCCTCTGGTACATCCCGAAGAAGGGCGCAAGCGTTTCCTGCAGGTAGCCCAGCAGTTCTTCGGCGAGAGTGTGCAGGGAAAGCTCCCTCTAGAACAAGAATAAGGGATGGAAGTGACGCAGCGAGACCTGCAGGGGGATTGCTTCGCTGCCTCGTGATTTGTGAGGACACCTGTGTGCTCAACCTTTCATGCAGAGGTTGAAAGTGCCGAAGCAATCTCCCCTGTGGATACAATCACGCAGGTGGTGAGAGAGATGGCTCTGCCAGAAGCGCTTCGTTCACGGCTCACATGGGAACAATATGTGCAAACGCCCGAAAGCATGGAGCGCGTGGAGATTGAAGACGGTGAGGTAAAGCTGATGGCATCCCCCACGGGAACACATCAACTGATTCTGGGCAATCTGCATCTCATGTTGGCTGGCAATTCCTTCGTTCGGGCACAGGGCATCGTGCTCATGGCGCCGTTCGATGTGGTGATTTCCCGCCGTCCTCTTCGAGTGCGCCAGCCTGACCTGCTGTATATCAGCAAACAACGCCTGCAGGCAGATGACCTCCGACCTCTACAGCGGCTGGAGATAGCTCCCGAACTGGTCGTGGAAGTGCTTTCACCCAGCGACACCTTTGTGCATCTGTCTCGCAAGCTGGCAGACTATCACCTTATCGGCGTGCAAGAGGTGTGGCTCGTAGATGCAGAGCAGAGTCAGGTGTTCCTGTTATCTCGCGAAGAACGAGGCTGGCTCTGGCAAGGACCTCTGACGGGTGAAGAGGAGATACCCTCTGCTGTGCTACCCGAAGCACGGATTGCCGTCCAGACAATCTTTGAAGGAGGATAAGCGATGCAGATACGTTCTTTTGACCCCAATGCGCTCTTTCCAGCGCATGAGGGCACTATACTCGCACAGGGCGTGTTCGCCTCCGAAGAGATAGGCGCGCCGTTCGGGTGCGCCTTCGGCGTTTTGAAGCCGGGCATGGCGCAGAAGCCCGAGCGCGTGCCCGTCGCCAAGCTCTACTACGTCCGCTATGGCGAAGCCACCCTGCGCATTGAGGACGAAGAGCAGGTCATCCGCGAAGGGGATGTGGTCTTCATCCCTGCCAACGCCTGGCACACCGTGCGCAATCATACCGACAGGGATTTCAGCACCTTTGCCCTGTGGTGGACTCCCGCAGGAGGTGCAGAGCCATGAGCCAGCCTTTGCGTATCGGCTTGATAGGCTGTGGAGGCATCTCGCGGGCGCACGTGCACGCTATGCAGGAGCTGGGGGCGGAGACGGTGCGCGTGGTTGCTACCTGTGACGTGGAAGAGTCTCTCGCGCAGGAGCGGGCGCGTGAATCGGGTGCTCAGGTTGTGCTCACCGACTGGCGCGAGGTGCTGGAGCGCAAGGATGTCGACGCGGTGGACATCTGCCTGCCGCACGACCTGCACGCGGAAGTAGCTATCGCCGCCGCGCAAGCGGGCAAGCATATTCTGGTGGAGAAGCCGATAGCCACCACCTTAGTGGATGGCTGGGCGATGGTGCGCGCCGCCAGACAGGCTGGTGTGGTGCTGATGACCGCCTTCGTAGAGCGCTTTGAGGCGGAGAACTGGCGCACCAAGCAACTGCTGGACGAGGGCTGGCTCGGCGTGCCCATTCTGGCGCAGCTGGACCACTTGCAGAACGTAGCGGTTCCCCCCGGGCACTGGGTGCGCAGTCGCCAAAGACTGGGAGGGGGCGCGATCGCCAGCGCAGGCTGCCACCGCCTGGACCTGCTCCGCTGGTTCATCGGCGAGGTGGAATGGGTCTCCGCCGAGACCTACTACGACCCCGACCGCATGGAGGGCGAAGTGGCGGGCGTGGTCAACCTGCAGTTTACCACTGGCGCGATTGCCACCATGAGCATCAGCTGGCTGTCGCCCTATCGTGCTTTCTACCGCAAACTGTGGTTGGAAGGCACCGAAGGTTGTGTGCACAACTGGAACGGCTTGCACGTCTTCTCGCGCAAGAAACCGGAGTGGTCGGAGGGGTTCGTGAAGCTGGAGCTGGAGCCGGTGAACCCCTTCGCTGCCGAGATACGCCACTTTGCGGAGTGTGTGCGGGAGGGCAAAGAGCCTCTCACCAGTGGAGAGGATTCGCTGCGCTCGCAGGCGGTGGCGATTGCCGCTAACGTCTCGGAGCAAACGGGCTGTCGTGTACGCCCCGCGGAACTACTCTCACAGGCACTGGAGGATTCGGAATGAAACCCCTGAATATCGTGCTTTTCATCTCGGATACCTTCCGTCGTGATAACCTCACGATTCACGGTGGTAAGGAGATACACACGCCGTATCTGGACCGCTTCGCGCAAACCGCGCAGGTGTTCGAGCGAGCGTACTGCGGTTCGTTCCCAACGGTTCCCTCGCGTACCGACCTGTTCACAGGCAAATGGACGTTTCCCCACCGCGACTGGTCGCCCCTGCCGCGCGAGGAGAAGGTGCTGGCGCAACTGCTTTCCGAAGCGGGCTACACGACGATGATGATTATCGACACCCCGCACCTGCTGAACTACGGTTACCACTTTGATCGCGGCTTTACCGCCTTCGAGTGGATACGCGGACAGGAAAATGACCGCTGGCGCACCGATCCGGTGGAGGTGGAGTACCCCTTCAACCTGAACAAATGCCGGTTGGGCGAGCGCACCCTGCGCCAGTACCTGCGCAACGTTGCGGACCGCCGAAGCGAAGAGGACTATTTCCCTGCCCGCACAGTGAAAGCCGCGATGCGCTGGCTGGAACGTAACGCCAAACAGACCCCCTTCTTCCTGTATATCGACACCTTTGACCCGCATGAGCCTTGGGACCCCCCACAACACTACACCGACCTGTATGACCCCGACTACGAGGGCGAGGAGGTCATCTACCCGCAATACTGGTACTGGCGCGAGTTCCTCACCGAGGCGGAGCTGAACCACTGCCGCGCCCTCTACCGTGGGGAAGTGACGATGGTGGACTACTGGTTCGGCAGGCTAATGGCGCGGTTAGAGAGCCTGAACCTGCTGGACAATACGGTAGTCATCTTCACCGCCGACCACGGTTTCTACATCGGCGAGCACGGCATCATCGGCAAGGCGCTGTTCGAAGAGCGCGACGGCAAACACATCTTCCACCGCTCGCCTATCTACGACGAGGTGGCGCGTATCCCGTTGCTCCTGTACATGCCCGGCATGAAGCCCGCCACGCACGATGCCTTCACTGGCTTTGTGGACTTGATGCCCACCCTGCTGGAGCTGGCGGGTGTGGAGATACCTGCGGAGGTGCAGGGAAAGTCGCTCGTGCCCCTCTTACACGGTGAACAAACGGGATGGCGCGACTTCTTCGTCACCTCGTGGGCGATTGTGCACCAGCCGGGCGAAACCGTCAGTCGGGCGGTAGACGGCACCGAGCGCGTGGTGCTTTCACCGCGTCCCTCCACTATTCACGAGCGCGACTGGACATTGATTTACAGCGTCGCCGGCGATGAGGTGGAGCTGTACCATACCGCCACCGACCCGGGGCAGACGCACAACGTGGCGTCGGAACATCCTGACGTAGCGCGCCGCTTGCACGCTAAATTGCTGAATCTGCTGGAGGAGTGCGGCACACGCGAGGAGTACCTGCAACCGAGGAGAGAGATACAGGTGTAGAGGCTCTCTGTGCTATAATGAGAGCGAGGTGATGCCCGATGGCACAGCAAACGCTCATACCACCTGCACGCCCGTTGCCCAGAGGCAAAATCAGCTATGAACAGTTCCTGGAGTGGCTGGACGAAGACACCTGGGCAGAGTGGGTGGACGGAGAGGTAGAACTGATGAGTCCGGTTTCTCTGGAACACGACAGGATATACGGTTTCCTGTTTTCTATTCTTCGAATATTCGTCTCGGCGCACGATATGGGCACAGTACACTCGGAGCCTTTCCAGATGAAGACGGGACGTGAACTTCCCGGTCGCTCGCCAGACATTCTGTTCGTGAGCAGAGAAAACCAGCATCGCCTGAAGCCCACCTATCTGGATGGACCTGCCGACTTGGTGGTGGAAATTGTCAGCCCCGATAGCGAAGAGCGCGACCGCGTGCAGAAGTTCGCCGAATACCAGCAGGGCGGTGTGCGCGAATACTGGTTGATAGACCCTCAGAAGCAGCAGGCGGAGTTCTACGTGCTGGACGCAGCGGGGAGGTATGCGCTGCAGGCGAAGGGCGGTTCGGGTGAGTATCGGAGTAAGGTGCTGGAGGGTTTATGGCTGAGGATAGAGTGGTTGTGGAACCCGCCGCCGGAGATCGAGGTGCTCAAGAAGTGGGGAATGGTGTCGTAAGTCCGTAGAGGAGAGTAGAGATGGCAGATAGATTACAGTCGCTCATCGAGAATCTTCCTCCGGAAGCACAGCGGGAGGTGCAGGACTTCGTAGAGTTCCTGCACGCGAAGTATGTCAGGAAAACGGAAAAGCCCTTCCGCTTTGACTGGGAGGGTGCTTTCGCCCATCTGTGAGAGGAGTACACCTCTGTGCAGCTACAGCACGAAACCTTGAGCCTCTGGGGGGATTGATGTATCTGCTGGATACCAATCTGCTGCTGGAGATCCTGCTGGCTCAGGAGAGAGCGGAAGAGGTGAAAGAGTTTCTCCAGAGGTCGCCACGTGACCATCTTTTCCTCAACAACTTCTCGCTATACTCCATCGGTATTCAGGCTGTTCGACGCGGATGATCTGACGCTTTCCTGCAGATGATAGACGACCTGATTCTGCAAGGAGGTATCCGTGTCCTCAGTCTCTCCCCGGGTGATATGCCGTTGCTGGTGCAGATTGCACAGCAGTTCCGGCTGGATTTCGATGATGCTTACCAGTACTCTGTCAAGGCTCCATCTTCTGGAGGGCGAGGCTCCTGCCGAGCCGTTGTGGATGTGATGTTCGGCTCACCGGGAGGTTCGCCCTCCAGAGCAGCAAAGCGAAGATTCACGTTGGACAAACCAGTAGTAGCACACTATAGTGCGCTACTCATGTTTACGGCCCGGGCGGCGGTACCACGTTCATATACAGGGTCACCGTCGGCGGAGCGCCTTCAGCCGGAACGTTGGCTTGAAACTGTTCTGTGCTTTCCAAAAGAAACCGATACCTCCAACCTTTGCCCAGCCTGAACAGTTTGCCTTCAGGCGGCACGATAACCTGATAATATGCCGGTGCTGGTGGCGGACCTGGTTGCAAAAGGGGCTGGACAGGTTCTATGGTTACCGTACCGCTTGTTGGTTCCTCCCTGCCGTCAGGGAACCTTGCTTTCACATATACCAGCCACTCCTGAACAGTGTTCACCACACGCGGGACGCTCATCGTGCCATCGGTGAGCACCGAGTACACATCCCCCCATGCCACCACCTCACCCGGCTTCAAACCGGATGCCTGTTGATTCTGTATATCCTGAAGCCACTGGTTCGCTGCGTTTGCGGCAAGCACAGACAGAAAACCCCGCTGTGGAGCAAGCAGGGTGTGAATGGTGTTCAGAAAAGCCTCCAGCGATCTTTGCCGCTTCTTGCGCTCGTAGGGAATAGCCAGCACCGCCGTCGCCTGACCGGTAAACCCCACACGCCACCGCGCGCAACCTTCCGAATAGGGCAACGCCTGCGCAGGCGACAGTGGAGGAGATGGGTCCTCTGCCGCCGCCGTACTGACTGCCTGTACGAGCTGTGCCATTGCCTGCGGGTCGGCTACCCTGAACCGCCCAAAGTTTACTGTGTTCGCAATGGTCTTCTTCCGGTATAGCCCCCTAAACGGGTCGGGGGGACATACATCAGTGATCACCACTGGGCTGTCGTTCATGAAGTCATGATACGCTGTGGAGTAGCTGCGCCCCATACCATTGCCTGCATAGGTTTTCGCGCCCGGTGGATTGTACGGGTTACCAGACCGGCTGCCCCCGGCATCGCCAGGCTGTTCCCCAAAGTGAGAGCAGTACACCGGTTCAATATAGTAGGGTTCAAAGTTGCCCCCTACCAGCACCGGCACCACCGCGTCAAACTCGCCCACGTCTACCGCGATGCGAGCTAGCACCCGACCGGTGTCGTTCAATACCTCCGCCACCATTTCTCGCAGGTCTGCGGGAATGGAGAACACGCCCGCCGCCTCTGTGCGATAAGTGTTCGCCCAAATGCTACCGACCAGCTGCCACGTCTCGGCGTTGCGGAACTCCACCCGACCCAGCCTGCCCTGCCGGTCGGTGACCCGCACCTGTATCTCCAGAGAGTTGCCAGATGGTGCAAACAGTCCCCAACCGGGCTCTTCGGGCAGTTCCAGATCGCTGAACGACCGGCTGAGCAGTTGTTCGAAGTCCACCTGTTCGTTTGGTGAAAAGTCCGCTGCCCACACCCGCATGGTGATCTGCCGTTGCTCGTCTACGATGAGGCTGGTGAACTGCCCACGCACAGCGATGAGCGCAGCCAGACTGGGGTCGGTGTGCAGCGGTTTTGGCGAGAGCGATTGCGCGCTGGACAGTTGCACGCAAGCCAGAGCGATGATAATCAGAGAGGCGAAACGAAACATCATCCCAAACCTCCTCCTTTGAGAGTTTTCTACCTCTATTCTACTCTG
Organism: Armatimonadota bacterium; assembly: GCA_026003195.1. Taxonomy (NCBI): domain Bacteria; kingdom Bacillati; phylum Armatimonadota; species Armatimonadota bacterium. The sequence goes on from BPGU01000004.1 coordinate 252,668, forward strand.
TCCCCCCCGTGTCAATAGTCCATTTTTGCCATTTTGGTACCCAATTGGTACTAGACGGAGCGGTTCATACACCCAACACCCGCGCCACGTGCACCAACTGCGCCACGTTCTGCGCACCCACCCGCGCTCGCGCCGCCGCCAAAGGATCGGCTGACGGTTTGCCTGTGATATAACATGAACGACGGACGGCAACACTTCCTTGCATCTGCCCACCGATTTGCCCCACACCGTTTGCACCACGCTTATCAACAGGATGGTCGTGTCCGTATATCGGGGTGGTCTTCCCCCGGCGTGACGGGTCAGACGGCGTCTGGGATAGAAGCGTTGGCTCAGATGCAGAGCATACTGTGCCAGTTGGTGTGCATGGATGGCTTGCAGGAACTGCACGGGTGTGAGGCGCAGTTTGCCTTTGGGTTTGGTGGGCAGGGGGGAGATATCCACCAGCCGAAGCATTCGGCTATTGCTTTGGGCAGGTATTGGGTGATAGAATACATGTGCACCACTCCTTGCGTAGGGATGCGTTTGGGTACTTTTTGCAACCATTGACGCAGGAGTGGTGCGTATTCCTTGCGGTTGCCTAGTACTCTGTCAAGGCTCCATCTTCTGGAGGGCGAGGATCCTGCCGAGCCGTTGTGGATGTGATGTTCGGCTCACCGGGAGGTTCACCCTTCACTGGAAGTCGCGGGCAACGTGCACAAAACCCCCTTCGTGGGTGGATAACCTGTGTAAGCAGGTTTCGTTCCCTGTTGCCCCGATTTTCAATCGCTGGGACAACACAACATCTTAAGAAAAAGGTTTGACAAAGTACCGGCATAAGAGGTGACACCAAGATGTTGCTTTTTCTGCCTTTGCTGAGCATGCACGAGACAATCACTGCGGATGTCCGCTGGGTGCATCCGCTCTTCCAGCCGCTGGAGGTCTCCAACAGCGGTCCGTTCGTGATTCTAGAGGATGGCAGCCTCGGCACGGTAGACGATAAAGGCTTCCGCATCAGCAAAGATGACGGCAAAACGTGGTCGGAACCGATTCCCGTCTGCGAAGGTATCAACCCTAAGGAGCCTGCTTCGTATTATCTGCTGCGCACGCAGAAGGGCACGCTGGTCATGATGTACCTGAACTTTACAGGACGTCGCTTCGAGTGGGACGAGGCACGCAAGGAGCCGAAAGAGGGATGCCGGCTGGAGGTATGGGCAATCCGCAGCACCGACGGCGGCAAAACGTGGACGGACAACCAGTGTGTCCTGGACGGCTACAACCCCAACTTCTTCGCGCTGATACAGACCCGATCAGGCAGAATCGTCGCTCCGCTGCAGCATCTCACCAGCAATCCGGGACGCCTCATCACCTGCTCGGTGTACTCCGACGACGAAGGCAAGACGTGGCGGCGCAGCAACTGGATTGACCTCGGCGGGCATGGACACCACGACGGCGCGTTTGAACCCACCCTTGCCGAGCTGAGCGATGGACGCCTGCTCATGCTGATACGCACCAGCCTGGACCAGTTCTGGCAAGCTATCTCTACGGATGGCGGCAGGTACTGGCGCATCATCCAGCCCAGCGGAATCGACGCCAGCAACTCGCCGGGATACCTGTTGCGCCTGCAAAGCGGTCGGCTGGTGCTGGTGTGGAACCGCCTGCACCCCGAAGGGCGAGTGTGGGAAAAGTCAGACTGGAAACAGCACACCGAGTTCCCCTCTTCGTGGCATCGCGAGGAGCTGTCTATCGCCTTCTCGGAAGATGACGGCAAGACGTGGACGAAGCCCATCACCTTCGCCAAGCAGCGCGGTGGGCAGCTGAGCTACCCCTACCTCTTCGAACGCCGTCCGGGCGAGCTGTGGATTATCGCGGGCTTCGCCTTCCAGAAGTTCTGGGAAGAGCCGTTGCCCTTGCGTCTGAAGGTGGACGAAGAGCAGCTGGTGCGCGAGGCGAAACGGTGACTACCAGTACGTTGAGGTGATGTGCTTTGAGAAGCGTGTTGGAAGAAACCTTCTATCCGATACCCCGTGAGTACCGCGCCCTGTCCAGCTGGCGTCTCCAACTACCTGTCCAGATAGACGCCTCTCCCGACCTGCAAGCACCTGCGCAACTGCTCAGGCATGAGCTGCAACGGCTGATCGACTCGCAGGCTGTCCAGAACAGAGGCAAGACGGTGGTGCGTTTGCGAGTAGACCGCTCCCGCCTGCGCCGCGAAGAGGAGTATACCCTGCACACGGCTGACCGTCGGATAGAACTCTCCTCGCACGACGTGCAGGGAGCCTTTTGGGCAGCGCATACCCTGCTCGCATTGCTCGAAAAGGGCGCAGCCCAGCGCATCTCTGCCGATACATGGCTGCTGCCAGGCGTTGCAATTCAGGACTATCCGCAATCGACGCATCGAGCCTTCATGATACAGGGCGCATGGGCGGGCAGTGAGGAGGCTTTTCGCCACCACCTGTTGGCGAGTAGCCTTCCCCACTCGCTCGAAGGTGCAGGAGGTTTCGCTGGGCGTGTCATATGAAAGGCTCAAAAGGCTTACAGGAGGTTCACCACGATGCGCTATCTCGTTCTGATAGCAGCTTTACTGGGCTGTTTGCCACTCTCCGCCCAGCAGACCGTTACCGGTCCCGTCACCATCTACGACACCACCTACGAGCGTGTAGACCCCGGCTCGCCCTTCACCGAAGCACCACGGCAGGAGGAGAACTGGCAGCCGCCTTCCCCATTGCCAGCAGAAAGCAAAGCAGGTCTCATTCCTTTTACGCGCCCCGAGCCGTTCGATATCAAACCCTGGAGCAAGCCCAAAGACACCGAACGCCTCCGCGAGCTGCGCTGCTATGCGGCACAGGGGGAAATCTCTGCAATCTGGTTTGCGGTATACGCGCTGGAGCCGTTGAGAAGCCTGCAAGTGTATGACGATGCAAGGGGTATGGCAGCTGATACCGCATCGAAGATCTCGCTGGACGTTCGATATGCGCACTTCTGGGCGCAACGCACCGACTGGCGAGGGCGCACCTACTATATTACCCCAGAACTGATACTGCCTATGCAGGACGGCAAGGCGCAGTTTCCCGCAAAGGGAGGTACGCTGGAGTGGCGTTCACTGGACATTCCGCAAGGTGAAAGCCGCCTGTTCTGGATACAGGTGCGAGTGATGCCAGACTGTCGCCCGGGCACGCACACCAGAACCATCGTCATCCGGTCGGAGGGCAGAGAGGCTCTCCGCTTACCCTTGCGCATTCACGTCTACCCCTTCCGCCTGAGCAAACCGCCCGACAAACGCTGGCTGCTGTACTGTGATAGCTGGTGGCTGAGCAACCTGCCTGACGACAAACTGCTCGCCCTGCTCAAAGAGATAGCCGAGTACGGTATCGACGGGTTGACAGAGCTACCTTTCGGCGAGGTGGACCTTTCCGAGCTGAAGCAGGGAAGGGTGCGCTACAACCCGGCTCCCTTGCTGCGCTGGCATCGGCTGATGCAAAAGGCTGGCTTGCGCGGACCGCACACCATCGGCACGTTCATCGAAGAGCGAGTGCCTGCGCAGCTGAGCATAGAGGCTGATGTGAACCGCGAGTGGACACCGCCCGTGCGCGAGGCGATGCGACAAATCGCCAGAACGGTTATCCAGACACTGCAGCCGCACCGCATTCCCTGGATGTTTTACGGATGGGACGAACCTGGACCCGAGACCATCCGTGCGCTGGAACAGTACCGCACCTGGCGTGAGGCAGGCGCGGACACTTACGTCACCTTCTACCAGCGCGGCACCTACGAGGCTGCAGCGCAGTGGATGACCCACCCCTGTTTCTCTGTCGGACTGGTCGCCTCCCAACAGACCGCACAATGGGCTTTCGAACAGTGTCGGGCGCGTGGGCAGAAGTTCTACTGGTACGGCAGCGGCTGTTACCTGGGGCAGGAAGGGCGAATGTTCCCCAATCGCTTCCTGGCAGGATGGCTGTTCTGGAAGACCAGGGCGGACGGACAGGTGTCGTGGACATTCGTACGACCCCACGAAGACCCCTTCAACGACTTCGATGGCGCCGCTGTTAACAGTGTGGAACCCAAAGACCAGTGCACCGTATATCCTGAGCTCGCCTCCCCGAATGATTACAAGAGCATCCGGGGTATCCTCCCCACCATCCAGTGGGAGGCGCTGCGCGAGGGCGTCAATGACTACCGCTACCTGGCGACCCTGCGCAACACCATCGCCTACACGCGCCGTGTGGCATCAACCGCCAGAGCAAGCCGTTGGTCACAGCAACTACGGCAAGCCGCCGATGAATGCGAGCGCATCCTGAAGGCGGTGGAGGAGAGCGTGCCCTGGCTGAGCGAGACCGGTAGAGTGGGATACACCAATGCCAACCTGCAGGAAGCACGGCTGGTTGTGGGCAGGTGCATCGAGAAACTGGCGCTGCTGCTGCGGGGGGAGCGCGTTGCCTCTGCCAAACAGGCGCGAGCGGTTACCCTGCGCGTGCGAGTTGTTCCGCCTGTTTCCTATCCCATCTCTTCCACATACCTGCCGGTGCTGACCCTGCCTCGCTGGAGCCAGCCCCCTGTGATCGACGGCAGGCTGGATGAACCGCAGTGGGAGATTGCCGCAGTCGCCGCGCCGTTCTATGAAAGCAACAGCAGCGTGCCTATACCAAAGAACCTGAGCACGCAGGCGATGCTGGCGGTGGACCAAAACGCACTGTACATCGGCTTCCGCTGCCGCGCTCCACGTCCCCAGTTGCTGGTAGCGGAACAAACGCGCCGCGACGCCGACGGCATCTGGCTGGATGAAGGCGTGGAGATATTCCTGGCGTCGCCCGACGCCCCTGAACGCTATGCGCACTTCGTCATCAACGTGCAAGGCGCAGTCTACGATGAACTGAACTTCGACTTGGGCTGGAACACCGAGATTCAGGCATCCACTCACACCGACTCTGAGGGCTGGACGCTGGAAGTGGCTATTCCCTGGCGTTCTTTGCCCTTCGAGGTCAACCTGAATCAACAGGACAAACCGCTCCTTCGCCTGAACCTCGGGCGCAACCATAAAGAGCAGGGGACGGCGGGAACGTCCCACTGGGCATGGTCGCCCACCTTCGGCTGGTTCCACAATCCGCAGCGGTTCGGCATCGCCACGCCCCAGCAGGGCGATATTCTGGTCAAAGAGGTGATACCTCCTGCCTATGTGGACGACTCTCCCATACAGATCACTCTGGTCAACCTTGGGCAGCAGGCACAGTCGGTGGAAGCGAAAGGACGGCGCGTAACTGTAGCTGCCGGACAACAGGTCCGGATAACCATCCCCTCCAGTACTCAGCCCGGTGAACACATGGAAACCGTCCGCCTGCGCTGGCAGAATGGGCAGCTGGATATACCTGTGGCGTATTCTATCCCATATCCTGTTCAGATGGTGAAACGAGTAGCTGTAGCAACTGCATCCGAGGCTTCCCTCACCACCGCCTTCGCCATGCGCCGCACAGAGGGCAGGCGGTTGCGGGTTCGAATCACCGGCGCAGGGTTCTGGAGGAGAGCGTTTTCCCTGCCTCGCGCGATATCATCCTGCGCCTACCTGCTGTGCGCGGCGACAGGCTGGATGTCCGAATCAGCCTGGACAAATCACCCCAGTGGGCAGGCTCTGGTGTGGTCTACATAGTGCCTGAGCCTGCACAAAAGGCAAGCCTTATCCCCACGAAGAGCGGTAACTGACGATGAGCCAGACGCAGAACCACAAGGAGCACACTATCTCGATAACGCCGAGCACTATCGACTTGAATCGGTGCTCTTGCGGGATCGCCATTGCACGCAGGGTGGCAGGAAGATGCGCTACTGCCAGCAAGGGCTGAAGTGCCAGCGCCAGCACGGCAGGCATCACCAGCGCGTAAGCTACCGCCAGCGACTTCATCAGGCGGTTGCGTCGCTCACGGATGAGCGATTTCACATGCAACGCGGTGCCGAAGAAATACAGCAAGCATACCGCCCAGAGAAGCCACGCTTCGGTGTCCCAGCGTCCTTGCCCTGCCACATAACCGGCAACCGCCGCCAGATTCAGCCCAGCCATCGCCACCAAGTCGTTGAGCAGGTTGCGCTCATTGCGCCGCCAGGCGAACCATGCGTTCACAACGAAAGTGGCAAGAGCCAGTGGAACCAGCCAGAGCAGCTGCGGGCGCATTCCCAGCAGAGGAATGCCAAAAAACGCGGCGACCACGCCATAGCCAGCTGCCCACCTCAGCCAGTAAAACTTCTGTTCAGGATGGCGCAGTGACTGCAACAGGGGGTAGGAAGCAAGGTAAGCGAACAGCACTGCCCCTACCAGCGGCAGCTTGGAGGGGTGCCAGGGCGTCACCGCCAGACCTGTCGCCAGCGGTGCCAGCCACATCATCCACGCACCGTGCTCGTGCGTTATCACCAGTCGCCGCTGTGCTTTCATTTCTACGATAATTATACCCGAATATCTTGTTTTGTATCACCTGTTGCAACAAGAGCACTGCCAGCTCTTGTTGCCCTTCAGGGGTGATCAGCACGAAGCGTACGGACTGAGTCAACCGGGTTCGCGTCAACCGCTGGCGCACCGGTTCAGGCTGGCGCTGAAGCCATTCCTCAGGGGATTCGTGACGCAGGGAACGCAGCAAATCCTCCGAAAGGCGCGACATATCTGGCTCTTCCTGTACCGTCTCCTCGAAGCGTACGGCGAAAGACCACTGTGCAGGGGTACTCTGCGCTGGGAACCAGCTTGCCCAGCGGATGGCGTACAGAAGATACCGTTGCGCCTGCGGCGTGAGCAGAGGGAGGGGTATGGGCGTTCCTTTCCACGCACTCTCTTTCTGAGCAGGTGACGCGCTGCCTAAGGCAAGCAAAACCGCTTGCAGGGCGGGGTTATGGGCGAGACTGGTCAATGCAGTCAACTCTCTGCTCGCCTGAGGGAGGTTTTGTCTCTTGATTTCCACGCGCTCGATTTGTTCAGGCAGCAAGGCAGCGATTTCAAAGAAGTCGCTCACAGCGGGCACGCCCTGTCGTCCGGGTTGCAGGAACCACTTTCGAATGCTGGCTTCAGGGATTTCATAGTGCCGGCACAGAGCACGCAACTGCTGGGTAACCACCACCCAGCGCTCGGAGTCGCGAAGGAGGTAGCGGTTTTGACGCAGGTTTTTCTGCACCGTGTGCCAGTCCAGTGCGGTAGATAGTATCTTCACCGAGCCGAAAGTGACTTCGCCCGCCTCGAGGTCGCGCGACGGTGCGCTAAGACGCATGCCTTCTCCCATGCCGACAATGGGCAAAGTCTCCGTTCGGGCTTCTCCTGCATCACCTTCCTCGCGCGGCAGATACGGATACCACTCCGCCACCAGGTCTACCCCGTTTTCACGTGCATACAGGGCGAGCACATTGCCCGTGACATCCATCGCCGCCGAAGGTTCCAGCGGTACAGCACGAGGCGGCTTTGCCGACAGCCTTTTCACCAGACCCTCATCGTATGGCGGTAGAGAATCTCCGCCCGCAGGATAGTCGTGCAGTGCGCACGCTACTTCCCACAGTGGAGGTGTCACCCCCTTTCCTCCAGAGCTGAGAACCCTGTTGTCTGCAAACACCACCGCAGAATAGTAGAGCCTGCCGGATACAGGATGCAAGGCAAAGCGAAGCAACGCCCTGTCCGCTGCACGGTATTGCTCTATCTGCTCCCGACGAAACCGTTCCGCCTCTTCACTGCTGAACATCTTCAGCTGCCGCTCAAACACCGCTTCGTGCTCACTTCGGAACAGGTGCAGCACTTCTGAGGGCAACGGAGCGTCGGCACGTCCCGTTTCCAGAACGAAGACTTCTCCCCGCTCGAGCGCACTCCACTGCTGGGGAGTGAAGCGAGCCAGCATATAGGCAACCGTCCATGTCGCCCACGATTCGGTCAAGCGCTGCTGGGTTGCCATCCGCAACAGGCGCAGGGTTTCCCTTTCACCGCGTGGCTTCTGTGCCTCGCGATAGGTTTGAATGGCTTGCATTGCCACTGCGTTCATCTGTTCGCGGACGGCGTTCCGTTCGGTGATCTGCCGTTGTGACCATTCTCTCACTGATTCCCGGAGCAGGCGCAGAGCCGTTTGCCGAAGGCTTTGTACTTCTGCTTGCTGTTGCGCCATCACCTGCGCAGGCGGGAAGAGCATGTATTCTGGCGAAGTGCCCTTCTTCTCTATCTTGCGCCACGTGTAGCCGAAAGCTTCCGCCAGCTTGTTCAGCGTTTCATGCAGGGGCTTATCGTGCGCCACCAGGATTGCCCGGTGCTGTGCTACCGAACGCTCCGCGCGTAGAGAGACGCCTGTCTGTTGAGAAATCTTCTGCAGCACGTCGCCCAGCGGGGCAGGCGGGAAGAAAAAGGTGCTCCTCTTCGCCAGACGAACATCCGCTTGAGGGTCTATGGGGTCGTTGGCGGCGGCGATGCATCCGCACAGCAAAAGGGTCAACCACGCCACCAGCAGGGAAAGCAGAAGCGGTTTTGCGTTCATATCGGTTCCCTCTCGTGCGGCAAAAGTTGTTCTGGAAACTCACTTCTTGTCTGCGGAGGTGGTTTTCTCCTTCTCCGTGGGGGCAGGGGTCAGCACCTCCACTTTACCTTTGGTCACATCGATTTCGTTGCGGTAGGTGGCGTAGGCGACGCGCTTCTCCACCGCGAACTTGCCCGTCACGCGCACCTTATCGCCGTTCTTCACCGTCGCTTTGCCGTAACCGAACACGCTAACCGTTTGCTTGCCCTCGCCTATCTTGAAGGTATAGTAGGGGTTGCCCTTCTTGCTCACCTTCTCCTTGATGTCGCGCACTGTTCCTACCAGCACCACCTGCTTGCCATCGTAATTCTTACCCTCGTTGAGCAGCGCCTGCACCGTCACCTGTTCCTGGGCGGCGACCGTCGCCAGCAGCGCACACAGCAGAGCGACGGAGAGCATCGCTGAAACCGTTCGCATGACAACAACCTCCTTTCCCTGGTGACGTGTTGCATCCTGATTTCGAAGACATTCTGTCGCTTTCCTGCAACCTTAAGGCTTTCTGAAGAGCGTCTCCGGCACAGGCGGGTTCACCTTTTGCTCCAAAAACTCGTAAGTGATTTCCATTTGTTCAGGCAGAGAGCCAGCCTGCGCCCCTGGCGGTTTGGGCGTTCTGTTCCGAATCGCTTTCATATCGTGCTTTTGGTGCATCCGCTGCAGAAGAAACTGGCTGGTGTCAATCCACACCGTCGTCTGCCCAATCGGCGACTCAAGGCTTATCTTGTAGCACTCCATACCCCGTACGCGCTGGCGCCCCAGCAGGCGAGGGGTGCCCGTAAGCGGATACCCCCACATCTGACCCATCAACAGCGCAGGCAACGTGGTCGGCGCACCCAGCCCTATACCGGTCACGGCAGCGATGTGCATGGAGACGTCGCTCGACTCCTCCACTTGCGGACGGAGGGAAGTTTTCAGCCAGCTCCTGTTGCCGTTGCTCACCACCAGAAAGGTGTTCTTTGGCGTGGCTGTTGTCGGCATGGCTGTCATCATGAAACCTTCCACGCGCAGCTTGCCCGGGCGCACGAAGGCGATGCGTGCCTCTGCAGACATCTGCACTTTCGGCGATCCCGGCATCGCCAAGACGGTGCTTACCTGAGTATGCCCGGTAAACGAACGCGCATTGCTGTAGGTCCGCGCGCAACGCTGGATAATCTCCTCAGCCGTCAACAGCTTCGGAGGCATCGTGATCCCTCCTTTCCTGCCCATTATAAACCATCTGTCTGCGCAGGTCAACAGGCTTGACAGCCGTGCTTTCTCTAGGGCACACTATGGATAGTAAAGCAAAAGGTGAAACACTTCGGTGCGAGATAACCCTGTCGTCAGCATTATCATTCCGGCTTACAACGAAGCGGACTCCATCGTGCAGGCGATTGAGCGTGTGCGTGCGGTGCCCCTGCAGAAAGAGATTATCGTGGTGGACGACGGTTCCACCGACGAGACCCCTGCACTGCTGGCGCAACAGCCCGATGTGGTGGTGCTGCGTCACGAACGCAATATGGGCAAGGGCATGGCGATACGCACTGCCATCGCACACGCCACAGGCGACATCATCATCATTCAGGACGCCGACCTCGAATACGACCCGATGGACATCCCCCGCGTGATTGCTCCTATCGCCGAAGGCAAGGCGCAGGTGGTGTACGGTTCGCGCTTTCTCACCGCCAAACGCCCCAAAGGGATGCGCCTGCCCAACTGGCTGGTGAACCGCCTGCTGGCAGCCATGGTGCGCTGGCTCTACTGGCATCCTCTCACCGACGAAGCCACCTGCTACAAAGCCTTCCGCGCCGACCTGCTCAAGAGCGTGCCCCTTACCTGCCAGCGGTTCGAGTTCTGCCCTGAGGTGACCGCCAAAGTCATCCGACGCGGGGTGAAGATTCTGGAAGTGCCCATCTCCTACGAAGCACGCACCACCCTGCAGGGCAAGAAAATCCGCTGGTGGGACGGCGTGGAAGCAATCTGGACACTGCTCAAATGGCGGTGGAAGCGGTTCTAAATCATACCTTAACAATGGGCGGCAGGTAATCCCTCGCAGGGGACGAACTGTTTTCACCGATCTGATGTTCAGCGAGGAGGAGGATACATGCGTCTCATACTGACACTGGCACTACTGCTTGGCGTAGTGCCTGCGCTCATCGCCGCCCCAGCGCGGGTGGACCGCTTCATGCTGCAGGCTCCCGCAGGCGAGCGTACCGCTCAAATCCGCCCAGAAGGAGTGACCGTCCTGCCCAACGGACGCCTGCTCACCCCGCGCGGCAAGCAGATTCGTGTCGCCCCACATCCTTACGGCATGACCCTCAGCGCGGATGGCAAGGTGCTGGTGACGGTCAACGGCGGCACGGCTCCGTTTTCGCTCAGCATTATCCGCAACCCCGATAGCGACAACCCGCAGGTATCGCAGATACCGCCTTCGGTGAACACCGAGAAGGAGATACTGCCCGCTACCTTCATCGGCGCGGCGGTGGACACCACACGAGACCGCCTGTACGCCTCTGGAGGGAACGACGGCAGCGTCATCGTCTTTCGACTCAGCACCGGGCAGCGTCTGGAGCGCATCGGCCTGAGCACCGAAGAGTATCCCGACGCCTTTACCACCGACGTTGCCCTGTCGCCCGATGGGCGCTGGCTGTACGTGCTGGACCTTGCCAATTATCGCCTCGTCGTGCTGGACACGAGCACGCTGAAGGCGGTGGCATCGGTCGGTGTGGGGCGCAACCCCTTCGCGCTGGCGCTGACGGCAGACGGCTCCCGGGCTTACGTCGCGAATATCGGCACTTTCCAGTACTCGCTGATAGAGACCCGCCCGGGTGATGACCCGCGCGGTATCCCCTTTCCACCCTTCGGCTATCCCTCACGGGAGGCGAGAGAGGGCACGGTCGTAGACGGCAGGCGTGTGCCCGGACTCGGCGACCCCAACGTGCCCGAAGCCTGCTCGGTATGGGGGATAGACCTCTCGAACCCCACCCAGCCGCAGGTGGTGGTGAAGATGAAGACGGGTTTGCTGGTGGGAGAGTCCATCGGGGGCAGTGCGCCTGCTGCGCTGGCGGTATCGCGAGATACCGTTTATGTCAGCAATTCTACGAACGACACGGTGGAGGCATACGATATTCGCACGCATCGTCGAAAGTGGCGCACTCTGCTGACGCCGGTACCGTTCCTGCGTCATCTGCGCGGCGTTGCACCGTTCGGACTCGCGCTCTCGCCTGATGGTAAGCGTCTGTATGTCGCGGAATCGGGCATCAACGCAGTCGGTGTGCTGGACGCACGCACAGGCAAGGTGCTGGGGCATATCCCTGTGTGCTGGTATCCGTCGCGGGTGTGCGTCTCTCCCGATGGGAAGCGATTGTACGTAGCGAACGCCAAAGGTTTTGGCGCGGGACCCAACGGCGGCGCCAACTTCACGCCTGGTCCTGAGGGACGCAGTATCGGCAGGCTGATGAAGGGCACTGTCTCGCTGATGGATGTACCCACCGACCGTGAACTGCGTGCGCTGACCCGTCGCGTGGTGGAGAACAACGGATTCGTGCCCGTCAAAGTGTCTCGTCCGAAGGGGCACCCTGTACCTGCGGTAGCCGGAGTGCCTTCTGAGAAGATTCGGTATGTGGTCTTTATCGCGAAAGAGAACCGCACCTTCGATGAGGTGTTCGGCGACATGCCCGGCGTCAACGGCGATCCCTCGCTGGCGCGGTTCGGGGTCAACCGCAAGGTGGGCGAGCATGAGGGCGTAAACGTGATGCCCAACCACCGCGCTCTGGCACAACGCTTCGCTACCAGCGACAACTTCTACGTGGATAGCGACCATTCGGCGGATGGACATCGCTGGCTGGTGGGGGTGTATCCCAACCACTGGGTGGAGACCATCACTTCCGCTGGCTATGGTGGCGGTGCCGACTTTCGACCGAGCAAGGCGCCCGGACGGCTTGCGTTTTTCCAGTCGAACTCTGCCCTGACACCGGAAGACTATCTGGAACACGGCTCCCTGTGGGAGCACCTGTACCGCAACGGCGTGACCTTCCGCAACTACGGCGAGGGTTTCGAGTTCGCCGGTAGCACAGCAGATGAGGACACCAAGCCCACAGGCATCCGCGAAATCGTCAATATCCCCATGCCTCAGGTGTTGTACGAGAACACCTGTCGGGAATATCCTGAATACAACACTAACATCCCCGACCAGTACCGCGCCGACCAGTTCCTGAAGGAGTTCCGCGAGAAGTACCTGTCGGGCAAGGAGCCGTTGCCGCGCTTCCTGTACATCTACCTGCCCAACGACCACGGCGGGCGCATCCGTGCGGAGAAGGGCTATCCCTATCTGGAGTCCTACATGGCGGATAACGACCTTGCGCTGGGCAGGGTGGTCGAAGCGTTGTCACACAGCCCCTGGTGGAAGCAGATGGCCATTTTCATCACCGAGGACGACGCGCAGAGCGGCATTGACCATGTGGACGCACACCGCAGCATCCTGCTCGTGGTCAGCCCCTGGGCGAAGCGAGGCTACGTCTCACACCGGCAGAGCAGTATCGCCAGCATCATGAAGACCATGTACCTGATACTGGGCATCCCTTACCTGAACCTGTACGACGCCGCCGCCAACGACCTGGCGGACATGTTCACCACCGAGCCGGACTTCACGCCCTATAAAGCGCTGCCGGTAGACCCGCGCATCTTTGACCCGGAGAAGGCGAAAGACCCGAATGACCCGGACTATCGCAAGGCGCGTCTGGAGCCCTCGCCGGCACTGGACACGCTGGAAGAGTCCATCCGCCAGCAGCAAGAGTGGGAACGGGCTCAAGGCCATTGAGGAGGGAACGGCTGTGGGGGGAGGGCAAAGCTCCTGCCGAGCTGTTTTTAGAGCTCGCCCTTCCCCCTGAGAGGTTTGCCACCACAGAGGGGTACAGAGAACGCGAAGTTCTTACGGTAGTCTCTTCCGATAGGCGTCCCGGTATAACCCTATCTTCTCCACAGGTATTGGCTGGAAGCCCATCTTGTAGGCGGGCGAGTCTTTGCGCAGGCGTACCCCTTTGGGAGTTATCTCCACTCCGGCATCGCCATCCACGATATTATCGCGGATGGTAACGATTTGATCGGTCAGATTGTCGTACAGGTCAATCCACCGTCCCCCCACGCTGATGTTACGGATAACCTTGTTGCCTTTGGGCACGGCGGGGTCGTCGTTCAGGATGTTCACCAGCTCGGGGTAGCGTTCGCTCCAGGGAGGCTTTTGATAAGGAACCGCCTTCAGCCTGTCCATCAGCGTGCTATCGCGCCCGTCGAACCAGAAGCTTGCCCATCCCAAACCGCGTGCGTCTACATGCACCGACGGCTCGCAATCCACGAAGATGTTGTTCTCCACGGTGTTGTCGCGTCCTCCGCCGATCATCGCCGCTCGTCCGGCGCGCACGAAAAGGTTGCCAAAGATGGTGGTGCCGCAGGTGCAGTCGTCCAGATACACCGCCATCACGTCCACGAAGGTCTCCGCCTGCAGGGACTTGCCGAGGTCGTGGAAATAGTTATGGCGGATAACAGTACCGCGCTGGGTGAGGTCGCGCCCCATATAGAACGCGCCCGCATCGCCTGTCTCCGTGCAAACGTGGTGTATCTCGTTGAACTCGATCAGATGGTCGTTACCTCCCAGCAAGATGGCGGTGTGAGGTGCATCGTACATCAGGTTGTGCGCCACACGCACGCCGACGCCACCCACCAGCACCGCCGGACGGTAGGTGCGGCTCCAGCGGTTGAAGCGGGTGAACAGGCAGTTCAACACCTCGTGTTTGCAGGGCGTGAGGGTGTTGCGGTCGCCACCGGACACCTGCACGCCTCCGTCGCCCAGGTCCATGAAATCGCAGGAGACTACCTTGTGCTCACTGCCACCTTCGATGATAACGCCCACCGTGCCGATGTTGCGGAAAGTACATCCGGCGATGGTTACCTGACTACCACCCCGCACCTCCACACCTGTACCGCGGCATACCTCGAAAGTTATGCCCTGCCATTTCACGTGTGAGACATCCTGCAGGCTTACCAGAGGTGTCTCTGTCAGCGACACCATCGCCTCCCCTTTGCCCTCATCAGGTGGATAGAAGTACAGGATGCCCGTATCGCGGTCGAGATACCATTCGCCCGGCGCGTCCAGCTCTTCCAGCAGGTTCAGCACGCGGAAGCGTTTGCCAGGGGTGTAGCCGTACACGCCGTGCGGTTCGGCGGTGACGATTTCGCCTTTGTCGGGGGCTATGGATACCACCTTCTCGTAGCTGTCCGCCCAGTCCCACGTCCAGTAGCCGTGCACCCACACCTCTTTCGCCCCTGCCCAGCGCTTCAGGCGGGGGTCATCGCAGGTGAATCGCCCTCCCTGCTGTCCGGCAGGAGTAGCGGCGATTTTCAGCCAGCCTTCGTTGGGATAGCAGGCGAGGGGCATCGGTTTACCGTCGTAGAACAGCTCCAGCCCCGCGGGGACAGTAGCAGGCAGTCCGAACCCTCGTCGACGCATCTGTCCATAGTCGGTCATGCCCTGCGAGCGCAGGTCGATGTACACCACCTTGCCTCGCGCTTCTGGAGGCAGGCGACGTAGCACCGCTTCATCGGTAACCGGTTTCCATCCGCTGACGCTTTTGCCTCCTACGAGGCACACCTTCTCGTTGCGGTACGCACTGTAGACGATGGGAGATGGCGCGCTGCCGCTGTCTTCGGCAGTCAGCGAGAAGGGGGTCTGGCGGAAGTAGGTTCCCCCGCGCAGCCACACGGTGACACCGCCCTGAGGCAGTTTGCCCTGCCGCTTCAGTTCGCGGATGGCGTCGCGCGCCCGTTCTAAGGTGGCAAAGGGACCGTCAGTGCGCCCCCGATTGGGACTGGGCAGCGTGCCCGACCACGAATCGTTGCCTTTGGGGGAGACGTAAAGGTTCATCGGTTTCGCTCCTGCCTGTGAAAGGATAATCAGCAACAAAAGCCCAGCACTCACACACCGAAAGACATTCCTCACCGCATCTGTTCTCCTTCAGGTTCTTTGGAGGTCTTTTTCGCAATGCGAGGCTAGGTGTCCTGTATCACCGAAGATGGTTTTGCTAGCCTGTTAGTTGCTCCACCTTGATGCTCACTTCGGGTGCAAAGAGGGGAGAGACGCTTTCCTGGGGAGAATACAGGCGCAGGCTCTTATACAAAGCGTTGAACGGTGTCTCCGGCTCCGGCGAGGAGGGCTCGCGGTATACCTCTAACCGCCTCTCTATCAGGTTCACAATCCAGTATTCCGGGATGCCCGCGCTCGCATACAGGCTCATCTTGGTCGTGCGGTCATACTGCAGGGAGGTGTCCGCCACCTCTATCACCAGCAGGGCAGTGGTCGGATGCGCCTGCCGGTAGTCGTCGGGGCTGCCCGGCACCACCGCCACATCGGGAACAGGCTCGTGAGCTCCCAAAACAAGCGGGTCATCGATGCGAACATGCCGGTTCTCTCCTGAAAGATGCGATAACCACATCAACACACGTGACTTCGCACTGCTATGTTCCGGTCCTGTGGGTGGCATACGCACAATCTCCCCGTCGATGAGCTCTACCCGCTCGTCCGCAAAGAAGCCTTGCCGGATGAGCCAGTGGTATTCCTCCAGCGTGAACTTCCGCCGGATGGTGGGAACTATCTCCTTCGGTTGGGCTAATGTTGCTTGAGACATAGCAGATTCACCATCCGTATTATACCACTTCGAGAAAGAGCCTTCGCTTACTGTATCAGTTGCTCCACCTTGATGCTCACTTCGGGTGCAAAGAGGGGAGAGACGCTCTCCTGGGGAGAATACAGGCGCAGGCTCTTATACAAAGCGTTGAACGGTGTCTCCGGCTCCGGCGAGGAGGGCTCGCGGTATACCTCTAACCGCCTCTCTATCAGGTTCACAATCCAGTATTCCGGGATGCCCGCGCTCGCATACAGGCTCATCTTGGTCGTGCGGTCATACTGCAGGGAGGTGTCCGCCACCTCTATCACCAGCAGGGCAGTGGTCGGATGCGCCTGCCGGTAGTCGTCGGGGCTGCCCGGCACCACCGCCACATCGGGAACAGGCTCGTGAGCTCCCAAGACAAGCGGGTTCTGCACACGCACGTAGTACGGCTTATTCGCTAACAGCAGAATCAGTAGGGAACTGATGCGGTCATTGCTGGTGCTATGTTCCGGTCCTGTGGGTGGCATACGCACAATCTCCCCGTCGATGAGCTCTACCCGCTCGTCCGCAAAGAAGCCTTGCCGGATGAGCCAGTGGTATTCGTCCAGCGTAAACCTGCGCCGGACGAGAGCGGTTTTCTCTTTCGGTTGTACCAGCGTCGCTTGAGACATGTCGGAGCCACCCTCCACATTATACCATCTCCAGAAGGGGAGGCAAAACAGCTCCTTCTGGAGAGCACCTCATCCCCATTCTATTCATCCCCTGCGAGTCCGAAATTGCGCATCAGTATCGCAAAGTCCAGCAGGTCTACCCTGTTATCGCGGTTCAGGTCGGCAGGGGAGGTGCCACCTGTCCACCCGAACCACCGTACCAGCTCGCCGAAGTCGAGCAGCGTCACCTCATTGTCGCCGTCGATATCGCCGTTAGGCAAGACCAGATGCGCTTGCCCATCGCGAGACAGGTCTACCTCCACCGCACGGCTCAGCCACGTGCCTGTCCGCACCGACAGGGTGAAACGGCTCCACCCCGCGGGCGGCACAAGGGTAAAACTGCCATCCGGGTTCACGCCCATCTGCACCTCCACCGTCTCGGCGTTGTGCAGAGAGCGCATACGCACCTCCGCCACATGTGGAGGTTCGCCGTCCAAACCGTCCAGCGTCAGGTTCACGCGCAGGGTGCGCGGCTGAGGAGGCGTCCAGGAGTAGACGGCGATGCTTCCCCATCCCTCGCTTAACGCAATGCGGTAATCTGTCGGCGAGAGTGCGAAGAGACTCAGTCCCGCAAAGGGAACCTCATCCACCAGCGCGCCGTCTTGCATGCGGAACACAAACAGACTTCCTGAACCCTGCACCCACAGGTACGCTCCATCGTGTGAGAACTGGCACCGTCCCTGATTGGGGGTTGCCAAAAGGGTCATCACGCGCTCGCCTGTCGCCGTGTTCCAGAGGTGGATTGCCTCTGTCTGCACCGTCGCAAGCCACTTCCCGTCGGGAGAAAAAGCAAGCGCACGGATATCCCCGATCTCCTTCCTCCAGAGCAGAGCAGTGTCCGCCAGCAGATACATCTCTTCCGCGAGCGCTATGGCGGTCAAGCGACGGTAAACAGGCTGATGCTGCACTACAGTAGCGAACCCGAGCAAGGGCGAGGGGTCTTCCATCTGATACAGCAGGCTGGGCTCTCCCGTCCGGGCGTTCCAGACCTTGACAGCTCCCCCTTCACGGTAGACCACCGTGTCGGGTTCTCGCGAGTCCGCCAATGCGACGCTATCAGACGCAGCGATTTCGTGTAGCACACTTCCGTCAGTTGCGCTCCGCAAGCGCAGGCGGTCTCGTGGATTATCCGGGTGCCAACGATGCCGCTCTTCCAGAGAGAGGATAGTCACATCTGGAGCAAACAGAGGGCGCACCTGGAGGGGCAGGTACTCCGTCTGCTCCAGATTCTGAGGCATATCCAGTGCAAGCAGACGATTGCCGTTACCGGCATCGTGCAGGATGATCTGTGCCACCGACGAAACTTCCGAACTGGCTGAGGCTATCCAGTTCCCGTCCGCAGAAAATTGCAGGCTGCTCACGACGCTATGATGCCCACTCCAGCGGCAAAGAGGCTCGCCTGTGGCCAGGCTGTATTCCCAGATACCACGCGGTGAAGAGAGGAGTACCGTGCGACCATGACCAGGCACCTCCAGAGAACCTGCTTTCCCCAGGTAGCGCAGGTGCTGTACGTTTGTGCTCCACTCCACCGCACCGTCCTCTGCTCTGCGCTTGACCAGGTACAGGTTCATATCCTGATGCTCTTCCAGGCTTACAACAGACGCGCCGTCCACTGTGAATTGGGTATCCAGGATGGAGCGGATGCCGTCTGGGTTGCCCCTGTACCATACTATGGTGCCCTCCGGAAAGCGCAGAACCAGCAGGGCAACACCGCCTGCTACCACAAAACGACCGTCCGGCGAGAAGTCGGCTGAGTACAACTGCTCTTGAGGTTGAAGATACGCTACAGTACCCTGCTGTACATCGTGCACTCGCAGCTGTCCATCTGCGCTCAGCAGGAGGTTCGGATGGTGACGGGACACATCAGCGGAGCGTGGCAGGTAGTCTGTTTTTCGCGTCCAGCTATACACCGGGGTGCCGTCTGGCACACGCACTACTTTACCCTCCACACCGCCCATTGCGCTGGCCTGGCGCATCAGCACCAGATGCTGGTTGTCGCCAGTAAAGCTGATAAACGCAGCGTCTGCCGAAAAAGCTGCTACCACACGCAGGTCGGGCAGGGAGCGCAGGGTAATGCGCTGTTGTTGGGAGTTACACGAAGCAAACCATTTGCCATCGGGAGACAACGCAAAGGTCGCATCAACCACTGCAACCGTGACCGCTCGGGCTGTATCGGCGTCCCACACAGTAGCGGTGGAAAGACTGCTAGGTGTCGTCACATCTACCATCCACCGGCGCGCCTCCACGTTGGCGGGAGCCAACAGTCTGCCCGAGGCACCATCTCTCCACAGCAGCTGAACGTCACCCTGCACCTGAAGAGGCACAATAGCCAGGGCTACCATCACAAGTAGCAGATATAACCAGCGAGGCATGGCGTCTCTCTCCTTTCGAAGGGCTTCGAATCGAAGGTAGCATCTCAGGACAGCTTTGTCAAGCGGGATGGTTGCATCCGATGAAGGTCTGGCATCATGCATCCCGTCGCATGTAATAAGATGAGGGTCACGATAATGCGTGACCCTCCAGACAGGAAGCCCTACCGCAAGGATGGTGGGTAAAGATGTTCTCTCCTACCACCCCATCCGCGCCGACATCTGCTCCAGGAACTGGCGCGACTCGATGTATGCCTTCTCGATATCGGGTACGTTGCCGATGTCGATGGCGATGTAGCCGTCATAGCCGTGCTTCTGGAGCGCGGTGAACACCCCTTCCCAGTCTATCGTGCCCTTGCCCAGCGCGAGGTGTTCGTTGGTGCGCCCGTCGTTATCCGAAACGTGCACGTAGAAGATGCGTTTGCCCAGCTTCTCCACCGACAGGGGCAGTATCTCCTTCTGCGCGTTCTGGTGTCCCGTATCCAGCACCATCCCGAAGTGGTCACTGCCCACATGCTCCCACAGGCGCAGGAAGGCGTCGGTGTTGCTGATGAGCTCGCCCACGCGCGGCTCCAGGCAGAACTTCAGCCCTGCGTCCTTCGCCCGCTCCGCACAGAAGCGGAAGCTATCCACCATCGCTGCCCACAGGTCGTCCCAGCGGAAGCTCGGGTCTATCTTGACCTTGAACTGCTTGCCAAACTGGATGGCTTCCTTGTAGGGGGCATCGCCCACGAACTCCAGCGGCGGGGTGAAGCTGTCGGTCTGAATGGTATCGCAGCCGAAGTAGTTCGCCAGCTCGATACCGATGAGATAAAGCTCCTTTGCCCTCTGGCGCCGGGATTCGTCCATCGATACGATGTCCGGCAACACGGGACAGAAGTTGATCACTTTCAGCCCCAGGCTCTCGCAGTGTGCTTTCAGGTCGGCGCGATGGTGATACACCTCCATCAGGTTCTCCTCGCGCACTCCTTCCAGCTCTACGAGGGTAAAGCCCATGTCGCGCATCTCACCCAGCACCTTGAAGGTGTCCTCCAGGCTGGGCGGATAGCCATACTTAGAGATGGCGTATAGCCAGCAACAGCTGATTTTCATGCGTTCCTCCTATCCAAAGGTTGGCAACAGATTCGACCGCAAAAAGGCTTCCGCATAGCGGGTTGCGCGAGCATAACCCCGCACCTTTGCCAGTCCCTCGATGTAGTCCATAATGCCCGGTAACACCGCGAACTGGCTTTGCTGCGTCTGCATCGCCTCCAGCTTTTTAGGGAACGTGTCGGTGATGTCTATTAGCACAGAGGGATGCGGGAACAGCTCCAGCACCTCATAATAGTAAAGCTCCGGCGTGTACCACGGCTCACCGAAGTCCGCCAGCACGTTTTCGTAAGCCTTCCACCGTGCCTCGTCGGTGACCGCGGAGATGGCGCGGTGGTCGCGGTGCTTGTCCTCGTTCCAGTGGGTGAAGATAACGTCAGGACGATAGCGGCGAATCAGACGTACGCATTCCTGATACGTCTCGCGATCGTTCAACACCCCCTGCGTGGGCTTGCCCAGTATCACACGTTCGGTAATACCCAGCACCTTGTCGCAGGCATCTGCTTCCGCGCGACGCACCTGGGCGATTTTGTCCTTCATTTCGGGGGTGGTGTAGCTTGTTTCCCCAGCACAGAAAGTGACCACGAACACTTGCTTGCCCATCGCCGACAGACGGGCAATCATGCCACCACAACCGATAATCTCATCGTCGGGGTGGGCGGCGAACACCAGCACACGCTGCCAGTTTTCGATCATATTGTCCTCCTCACCGATTTCTTTGCCACTCACGCAGTACTGCTTCCGTATCCTTCATCCAGCGGTAGTCGGGCGCATCGTTGGGAATGAGGTCGCGGCTTTCGCCCGCCAGCGTCCACAGATAGTACACGCGCGTGCCCGGTGCGGCGGCAATCGGATGGTAGCCCCGACGAATCAACAGCACCGAGTTCTCGCGGATGGGCAATACCTCATCCACATCTCCTTCCGCCGTATACAGTCGCGCCACCCCGAAGCTGTTTGCGGGTTGCACCTTGAAGAAGTACACTTCCTCCTGCTTGCTTTCGGAGGGTGGGTTGTGCACATCGTGCTTGTGGGGAGGCCAGCTGGACCAGTTACCCGGCGGGTTGATGGTCTCACCTACCACCAGACGCGAGGCTGGGGTGCGCTTGTCCACGATGTCTTTCACATCGCGCCGCCAGTTCCACACGCCTACATCACGCACGTTCACCTCCTCGGGCTGGATCAGGCGCGGGGAGGCATCCGTTGCCACGTGCGTTTGGCTGAGTGCCACTTCCGCCTCGTCCAGCACCTCTATCTCCACCTGCGTGTTATTCGGCGCATACAGGCTCCAGGCGTTGCCGTCGAACACGCTGCGCCGTCCGCCAACCACGCCGTAGTCTTCGCCGTTTACCTTCAGCCGACACCTGCCCGAAAGGAAAACGAGCACCGCCTCGCAATCCTCGGTGTTCCACGCAAAGGTATCGCCAGCTTTCCCCTTGAAGACGCCGAACTCGATATACTGCATCTCGCCCTTTTCCACGAGCGAGTTGTAGCCGTACTGCAGGGTTACCTGTTTCACCATCAGCCTTTCCTCTCCTGAGCACAGATCGGTGTTGTATGGATTCGAACAGGCGAGGGCGATTCCTGCGAGAGGCCTCCCCCTGAAAGGCGATATTCCTGCCGTGCCGTTGCTGAGAAATCTCACCCGGAAGCACGAGGAGCACAAAGCATACCTCTCCTGCCTTCGCGTGCGCCCGCATCTCCTCTACTGAGCCATAATGGGCTTGGCAGGTTTCTCTAACGCGCGCTTCACCGCCCCCTCCAGTAACTTTTCGCTGCTCTGTGGGTCGTAACCATCCAGGCGCAGGACGATCACACCGTCTTTATCAATCACCACCAGCGTCGGCAGAGTGCGAAGATAGTAAGCCTGTTTGGCCTCTCCGCTGGTATCCGCCGCGATAGCGTAGGTGACGCCCGCCTCCTTTGCGAACTGCGTGACACGGTTATAGTCGTCAATATCCACCGCCACTCCAATCACTGTCACGCCTTGTCCTTTGTATCGCTGGTAAAACTCCTCTATCCTCGGCATCGTGCGGCGACAAGGGGCACACGAGGTCGCCCAGAAGTCGAGCACCAGCACGTTACCGCGATAGGAGGAGAGGGAACGTTGTTCGCCACCCGTCGTGAATCGCAAAACCACGTCCGGCGCGGTCTGTCCTGTGCCGGGTGCGCTGGGCTGAAAAGCATAGAAGATGAGGGCAACCACTACTGCCCCAAGCACGTATGGGATTGCTCGGCGCATCGTTCACCCCCTTTGGAACAGTATCATCCTCTGGATTCTTACGTTCAAGTGGTTCTCTGTGTGTTCCCCAGAAACCTTTGTACCACGAGCAGGAGCATAGAATTCATCCTGCGAAAAACGGAACAAGTTGCATCCCAAGTACATGGGCAGGTGACAGGAGATGAAGCGAGAGTGTGGTTGTTCCGGACATTGCGGTGTGGAGCTCCACCGCAGGGAGTTCCTGCAAATCATACTGGCAGGTGCAGCGGGGACGATACTGATGCATCCTGTTGAGGCGGAGGATGATCAGCAAAAGCCTGCGGTCTGGCAGGTGCGCAGAAGCGAACTACCTCCTGCTTCATCTCTCACCGCAGGTGCCGTGCAAACGCCTCGCACTTACCGGGGTCAGAACCTGGAGTATGTGTTGATGCCCATCGGTGGGATCGGCACGGGCACAGTGTGGCTGGACGGGCAGGGACGACTGGCGGTATGGCAGATATGGAATAACTTCACCGAAGAACGGTTGGAAAACGCCTTCTTTGCCCTGCGCATTGGGGACGATCTGCGTGTGCTGCAGACGGTGCCCGAGCAGGGCGTGCCTGCGCTGCCCTCGCTGACCTACGAGGGAGGGTATCCCATTGCTCGTCTGCAGTTTGACACTGGCGACCTGCCGGTGGACATCGTGCTGGAGGCGTTTAATCCGCTCATCCCTCTGGATGCGTTCCACTCTGCGCTGCCCTGTGCCATCTTCCGCTGGACAGTGCGCAACCGCAGCAAGAGCACACTCTCGCTCTCCCTGCTGGCAACCCTGCCCCAGTCCGCGCCGCAGGGGGATGTGCTTCTGTGCGCGCCGGGTTCGCCCGCCTACATGGCGCAGGGAGGATACCCACCGCCGGGAGGCTTGACGCTGAAACGTGTACAGGGAGAGGAGATCTCTTCCGAACCTCTCTTCTGGCTGCCCCGGCTGAGCAGCATCGCTTCCCTGTCGCAGTCGCGTCCCGAATTGCCGGGAATGCTGGTGGGTGTGCTGCAGACTCTGCGAGCAGGCGGTACCGTACTGATTACCGACCCTCGCCCCGACTTCTGGAGCGACGATACCGTTCCGTGGGAGGTCTTTGAGGACTTCGAAAAGGGCAGCTACGAGGGATGGACGGTGGAAGGCACCGCCTTCGGCAACGCGCCACATACCGGAACCACCCCCGGACAGCAACCGGTCAGCGGCTTCTGGGGCAAGGGACTGGTGAACTCCTTCTTGCCCAATGATGAACCGCAGGGAACTCTCACCTCTCGCACGTTCACCATCAGCAGGCAATACATCGGTTTCCTCATCGGCGGTGGTGGTCACGCAGGCGAGACCTGCATCCACCTGCTGGTGGACGGTAAGGTAGCGCGTACCGCCACCGGGCGCAACAGCGAACGGCTGGAGCCCTACCAGTGGGACGTTTCAGAGTTCATCGGCAAGCAGGCACAGATTCAGATTGTGGACAGGCATTCCGGCGGATGGGGACATATCAATATCGACCACATCGTGTTTTCGGATGTGCCTCCTGCGCCTTTGTTCCACGCTGTGGAGAACCTGAAACCTCTGCGGGAGGTACTGTCGCTGCGCGCGGCTCGTATGCGCACCGAGAGCGGGCGGTTCTCCGTGCAATGGACGCCGGAAGGACAGCGGTTACTGCCCGGGCTGGATGCAACCGGGTGGCGGGTGCGCAACTACCTGCGACTGGAAGACTTTCAGCCAGATGGCTGGCAGGTGCTGGCGCAGACGGCAGATGGGATGCCCCTGTTGCTGATGCGTCAGGTGGAGAAGGGCAAAGTCATACTGTGTCTGGCAGGTAACGTGCCGGCAGCATGGATGCCCAGGCTGTTGCTCGCAGCGTCCGGGCAGGATATCGCCGAGCCAGTGCAGCTCGTTTCAGCACATCCACGCTGGGGTGAGGTCGCGCTGGCAACTGACCAGCCAGAACCTCGTTTCCAGAGATGGCGTACTCTCGCCGACTTGAAGCGGGAAGCCACCTCGGTGGGGATCCACGGTGCCATGGATGTACCATTGCGTCTGCGACCGGGGCAGTCGCGAACGGTGAGCTTTGTGCTGGGCTGGCGCTACCCCAACGTGGAACGCTTCGGACATAAGGGTAATCTCTACGCCCGCTGGTTCCGCACCGCGTATGACGTGACCCGCTACGTGCTTCAGAATCTGGACACTCTGTGGGGCTGGACGCGCCTGTATCACCAGACCATGTACGAGTCCAACCTGCCGCCGCTGATGCTGGATGCCATCACCTCGCAGGCGGTCATCCTGCGCGGTCCCACCTGTTTCTGGTCAGGCGATGGTTACTTCGGCGGTTTCGAGGGGAGCTACGGTTGCTGCCCGCTGAACTGCACGCACGTGTGGAACTATGCGCAAACGCACGCACGCCTCTTTCCCGAAATCGGACGCAACATGCGTGAGAGCGACCTGTTGGTGTATCTGCATCCCAACGGCGAAACCTCACACCGTCAGCACGCTCCGCACAACGCTTTCATCGACGGGCATTGTGCCACGATCTGCGCTGCCTATCGCGAACACCTCACCTCGCCGGACTCCGGGTTCCTGCGCCGGGTCTGGAGCCGCGTGAAGCTGGCGACCGACTGGCTGATTTCCGCGATAGACGCCGATGAGGACGGCGTGCCCTCCGGTCACCAGTGGAACACCTACGACTGCGCGGTGTCGGGAGCGAACACCTTCATCGGCTCGCAGTATCTGTGTGCGCTGGCGGCGGCGGAACAGATGGCTCTGCGCATGGGCGATAACGTCTCTGCCCAGCGATACCGTCGCATCCGTCTGATGGGAACGCGCCATCAGGATGCACAGCTGTGGAACGGCGAGTACTACATCCAGAAGC
This sequence comes from Armatimonadota bacterium, assembly GCA_026003195.1. Classification (NCBI taxonomy): domain Bacteria; kingdom Bacillati; phylum Armatimonadota; species Armatimonadota bacterium. Next base: position 278,062 of record BPGU01000004.1, read on the forward strand.
CCGGCACCCCTCCTGCGCATGACTACAACACCGGTTGCCACAGTGACCAGCTGCTGGGGCAGTGGTGGGCACATCAGCTGGGACTGGGATACCTGTACCCGCGCGAGAAGGTGCGCCAGGCTTTACGGTCGATATACCGCTATAACTTCCGCCGCAACATGCGCGGGCACAATCAGATACCCCGTCGCTATGTGCTGGACGATGAGGGCGGTTTGCTCATGTGTACCTGGCCCCACGGTGGACGCCCTAACCCCTTCATCATCTACGCCGACGAGGTCTGGACAGGCATCGAGTATGCTACTGCCGGACTCATGCTGTGGGAAGGCATGGTGCAGGAGGCGGTAGAGATAGTGAACACCGCCCGCAGCCGCTACGATGGGCGACGACGCGACGGGCTGGACTCGGGTCCGGGAGGCAACCCGTTCAACGAGCTGGAGTGCGGCAAGTTCTACGCCCGCGCGATGAGTTCGTTTGGGCTGTTGCTCGCCGCGCAGGGGTTGATTCTGGACACACCTAACGGCGTGCTGGGTTTCGCCCCACGCTGGCAACCCGAGCACCATCGCAGTTTCTTTATCACCGGCACGGGGTGGGGGCTGTTTGCCCAGAAGCGCGGGCGCAGCGAGCAGCGTGAGGAGATAGACCTGCGCTATGGTTCTCTGCGCTTGCGTGAGCTGGTGTTCCAGTTGCCGGAAGGCACTACCCTGCGCTCCGCCAGTGTGCAGATAAACGGGCGAACGATACAAACCTCTGTGTCACAAGAGGATAACCGGGTCACCGCTCGCTTCTTGCAGGAGCAGAATGTGCGGGCTCCGGCGCGGATCACCGTGCACATCAGGTGGTAGCCGATACGCACGCTTGTTGCTTCTGGAAACGCCTGTAGACTATGCGAACCCGTCCCTAGTCCAGCCAGAACGCCCATCAACAGCCAAGCTGATACCGCAATACCCCAAACAGGTCAACCAGGTTGTTGCTGACCACTGATGCCGACATGTTCCTCATCACTTCCGCGATGCCTGGTTGGTCAACCTCTCCCCCGTCCCCTCTCCTGCGAGGAGAGGGGAGCCGCGCGTCGGACGCCCCCTTCCCTTGTAGGGAAGGGGGCAGGGGGGTTAGGTTTCCTCCGTGCCCAGCGGATCGGAGCGAGGCCGCTCGTTCATGTCGTTTTGTAGCCTCCTCCTGCCACCTCCACCGGGAAAGAGGAACATACCTTCTTACACCACACGGCTTCACTATCCCTATTCAATTTGTGGTATGTGGATTGAGAACGTGACGAGGTGCCCTACGGGGTCTTTCGCCAGAGCATCCAGCTGAGCTCGAAGTTCATCTGCCTCCACTAAGGCGTATATACTTGTCCACTTCCCCTGCCTGCTGCCGATGTACTTGGAGGCGGCTTCCCCTTGCACCCCATCCGAGAATGTCAGCGTGGCAACGGTTTCCTTCGCCTTGCCGTTCGAACGGCTCAAAATTACCGCAACGCTCTTGATCTTGCCTGTGCGTGGATGGTGCCAACGTACTTTTTCGTTGCGGTAGCGCTGTTGGTAGAACCTTTCAACCTCTTCCCATCTTGCTGGTACCACTGCGACATAGCCAATATAGTATTCCTCTTTCCCCATGTTTTTGTCAGCTAATATTTCTATTCCTACGACCTCTGTCCCTTGTGGGAAAAATAAAGGTGGTTCTAGCACCTTATTGCCTATCTTTCTTAGCACCATCGTCTTCATGTCTGTACTCCCTCCTTTTCGGCTCCTTTAAGGGATGTTCAAGGACGCTGAATGGGGTGCGTGCCTAATTGCTATCCGGCTCTAGAGCAAGGACGCACCTTCTCCAACATATGGCTGGTCCTCCGCCTTCACCTGGGCAAAGTTTTTCGCAACAGTCACTGCACGTGGTGCTAGGGAGGTGAAGACAGGGTTTGTAGCATCCTCCGAAGTAATCGCGGTTGTTAATGTCTGCACAAATCGCCTCGCAGCCAAGCTTCAAGACGCTCTCGCACAGCGAAGACCCCTGAGGTAGTGCCTTGCAATAGGCAGCGAAAGATTTGCAAATGGTCAAACAGCCTGCGTATGCTGGGTCGCTAGGATTTTTGGGAGGGCACTTCGGGTTGCCCTTACATCCAGGCCCAACACACAATCTACCGGGCCAGATCACCCAGCACCAACTCTTCCATCCCACGCTCACCAGGAGACCCTCGTCGCTTATCCTGTCGGTCTTCCACCTCCACGGCGTCTGCGCACTGCCCTGTTGATACCGCAACACCCCGAACAGGTCGTACAGGTTGTTGCTGATGACACTAGCAGAACCGTTCGTGATCACCCCCGCCGTGCCCAGCGGGTCAAAGTGATGCCACTCACTGTTTCGACGCACCAGAGAGATACCCTGCAGATACAGGGCACTCGTCGTCCAGCTGCCACCCTCCAGCGGCTTCTGCTGCTCTACCAGCTCACCCGCTCCGCACAGATACCGCGTCCAGACCCCGTTCACGTAATCCTTGCGCCACCGACGACCACCCAACCCTGCCGAACGCAGAGCACGTCGGCGTCCTTCTAGACCTTCCACTGAACTGCTGTGCCGAAGAGGTGTCGTCAGTCCTTGCTCTGGCTGAGTTGGCTATTAACCATCTTGAACAGGTCCTCGCGACTACTAATAGTCACGAGGGCAATATCTTTATCCACGTTGAACAAGCTTGTACTGCTGGGAACTTCTTTTGCCTCGATCAGCCGCGCCTCGATGACCATCTTGTTTTCAATGCTGAGCCGAAGCCTTTGAAACCCGATGGGTATTGTCCCCTTCTCCCGAGGGACCCATATGGTCATGCGTCCCTTACTACCATTGCTCACTCCTATGAGAGGCCACAGAGTGTCGGTATCCCACACCGTACAGATGGAAGACCCTACCTCTTCAGAGCGTAATGCCTTCATAGGGAATGAAACCCTTTCTGTGACCAGGAAGCTGATCGGAAACGCAATCCCTCCCAATTGGGAGAGCACGAGACCATCAGGAAGTGAGGGGTAAACCCAACCTTTGCGTGCGTCGCGGTGAAAAAACACAGATGTCTCACCGTCGGTGAGCCATGTCTCCCCATGCTCTCCCACAACGCGACACTTCTCTCCTTGCCGGTATACTTCTACCACCGTTAGCACGAGTTGATCCATGCTTTGCTGCTGAGTGCCGACTGTGGCAACAGCTATCCGGTAATAGAAGCACTTCTCAGCAGGACGAACATCCTGTGCATGGCTCCCAGATGTAGCTAAGAGAACCATCTCTATCGCTGCTACAAGAAAAGCTATACGCACTTTACGTCACCTCCTTAGTGGCACGCCGATGTCCCCGGTTCGGTCGCTGGCTTCTGTGGTTTGGGTTCACATTGTTTTGAGTCTGTCCCGATATATAGCGTACCGTCAGCCCGGCAGCAGGCATGCCATTTCTCAACGTCCTTATCGGGAATACATCGTCCCAGGGACCCGGCTGTACAGTTCACCTGTATCCAGTTCATGCCCTTAGGGCAGGGATTGTGCACCGGCGGTTGTACCGGTGGAGGGATACCAGGCGGCGACGGAGGAGGTGTTGGCGGCGTGGGCGTTGGCTGAGGCGGTTTGGGAACAGGGAAAAGCCAGTGGAAGAGCAAGCAAAATACCGCCGCCAACCTCTCACCCATTATGGGTTTCATTCTTTTCATACATTCATCGTAGCTAGAGCCGCCTTGTTGTGAACTCTGCTGTACTTTGGCAAGGTACAGAACCCCGCCCGAATGGTAGAACAAGCTCAGGTCCTCGTCAGTGCCTGCTGCCGCGCTGGCGTGCCATGCCCTCCTCGGCGTCTGCGCACTGCCCTGCTGGTAGCGCAACACCCCGAACAGGTCATACAGGTTGTTGCTCACCACCTGTGCGCTCCCGTTCGTGATCACCCCCGCCGTGCCCAGCGGGTCAAAGTGATGCCACTCACTGTTTCGACGTACCAGAGAGATACCCTGCAGATACAAGGCACTCGTCGTCCAGCTGCCACCTTCCAGCGGCTTCTGCTGCTCTACCAAATCACCCGCTCCACACGCCACACCACAGGGATACCGTGTCCACACCCCGTTGATGTAATCCTTGCGCCACCGCCTGCCTGGGATTTTCGCCACACTGTGGGAGCTGCGCTACTAGTGACACAATATCACATCCTTGCGTGGTTGTCAAGCATTTGGGCGGGGGAGCGGGGAAAGATTTTTCGGAAGATTCCACCTCTTCCCCGTCCCTTCTCCTATGATGGGAGGGGGGTGTCGTAGTTCCCCCCTTCCCTTGTAGGGAAGGGGGTTGGGGGGTTCGGTTCAGACACCAACGGCTCGGCGGGAGTCTCGCCCTCCACAGGGTGAGAAAGAGGTGCACCTGATAGTCTTCACAGCTCCCTCTCAAAAAACGCGCCGCGTTCCAGCGAGAGCCAGAAGCGCAGTCCTACTGCAATCGCACCGACCATCATGCCGAACCACATGCCCCGCACCGCCGCGGAGTTGGCGATATACAGTATCCACTGCGCCATCACAGGCAGCTGCAAGAAAGAGGGCAGCCCGTGCGTGAGCCACAGCCCAATCGGTATCTGTCCCAGCATCACGATAAACGCCGAGGTCATCATCAGCGCCGCTTCGCCGGACTTCACCCGAAAGGCGCGGTAGGAAGCGGTCGCCATGTGGAACGCCAGCAGTGAGAAGACCGTCGAGCTCATCGGGCGAAGCAGGTAGTTGAACACCACGTCGTTTGCCTCTTTCAGCCAGCCGCTTTGCATACCGTAGCCCAGCCCAGCCACGATGCCTCCACCTACTGCTAAAAAGAACAGCACACTGCCGTACCACTCCGGGCGACGACGGCGGATGTTGCTGGAATGCACCATCGCGAGGCTGATCAGTCCCATCCCCCAAGCCATCGCCCCCAGCACGATGAAGAAATTATTCACGGAGGTAATCCAGTCCGACAGGTAGGTGGTAGGACCCGCGCGGATACGGTCGCCCGGGCGCAGCAGCGAAGGCTCTACCTGTTCCGGCGCGCCGGTAGGACGTTCGCGATACACCTTCAAGGTCGGCTCTACGGGTACTTGCCGTTCCTGTCCGTCTACCCGCAGGGTGAGAACATCCGTGGTAACCGCCACTACCTCACCCCGCACAGTGCGCCAGGGCACAGTAGGCGGTACCACGAACTCCAGAAAATAATACAGTCCCGCCAGAAAGGTCACCAGCGCAATCAACCGACGTTTGGTCATGGCTATCGGTACACCCCTATCAGTTGTACAAACAGGTTCTGGCTACCCAGTAGAGTAGTGCTCAGCGCGCCAAGCAGAATCACCGCCAGCACGATGATCTTGGCATAGTCCTGCCCGATGAGGCTGCCCAGCATGGTGGGGTCGCGCGTGAGGTACGCACTGGCAGCGTACAGCTCCTCGCCGATGACGGTGTAGTCGCAGCTGGCGATGAAAAAGGGAACCTGAAAGTACTGGTCGGTACCCGCTATCTGGATGGCTCCGGTGCGCTGTCCGGGTTCGGTGAGCAAGAGGGAGGTATAGTCGTACATACCGAAGAAGAAGTGCGCGGCGGTTTTTTCGCGCTCCATCACGTTGGCGGTCGCCAGCGCGAGCTGGTCGCCCGATGCTGCAAGGAAGCGGATATTTTCGGCGTTGAAGAGGTCGGGACGTCCCGCCTGCGTGTACGCCTGTTTGACGATATCTTCTGCCACCGGCACAATCACCGGTATCGCAGTGGTCACAATCACGCGCGAGCCCATCTGCGCCGCCTTGCGCGCCACATAGCCCAGCACGCCCAGCGCCGCCAGCGTGCCCACGTTCTGCACCTCGCCCACGCCCGGGTGGAAAATCATCGGGCGCCCCATCTCGGTCGCCCGTCCAATCGCTTCGTCTATCTCGTTCAAGCCGGGGATACGGCGGATGAACCCCGCTTTGCCTCGTCGCGCGGTGAATATCTTCCACAGTATCAACGTGGAGAAGAGCACTATCGCTACCAAAATCTGCAAGTTGGCATGTTCCATCCGTTTGCCCCATTAACCCTGTTTGACACCGCAGGATGTTTCCGTGTGGAGGGGATGTTTTCCTGCCGACCAGTGGTGCACCGTGTCGTATTCTAGGCGCAGCGGAGCAAGCGGCTGCCCTTCTTGCACCTCATACCCCCACGCCGACTTTCACCACCTCCCCTGTCTGTGCGCTGCGCCAGACGGCTTCTGCCACCTGCAGGTCTTTCGCACCGTCCCACAGGGTGCTGCGAGGTGTCTCCAGCCCCAGGCAGCTCCGCGCGAAGTTCTGCAGCTCACCCGCATAGCCGAAACAGCCCACCGCATGTACCCTCAGGATTTCCGTCCAGTCAGGCTGCCACTCGATCCACTGGTTCCTGCCGCCCACGTGTGGTTCGGCAATCGGCTCCCCGCGCGGGCGATAGCGCAGACGGAGCATATCCTCTACCTCCAGCCAGCAGTCCACGCCCGTTAGAGCCATTCGCTCGTGAATCTTCCACGAGGGCGACTCCAGCGCGTTCAGGTTCAGGATACCTAACGCGCCCCCTGCAAACTGCAGGTTGATGGCGTAGCCGAAGCGGTTCTCGCTCAGCACATGCAGGCGGGCATACACCTCCTCCACCTCGCCGCCGAAATAGCGTGCCAGGTTCAACAGGTGCACCGCCTGTCCGATGAGGAACGCCTGCGGTGCGCTGGGGATACCCCATATCGCAGGGTAAGGACCGTTAGAGAAGCGAATCTCCACCACCGTCACCTGCCCGAACTCTTCCTGCTTTTGGGCGATTTGCTTCGCCAGCTCATAGCCGACGGCAAACCGCTTCATGTAAGCCACCGCACCCCACAAGCCTTTGCGGTCAGCATGTTCCGCCAGCTCCTGCGCCAGCGCGGCAGAAAGGGCGGAAGGCTTCTCCACAAAGATGGGTAGCCCAGCATCCAGACATTGTTTGCCGACCTCGTAATGCATCTGCGGCGGTCCCACTACGACCACGCCGTGCAGTTCCTCTTTCGCCAGCATGGTGGAGACGTCAGTATACCAGCGCAGTGCACCGAACCAGCGTGCATTGCGTTGCGCCAGCTCCTCACGCAGGTCGCACACCGCTACCAGCTCCATCTCGGGGATCAGGTTTACAGCAGGGAAAAGCGAATGGGTGGCATGTCCTCCACAACCCACAAAAGCAATACGCGCTTTCTTTACCTCTGGCATGGTTTTTCCTCTCCTTGTGATGCAGGATGTCTATCCTATCGTTCGCGAAATGCGCAGGGGAATCCACCCGTTCCGCGCAGCGTTATGGTAAAATGCAAACCAACGGGAGGTGAAGGGATGCTGCAAGACGCCATCGAGTTTGTAGTGGAGCGACACCGCGGGCAGGTGCGCAAGGGGACAAACATCCCCTACGTACTGCACCCCTTGAACGTGGGCTATCTGTTGTTGCAACATGGCTGTTCGGAAGAGGTAGCAACCGCAGGCTTTCTGCACGATACACTGGAGGATACCGACACCACTGTAGAGGAGCTGCGTATGCGGTTTGGTGATCGGGTAGCATGGCTGGTGAAACAGGTGACAGAAACCGACAGGTCACAACCCTGGCAGATACGGAAGCAACACACGATAGAACACCTTCAGCACGTAGAGGACAGGGACGTGCTACTGGTAGCCTGCGCGGACAAACTGGACAACCTGCAGGCGATGCGCGAGGGCATGCGGGTATACGGCGTAGAGTGGTGGGAACGGTTCAAAGCGCCCATGCACGCTCAGCGCTGGTACTATACTACCCTGGCACAGATTTTCCAGCAACGACTGACGACGGAACCTGGCGCTACCCTGACGGCGCGGATGGTAGAGACAGCTCGCCTGGTGTTTGCGGAGTAATCGCCTCAAAGAGAGGTTGCCCCTCACGAACCCGCAGGTAGTACGCCTCTATCACCAGGTTCGGATGTCGTTTCCGCAGGGTGCTGAAGCCATCCCCTTCGATAAGGATGCCAGCACAGGAAAAGCCGCCTCCATCGCGAATCGCTTGTCATGACAGAACGCTGGTACACAGGAGATAACCATGACCTCTCGTGAACGGGTGCTTGCTGCTATTGAGTTTCGCGGTCCTGACCGCGTACCCTTCCAGCACGCCGTGTTCCCCGGCGCGTTCTGGCGCCATGGGCAGAAGCTGGTGGACCTTCTGAACGCACGTCCGGACGACTTCGGGGCGCGAAACTTCTCCATCCCGCCGGAACCGCAGGTGGAAGGGGACATCGAGGAATACGTAGACCAGTGGGGTTGCCGCTGGCTGCGGCGTAAGGGCTACAGCGCAGGAGAGGTGAAAGAGGCGCCCCTCAAAAGCTGGGACCAGCTGCGCGACTACCAGTTTCCCCCCGTTCCCGACGATAGCATCTTCGAGGACATCGCCCGACGACTACAGTCGCCCGAGTGTGACTGGTTCCGTACGGGTGGAGGAGGCACGCTTTTTGAACAGATGCAATGGCTGCGCACCAGCGAACAGCTGTTCCTCGACCTGGCGGAGGAGCCGGAGGCGCTGCATGAACTCGCCGATCGCCTCGTGCACTGGAACCTTCAGCATATCCACAAGTGGTTAAAGGCAGGCGTAGACGGTATCACCTTCGCCGATGACTGGGGCGCGCAGGATAGATTGCTGATCAGCCCGCGACAGTGGCGGTCGTTCTTCAAGCCGCGCTACGCCCGTATGTTTGAGCCGATTAAAAACGCGGGCAAGAAGATATTCTTCCATACCGACGGCTGGACGGTGGACATCTGGGACGACCTTATCGAGATAGGGGTGGACGTTCTCAATCCCCAGCATCCGCTGATGCCACGCCAGCTGCTGGAGGAGAAACTGGCAGGCAAGGTGTGTGTGCGCTCTGACCTGGACCGCCAGTACATTATCCCCTTCGGCACGCCCGAACAGGTGCGCCAGCATGTGAAGGAAACGGTGGAGCTGTTCGGCAGGTTCAACGGCGGACTGATTCTGCACGGCGAAATCGGTCCCGAAGTGTCCTGGCAGAACATCGTGGCGATGTACGAGGCTTTTGAAGAGTTCGGGAGGTATTACTGAATCTGTACCATCTGCCCACCGCCCGCCTGCAAGCGGAGGTGTACAGTATTGCCCTTTACAGAGCGTGCTCGCCTGCCGTCGTACAGGGTGACACGCTCCACCTCGCGGGCGAATCGAATTTCCACCTCGCGCGGCGGAAGGTCGTTCCAGCCTTTGCTGGTGCGGCAGTCTACCACCATCGCCAGCGAGGGCTTGCCCTTCTGAGCCAGAATACCCACCAGCAGGTCGTCGTCCATTGCCTGTACAATCTGCCCTTCTGTCGGACGCACAAACGGCGGGTTATCTGGGGGTAGCTGCTCCTGACGGAAGGCGGTAGAGAACACACTGATGCATTCCCGTCCGATGACTTTCTCGCCCCACGCCGCGATGCGCTGGTTGGCTTCCTTGACCACCGGATACAGAGGGGTCAATGCCTTCCTCGCCTCCGTCGTGGTCTCGTACTGCCCGTAGTGCTGAAGGGCACCGCCGTTGTAGGTGAAGTACCAGATGCCCTGTGCACCATACGCCAGCGCGAGGTATGCCGGAAAACGCACCAGCGAGTCGCTCGGCAGATAGCCGAACATATCCTTCTCCGTTTTGCCGTGGTCAGGGTGGGTGGTATTGAACATGGGCCAGAAGATAATCCCGTGCTGCCGACACTGTCGCCAGTGTGCAGCGTACGCATTGACGTAGCGCAAGGCGAGCTGCTCTGCGGACAACTGCCACTCGTAGAGGGTGGGGTATATCTGTGGGTTGGCTATCGGGTTATTGTGGCGGGCGAGATTCTCGGGCGGAATCCATCCACACAACCAGGGCATGAGATGCGGTTTGGGCTGTTCAAACAGAAAGCGCGTGCACTGTGCCGAGCGAGGGGTGACTTCGCCCTGGTCGTCGCCAATCATGAAACCCAGCAAGGCAGGATGCTTGCCGATTCGCTCGTAAAGCCACTGCAGTTCTGCCAGGCTAGCGGGATGATGGGAAGGATGCTCATAAGGCTCTTCCGACCGCTTGCCGCCCCAGGGATGGTCGTTCTTGGTGTAAGTGTCAAACATCACCCACAGGCGGTGTTTGCGTGCCAGATCGAGCTCGCGCACGCCCTTGTCGGCGTCGGCGTAGTCATCCATCTGCATGTACCGTCCCGCCATCACCACGTTGAAGCCCGCCTCTCTATAAAGACGTAGTTCCGCATCGGTCGCCGACGGTCCCCACCACGCGCCGATGATGAAGCCGCGATACCGGAAATGCCATACATCCATCGGTTTGAAAGCCATCGTTGCCTCCCTCCACCAGTGCTGATACCTGTTTTTCCACGAGATGAGCGTGGCTTCCTCTGGGTAGAAGAGTTTTTACGAGTGCGTTGAAACCTGTCTCCTTTTAGGATACGATAAAAGCAAACCGGCGTGATAGTGGAGGGGTGTGACGGTGGAACTCAACCGCATCTATCTGATGGATTGTCGTGAGGGGATGAAACAGATGCCTGCGGGTTGCGTAGACCTGATTGTGACCGACCCGCCGTTCGCTATTGATTTTCGCGCCAGGCGTTCCAACTACAACCGTACCCAGCAGCGCGTGCTGGAAGGTTACCACGAAATCCCTGCAGAGGAATACTACGGCTTTACCCTTTCGTGGATGCGGGAGGCGTATCGCGTGCTGAAGGATTCGGGCAGCATGTATGTCTTCTCCGGCTGGAACAACCTGCGTGATATTCTGAACGCGCTGGACGAGACAGGCTTCCTCACCGTCAACCATATCATCTGGAAGTACCAGTTTGGTGTGTACACAAAGCGCCGGTTCGTGACCTCGCACTATCATTGTTTGTATGTGTGCAAGAACGACCGACTGAGGAGATTCTACCCCGATTGCCGGTTTCCCGCCACGCGCACGAGGGACGGTAATCCCCGCTATCGCGATATGGAGGATGTATGGGTGATACCTCGCGAGTACTGGAACGGCGACGTGAAAACGCCCACCAAGCTACCCGCGGAGCTGGTGCGCAAGATTCTGCAGTACTCCTCGGCGGAGGGGGATGTGGTGCTGGACCCCTTCCTCGGTTCGGGGCAGGTCGCCCTGGTTGCCAAAGAGATGGGCAGGCAGTACATCGGATTTGAGATTGTGCCGGAGTATTACCAGCTCGCCCAGCAGCGTGTGGAGCAAGAGAGGTATCGGGTGAAAGCGAACGTTTAGTGTTCAGAGTGAACGAATATGTCGCCACCGCAAACCGAGCTAAGGGAGCGTACTGTTGGAGACGAGACATCTCCAGGTCCTCTTACCTGCCAGCCAGCGTTGAGAGGGGCGCTGGTGCTTGCTCTGTTGTGCGAGATGCTGGTTGTCTTCTGGATTGTGGCTTCCGAGGTGCCCGGTAAGGTATTCATCAGCTCGTGGTCTATCGTGATGCCGGGCATTTTTCTGCTGGCTCTGCTGGCGATGGTGAGGCGATGGTTTCCCCACTTTTACAACTCGCATGCGATGTTGCTGGTTTATGTTTGCCTGAGTGCCACGGCATGTCTTGTCGGTTACGGCGCGTTGCAGTTGATGTTTCCTGCGGTGTCGTGGATGCGCTACTACAGCACCTCTCCGAGCTGGTCGCGCATGATGGCACTTCTGCCCGACTGGGTTGCTCCTAAGGACCGTGATGTGCTACGAGGGCTGTTCTACGGCAATAGCGTACCGGACCTGTGGGTGTGGCTGCCCACGATGCTGGCATGGGGCGGGATGAGCTTTGTGTTTGCGGTGGTGATGATTGCGCTGGCTCTGCTGGTGAGCCGGTCATGGATCCGGGAGGAGAAGCTCACCTTTCCGATAGTCATGCTGCCTCTGGAGATGTGCCAGCCACGTACCCCGCTGTGGCGCAGCGGATTGTTCTGGTTTGGCTTTGCGGTGCCTGCGGTGCTGGAGAGCCTGCTCGCACTGAATTTCTATTTCCCTTCCGTGCCCGCCATCCAGCTAAAACACGTGGACTTCACCACCTTCCTCTTCCCCGACCGTCCCTGGAGTGCAGGCGCCCCGTGGCTGATTGGCTTCACGCCGTTCGTGATAGGGTTCGCGTTTCTGGCACCGGCGGACATCAGCTTCTCGGTATTTCTGTTCGGAATCGGCGATCGGCTGGCGCTGGTGCTCGCCGCGTACCTGGGTTGGGACCTGCCCTCAGCGGGTTCGTACGCTCGTCGAATGCCCTACCTTGCCCAGCAGAACGTGGGTGCATTTATGGCGTTTGGGGGACTGGTGCTGTGGCGATGGGTGAGGCGTTATCGACAGCGTGCGCACGAGCGGTGGGAGGCGGGGGCTGTCGCGGTGGCGTTGGTGGGGGTGATGCTGCTGGCAGTGTTCTTTCGATTACTGGGGATGGCGTGGTGGACAGGCTTATTGCTTATCGGGACGATCCTAATGTATGCCATTGCGCTCAGCAGGGTGCGGGCGGAGTCGGGGGCGGCGTGGGCGTTTGGGTCGTTCGGCGGGGCGCACGGCAACATGGTCTCTCTGCTGGGCAGTGGTAGTTTCTCGCAACAGAGTATCGCCGCGCTGGGGGTTTCGCAGTGGTATGCAGCTGACCTGCGCTTTCTGCCCATGCCTTTTCATTTTGAAGCATTCAAGATGGCAGATAGCGCGGGCTGGAACCGCAGGCGCACTGCTGGGGTGCTTGTGCTAGCTACCCTGCTGGGCATTGCAGTCGGTAGTGTGGTCATCCTGTACTGGTCGTACGCGCTGGGCTGGTCTACCGCAAAGGTGTACTATGCCATTACCGCCAGCTCTATCGGCTTATCGCGCCGCGCAGATGACTGGTTTCGCAACCCCATGCCGGTGGATACTGTGGGGTTGCAGTGGGCAGGCGTCGGCGCGCTGGTTGTGGTTGCACTGGCGTGGCTGCGTCAGCAGTTCCTGTGGTTTCCTCTGCATCCAGTGGGATACGTGCTGGCGCACACGGGGACGGGGCTTTCTTTCTGGTCACACTACGGAATAGCATGGGTGCTGAAGGTGCTGGTGTTGCGCTTTGGGGGAATGCGGTTGTACCAGCGAACGTTGCCTCTGGTGTTCGGGGTCATTTTGGGAGACATTCTCACCCAGACGTTGTGGTCGGCGATGGCGGTTCTCCTGAACGTGCCCGTTTATCAGTTCGTGAGCTGAGTTGCGCGAACAGGAGAAGAGCCTGCTGGTGCGCAATAGAGCTTCATATATGCGTTATGGGAGCAGGGGATGATGCAGAACGAAAAACGCGCGGTGTTGATTGCTGCCAGCCTGTCTTCTTTCTTAACTCCCTTTATGGGTAGCGCGCTCAACGTGGCTATTCCCGTCATTGGCAAGCAGATGCACGCTACCGCTGTGATGGTCAGCTGGGTGGTGTCGGTCTATCTGATCGCTTCGGCGGTGTTTCTGTTGCCGTTTGGACGGCTGGCGGATATGCTGGGCAGAAAGAGAGTGTTTCTCACAGGCGTCGCGTTCTTCAGCGTGTTCTCGGTGTTGTGCGCCATCAGTCCGTCCATTTTCGCGCTGATTGCGTCACGCGCGGCGCAGGGGATTGCCGCAGCAATGGTGTTTGGCACGGCAGTGTCCCTCATCACGTCCGCAATCCCTCCCGGGGAGCGCGGCAAAGCGCTGGGGTACAACACCGCGACGGTGTATATCGGATTGTCGGTGGGTCCCGTTATCGGCGGTTTCCTCACGCAAACGGTGAGCTGGCGAGCGATATTCCTGATAGTCGCGGTGCTTGCAGGGGTCACGTGGCTATTCGCTCGGCGTATCCACAGCGAGTGGTCGCCCGCAAAGGGGGAGCCGTTTGACACCACAGGCGCGCTGCTCTACTGCCTGGCGCTCACATTGCTCCTGAGCGCGGTGAGCCTCAAACAGGCAGGGGCTGTGCTGGTTGGCGCGGCGGTTCTTTTGCTGGTTATCTGGGGGGTACGGGCGGGACGAGAAGCGCATCCCCTGCTGGACCTGCGGCTGTTTCGCGAAAGCACGGTGTTCACATTCTCCACTCTCGCCGCGCTGTTGAACTACGGCGCAACCTTCAGCGTCGGCTACCTGATGTCGCTGTACCTGCAGACGGTACGTGGGTTTACGCCACAGTCGGCAGGCACGCTGTTGCTGGTGCAACCAGTGGTGCAGGCAGCTTTTTCACCGCTGGCGGGGGCGCTTTCGGACAAGCGGGAGCCTCGCATCGTCGCATCGGCAGGGATGTTGTTGACCACCTTCTGTCTGCTGGCTTACGCGCTCATGCCGTATCGGGCGAGCATCCCGTTTCTCGTGGCGGTGCTGGCAACGTCGGGGCTGGGGTTCGCCCTCTTCTCCTCACCCAACGTGAACGCCATCATGAGCGCAGTGCCCAGCGCGCGCTATGGCGTAGCGTCCTCTGTGGTCAGCACGGCGCGGATGCTGGGGCAGAGCTTCGGCATGGCGATGATATTGCTCATCTTTTCGGTCATGATGCCGGGAATGCCGCTCTCCCCGGAGCATGGCGCAGAACTGTTTCGCAGTATGCGTGTCGCGTTTGGCATCTCCACCGTGCTCAGCCTGCTGGGCGTGTTCGCTTCGCTGGCACGGGGCAGGATTCACGTCCGTCAATGATGATGCTCGTGCCCGTGTAGATGGGAGTGCACCGTATCGCCGTGCGCGTGCAGGTGTTCGTGGAGCAGTCCTGCCTGGACGAGCCGTTGTGTGTCCTGCAGCGCGTCTGGCAGGGGCATGTCCGCCAGCAGGGTATGCTCTTCGGAAAGGATAATCGCTCTGTCCCCAATCTGCGGCAGCAGGTGCAGGTTATGGGTGGCGATCAGCAGTGTCTTACCCGCCTCGTGCAAAAGCTGCAGTGTGTTGACCAGCCAAACCTGCATGCGCGGGTCTAATCCGGCGATAGGCTCATCCATCAGCAACACTTCGGGGTTCATGCTGAGCACGCAGGCGATAGCCACCTTACGTTTTTCACCACCGCTCAGGCGGAAGGGGGCACGCTCCGCCAGGTGGGCGATGCCCAGCAGATTCAGCGTATCGGTCACGCGGGTGCGTACCGTCTCTTCAGGCAAGCCCATCTGGCGCGGGGCGAAGGCAACCTCGTCCCACACGGTGGCGTTGAACAGCTGTGCATCTGCATCCTGAAACACGAAGCCCACACGCTGACGAAAGGTTCTGCCAAAAGAGGAGTTCTGCAGGTTGCGCTCGGTCAGTGGTGTGCCCATGAATCGTATTTCGCCGCGCGTTGGCTCCATCAGTCCGTCTAGCAGGCGCAGGAGGGTAGACTTACCGCTACCGTTCACGCCCAGAATCGCCACACGGTCGCCCCGCCAGACCCGGAACGACACCTCCGAGAGCGCGGGCGTGCCGTCAGGATACACAAAATGCACCTTCTCACACTCGTATATCAGTTCCTTTGCCGACATGTCATCCTCCTATCCAGTTCGCTCCCACCAGCCATAGCGCGGCCAGCAACAGCCACAGGGTATCGCCCCAAGCCCAGCGTCGCGGATACGCCCCGCGCAGGTCGCCGTCGAAGCCGCGCGAGCGCATCGCACGGTACACCTCCTCCTGCAGACTCAGGCTCTTCGCCAGCAGCACCGCTGCGCTCACCCCGGCATAAGCTCGCGCCTGTTGTGCCGTCACCGCGCCCACCTGTCGACTACGCCGAGCCAGAACCATCTCCGCCAGTGTATCCACCAGCGTGAAGAGGTAGCGGTAGGTGAGCGCAAGCCCGGTCACCATCCAGCGGGGCACGCGCAGACTGCGCAGGCTATGCAGCAGAAGATGCCATCGGGTCGTCAGGCTCCAGAGCAGGGTGAGGGTGACCGCCGAGCCAATGCGCAATAGCAGCATCAGCGCGGAGAGAAGCCCCCTGTCGCTGACGGCAGCTGTGTGCCAGCCAAAAGGTTCCCAGAGCACACGCCCGGGGGTCACCGCATGGAATACCAGAGGCAGAGCCAGCACCGCGCCGAAGAGCAACACGGGTGCCAGGGCGCGTGCGAACAGGCTGCGCAACGGCAGGTGTGATACGACTGCCAGAAAGATGCTACCCATCAGCACGGCAAAAGGTACCGCAGGGGAGCGCGAGAGGGACACCGCCAGCAGCGCCGCCAGCAGAGCCAGCGTTTTTGCCAGGGGGTGCAGCCGTTGCAGATAGCCGGGCTGACGTGCCCACTCCTCCGCCGCAACCGCGTTCGCCACCGCTTCGCGCAGATGCAGCAGGGTGCGTTCCAGCCACCGCCTGCGCGAGACCGGTGAGACAGAAGGGGGTAACTGCTCCTCCCGCAGCATCCATGCGGGTAACGTGCTGGCAGGGGAGCTACGGGCAGTCACCTCCACCGGAACCGGCGATGGTTTGCGCACCAGCGCACGGGCAATCCATGCCGCGATGGTCGCCCCCACAGCCGCCGAGAAGATATAACTCACCACTTCCCAGAACCTGCCTTCGCGTCCGGGCAGGGTGTAGTCGGGAATGAGCGGCTTCAGCACGCCCTCCCCGAAGCGCAGAATGCCCACCGGCACGTAGCCCACCAGTTTTTGCAGCGTCTCCTCGTCCCACTCGCCCCATGCGGAGCCAGTCGCAATCAGCCCTAGAGGCGTCAGCAGCAGCACCAGCGCAAACACTATCCACAGGCGCATCGGCTTATCTGCCCGAACCACCCGACGCTGGCTGACCAGTTCGGGGAAGTTGCGCCACAGGTACGCCAGCGCAGCCATAGTAACTATCGCCTCTACGGGCGCAGCCACCAGCAAGTGGATATGCACCATTGCAGGCACGGAGACGTTCATCCCGAAGGGGAAGTACAGGGCGCGTCCTGCCTCATCGTGCGCAATCAGCGGCTGGATGCCCAGAACGACCCCTGTGCTGGCAGCGGAAAGCACCGACCCCACAAACGCGCCCGCTCCTGCTGCCATCAACGCACGTCTGCTACCCGGCTCCCCGTTGCCCGCCAGCAGGCGGTACACCCCGTATCCGCTGAAAGCGGCGACGAAGCCCATGTTGAAAGAGTTCGCACCCAGCGCCAGCACGCCCCCATCGCCGAAAAATATCGCCTGAATGCCCAGTGTGAGCGTCACCGCCAGCAACGCCGTCCAGGGTCCCAGCAGTATCGCCAGCAGAGTGGCTCCGACCGCGTGCGCCGTCGTGCCACCCACAGCGGGCACATTGAACATCTGGATGGCAAAGCAGAACGCCGCCCCCAGCGACAGCAGCGGAACCTGCTGAGCGGACAGATGGCGTGCAGTGCGTCGCGCTGCCACCGCCCATAGAGGCATCATGACTCCAGCGGCTGCGGCATGCGTAACGGGACTGAGATAGGCATCCGGGATGTGCATGGTCCCTACCTCTCACGGCTTAAGAAGCCGCACGAAACCTTCCTGCTCGAAGTGAGCGTCCGTAGTCGGCGATTCCAACACACCTCGACTACGCATGAGAAGAAAGCTCACTGCGTCACATAGAGAGTAACCCTTGTCGAGCCTGGTTAGTAAGAATGCCATAGCATGGCGATGCAGGGTCTCGTCTACCCATACGACCTCGATATCCGGATTGTCCAGCAAGTCAATGGCGAAACTCAGAACAGGTTCTTGTGGTAAAAGACGCGTCTGTGATAAGGCGACGAACTCGGCAAGGACGTAACTATGGGTTACTTTTCTTGTCGCAGTATAGTAAAGTCTTTTAGCATACTCGTGTTGTGGCTCGTCACGGTGGTGTAGACAAAGTAGCCCTGATGTATCCAGCAGCATTACGGATTCTCCTCATGCGAACTACTGTATTCCCTTGCGAGGTCGGCGTCGATACTTTCGTTGTCTGCTCCGGTAGCATATCCCAGACTAATCTCGCCGAAGTGTCGCTCGAAACGCGCTCGCGCTTCATTTACTTCCTCCTGGCTTTTGTAGTGGCGAGAACGCGGGGCTGTTTTCGAGAAGAAGTCCAGAGCAACCTCTTCTATCCGTTTCCCCGAGGCACTCGCTATCATAGTGAAGACCTCGTACAGGTCATCAGGGATGTCGATTGTGATGGTCTTGCCCATATTTACCACCCTGCCACATGCGAGTATCTGAAAATGACCGCCCTTCCTTGTCATGCTGAAGAATCTGGAAGATGCTTCACCCTGTTCAGCATGACAGAGGAGACGAAATGCTTCGCTAAAGCTCAGCATGACAAACCAGTGTAGAAAAGCACTACCATTATACCCAAACTGCCGAGAGCGTTACACCTCCTGCGTCTGCGCCAGCAGAGGCGTTAGCGCCTCATCTATCTGCTCATCGCTTTCGCCCACCGAGACGCCGCGCCACAGGTACCAGTGCTCCTCGTGCGTGACCGATTCGCCCGGCTCCAGCGTCACCAGCCCACCCAGGCTCTCCACCTCCAGCATACGGTTGTTGGTGAAGAATTCGCAGTTGCAGCCGAAATCGGGATACTGCGCTTTGGGGTCGTACGGAAATCGCTTGAGGAACACGCGGTCGCCGTTCACGTACGCCGCCCAGCCCAGCGTGTTCAACGCGCCGAACTTCTGCGGATACTGCGCACCGCTATCCTGCCTGAGCTGCACATACCGCCTGCCCCATCGCCAGCGCGGGTCGCTCATGTCAGTATAGCCCCACAGCACCAGAGGACGCACCGGCAGCAAGAAGTCGGGGTGTGGACGATACGGTTCCTGGGGCACCATCACCCGTCCGCCCGGTGCCATCACCGTGAGTGCCCACGGTGCCAGCGTGACGGGCCATACGTTATGGTTGGTGATCTGGTGAATCACATGCACATGGTTGCGCTGGGGGTTCAGCCAGAGGCGCAGAGACTTCTGGATGCCCGTACCCTTTTCCACAGGGGCGGTGACGCGCAGCCCCTCGCCCTCCTGCGCCCACTCGACAGGCAGGTTATCGGGGTGTTTGGTGCGCTCCACCACCTCGGGCGCAATCCACAGCCGATGACCGCCATAGGCGCGGTACTCGTCGCCGCCGGTCAAGCCCATCTGTTCGGGGTACTCCACGAACTCGTTCACACCGCCCAGAAAGCCGAAGCGTATCACACGCGGTCCTACTTCCGCTGTGACGACCAGCTCTACCTCATCATTCGCCATGCGCAGACACTGTTGCCATCCGCCGTAGGAGATAACCTCTGCCTTCATAGCAAACCTCTCGTTTTGTGTAATCTTCAGTCCTGTACTTTTTCACCCGGACGGCGAAGCTCCTGCCCAGCCGGCACACATCACCATAGTATCCTGTCAAACCTTAATCTTGTCAACGGTCTTTGTCTGTATCCAGACGGGCGTGTAGAGCAACACCTCCACTTCCTGTCCGTCGGTGACGTGTATATCCCGCAACGGACGGAGCACGCCACCTTCTACTCTGGCTCTGAGCACGGTAATCATTGTTCTATTCCTCCTGCAGCTCCATTATATCACAGGCAAACCGTCAGGCAATTACTCTTGACAACCTGTATACCTTGTTTTATGATATTGCCAGCATTCTACCGCAAGAGGTATCCTGTATGCCTACCGTATGGCTGATCTGTCCGGATGCAGTGTTACGCGCACGTCTGTTGCGGTACTTGCGTGATGGGGAGCAAGTGACCGTATGCGTGAAGCCGTGCGTTGCGGATGCGGTGGTGGTAGTGCCTCCTGTGTTCACACAGGCTCAGGTGGAGACATTGCAGGCATATGTGGACACGGGCAGTGTACGTGAGGCGGCGAAGCGCAGGGGTTGTTCGGAGCAGACGGTTCGTCGTCATCTGGCGGCGGCGCGAGCGCGGGTGGGTGCGGAGAACGTGGCGCAGTTAGTGTATATCGCGTGCGCGCTGGGTTTATTAAACGCTCTATCTAGTACCAATTGGGTACAAAAATGGCAAAATTTAGGTATTGACACGGGGGGGGGACAGAGTAGAATAGAGATAGAAAACAACCTCTCTGCTTGGAGGGTCCTTACCACCCATGAACCGGAGACCGTCTCGCCGTCTGCCTGTGGTGCTGGCGTGCTTGGGGGCAGGGTGGATGATTCTGGTTGCCCTGGCGGAGTACGCCTTACCTGGCGAACGGGTATGGTTGGTTGGAGAGCAGTACGACGCTGGTCAGGTAAGAGCGGGCACGCGGATACGGCACCATGTTTGGCTGATGAACCCCAGTTTGCGTTGCCTGCAGGTGGAGGTACAACCCACATGTGGATGCACTGCCGCGGGGTTGCGGGAGGGAGTTCTACCTCCGCTGGGTATCCGCGAGGTGCAGTTGCAGGTAGATACGGAAGGCAGGATGCCCGGTACGCAGCAGGAGGCGGTGGACATCATCCTGCGCACGGGAGATGCCTCATGGCGCGAGCGGTTGACGGTGCGGTTTACGGTGGTAGGGCCTCAAGGGCAGCAGGGGAGATCGTGAGGAGGTAGAGGTATGCAGCACATGAAAGGAACAAGGTACGTACGGACGAACCTGCGTAGGAGGGCCTGTGGGGGGAGGCACATAGGCTATTTCTCACCCCAACGGGCTGGGTGTTTGCCCAGCCCGTTCTGCTGGTTCTAGAACTTGGATGGATAATGTCAGGAGGAGGAAAAGCGACATTGAAAGGCTTCGTAACTGTGCTGGTCGTGCTTGGCTTGGTTGCATATGTTGGTGCACAACCCGTGTACCAAAACAGTGAGGTAGGCCGCTTAGCCAAATTGGCTCAGCAGTGGGAGGATCGCTCCGGAGACCTTCTTTGGAAGTGGACATACGACGTGTATGTGTGGTTTACAGAACGTTCTACTTCTGAACGGGATGTGCATGCACCTCCTAAAGGCGCGGCTTACCGAAAGGGGCTCAGGGTAGAAATATGCAAGCGCGGTCAGCAAGTGGTTGTTTCGGGGGAGTTTCCTACTTTTGGATTGCCACCTAGCTTGGCGAGCCTTTTGGCTAAAAATTATAGCCAGCGATTCGGTGCAAAGCGAGTGCATCTCTCTACGGAGCCTATCGGCGGGACGGTGGATACCCTGTGTGTATTTACGGACAAACTTGCTATTGAGTACAGCGTCCCGCGTTCTACACCACCTCCTGTCCCCCAATCTGGCGACGCAGTGCCGCCTCCGCCATTGCTGCCTGTGCAAATCTGGAGTAGCTCTACGGAATGCCGGAGGCAGAGAAATCTTTCAGGCGTCGGCGAGCAAACTCTTTTTATGACAGTGTTGTCATTGGACAACCCACTACGGATGTATACCAGTGAGTGGCAAGTGGAGACCACAACACCTCAGACGGTAATTTTAAGGTCTACTTCTCCACCCGGCTGGGCGAATTCAACCATTCGAATGGTAATCCAAAGAGACAGTGGGCGTCTGCTCCGCTACGAAATTCTTTCGGGGACGCCTGTGATGCCGGACGTATGGCAGATACAGCGCTTCACAACCTATTCTGGCATGGTGGTTCCTTCTTATGTTACACGAAAACGGGTCGTCCCCTTTGACAACCTCTGGATGCATATCCTATATCGGTTTTCTTTAAAATCTGTATCCAAGGCAGCTGGCTGTGACTTTCATCTGCCATTGGGAAATACCGTTGTGGACTACCGCCTGATTGACAACGTCACCTTCGAAAACCACGTTGAACCCAACGTTCAACAACATGCCGTACAATATCGTTGGTCTGGCTCAGTTCCCGAAGAAGCTGCCCTTAAGCGCATGGCATATGAGCAAGGCAAGCTCCCTTCCGCAGGTAAAGGTTTGCGGGCGACGTGGGCACTCTTTGTTCCCGGTGTGCTCTTACTGGTTCTGGCTATCTACTTCTACCGAAGGATGCGACAGACCATGTGAACGTCATCTCTAGGACCAACAGAGCCTCGGTGCGGTGCATGACTCTTCCTTCAGCAGGGGAGGTGGTATTGCTTGCCTTCCTGTGGTGGCATCTTGTTCCCAATACTCTCCTCGCCGAACCTCTGCAATGGGTGCTGTTTCGCACGCTGGACTTCCTCCTTTGGGTTGGCTTGCTGCAACCCCTCTATGCCTTGCTCGG